>CAIYMN010000242.1 GCA_903927295.1 uncultured beta proteobacterium | reverse complement strand
CAACGCGTGCGCGCAAACCAAGGCCCCCGAAAAAGTTCTGCGTTACGCCTTCGAGATCGCCGAAACCGGCTTTGACCCGGCCCAGATTACTGACGCCTATTCGCGCATCGCCACCGAAAACATCTTCGATGCGCTGTATACCTACGACTACCTGGCACGTCCCGCCAAGGTGATTCCTAACGTGGCGCAGGGCATGCCGGTCATGAGCGACGACTTCCGGACTTACACCGTGAAGATCAAGCCCGGCATCTACTTTGCCGATGACCCGGCCTTTGACGGGAAGAAGCGCGAACTCACTGCCTACGACTTCGCCTACAGCTACAAGCGCATTTTTGACCCGAAGACCAAGAGCCAGCTCTACAGCGATCTGGAGGAAGAAAAACTGCTCGGCATGGAAGAATTGCGCCGCGAAGCAGAAAAGCCTGGCGCGCACTTCAACTACGAGAAAGAGGTGGAAGGCATACGCGCACTGGACCGCTACACCATCCAGTTCAAACTGCAGGAACCCCGACCCCGCTTCATCTACACGCTTGCCGACTCCAGCATTTTCGGTGCCCTGGCACGCGAGGTGGTGGAAAAGTACGGCGACAAGATCATGGAACATCCGGTCGGCACCGGCCCCTTCAAGCTCGACCATTGGGTACGTTCGTCCAAAATGACCTTTGTGCGCAACCCCAATTTCCGCGAAGCGTACTGGGACGCGGAACCGCCGGCTGATGATGCCCGCTCTCAGCAGATCTACCAAAAGCTCAAGGGCAAGCGGATCCCGCTGGTAGACCGTGTTGAGATCTCCATCATCGAGGAAATTCAACCCCGCTGGCTCTCTTTTCTGAGCAACGATCACGATTTTCTGATGTACCTGCCGGCCGCTTTTTCCTACCAGGCCATTCCCAACAACCGCGTGGCGCCCAATCTGGCCAAACGCGGCATCACGATGGAGCGTGTCGCTGCGCCGGACGTCACGGTCACCTACTTCAACATGGAAGACCCTACCGTAGGCGGCTACACGCCGGACAAGGTTGCGCTAAGACGCGCGATCGCGCTGGCCTACAACACCGAAGAGGAAATCCGGCTGCCGCGGCGCAACCAGGCTATTCCCGCGCAGGGTCCGATGCAACCCACGACCTATGGCTACGACCCCAAGTTCAAGACTGAAATGAGCGACTTCAACCGGGCCCGCGCTGCCGCGCTGCTTGACATGTACGGCTATGTGGATCGCAACGGAGACGGCTGGCGCGAGATGCCCGACGGCAAGCCACTCCTGCTGCAATACTCCACCACACCGACCGCCGCAGACCGCGAACTCAATCAGATCTGGAAGAAGAACATGGACGCGATCGGCATCCGCATCGAGTTCAAGACCGGCAAGTGGCCGGAGCACCTGAAAGCGGCGCGCGCCGGCAAACTGATGATGTGGGGTCTGGGGTATGGCGCCTCCAGTCCGGACGGCGCTGGCGCTCTCGGCCTGGCGTACGGTCCGAGCAAGGGCGAGGGCAATCTGTCCCGCTTTGAGAACGCCGAATTTGACAGGCTTTATCAAAAGCAGCAACTGATGGCGGACGGTCCGGAGCGGCTGGCCATCATGCAGCACCTGGTCAAAATCATGGTCGCCTACATGCCCTACAAGTTTTCCACGCACCGAATCCGCACCGACATGATTCAACCCTGGCTGATCGGTTACCGGCGCCATCCGACGTCCCGTGGCTTCTGGCGCTATGTCGATATTGATACGAGCAAACTACCTCAATAAATGCGTCTGCCGGGCGCACGATAATTCCGGGTTACCAGGAACTAAAACCATGAACCGTGTTTTGAACAAGTCCCTTACCGCGATGGCACTCGCCAGTGCCTTGCTCATCCCCAGCTACGCAACGGCGGTACCGCCGGGCGTACAACTTCATCCCACACAATCCTTGACGCGCAGCAATGGCTCCGAGCCCGAGAGCATGGACCCGGCCGTTGCTGAAACCGTGCCCGCCAATCAGATTCTGCGGGACCTGTTTGAGGGTCTGACCGCCACCGACACCACCGGCAAGATCGTTCCCGGCGTTGCCGAAAGCTGGAAGCAGACGTCGGCCACAACCTGGGTCTTCAAGCTGCGAGCCAACGCGAAGTTCTCCAATGGGGATCCGATCAGCGCCGAGGATTTTGTCTACGGCATCCGCCGCTTTGTTGACCCCAAGACTGCATCACCGTACGCCACAACCTTTGGTGTCTTTCTATTCAATGGCCTGGAAGTGGCGCAGGGAAAGAAGCCGACCAGTGAAATCGGCGTGAAAGCCCTGGACAAGCTGACGCTGGAAATCAGGACGCAGGACCCGGTCGCCTTCATGCCAGAGCTGGTCGCGAACACACAATTGGGGCCGGTTCACAAGGCGACGATAGAAAAATGGGGCAAAGACTGGGTCAAACCTGGCAACATGGTTGGCAACGGTGCCTATGTGCTCAAGGACTGGCAGGTGAACAACCGGATCGTCGTGGAAAAGAATCCGAACTACTGGGATGCGGCCCACGTCACGCTGACACGCGTGACCTACCTGCCGATTGAGGACCAGTTTGCCGATGTCAAATTATGGGAGTCCGGTGAGACCGATTACGTCTATCAACTGCCGCCAGGCGTCTTTGAAAAGTACAAGACGCAATACCCGAAGGAGTTGCGCAACCAGGCCATCATCGGCATCCGGTATTACGACTACCAGACCAGAGACCCGGCGTTCAAGGATGTGCGCGTGCGCAAAGCGCTGTCGATGGTGATTGACCGCGAGATCCTCTCCAAACGCGTCACCGCCGACGGGCAGGCACCTGCCTACAGCCTGATCGTGCCGGGTGTGGTGGGTGCCGACCCGACACCGTACGAATGGGCCAATTGGACGATGGACAAACGCGTTGCCGAGGCCAAAAAATTGCTTGAACAAGCCGGTGTCAAGCCGGGAACCAAGTACGGGTTTTCCTACAACACCAGCGAATACCACAAGAAAATGGCGGTATTCGTGGCATCAGAGTGGAAGACCAAGCTCGGCATCATCATGGAAACCGAGAGCATGGAGTTCAAGGTGCTGGCCAAGAAGCGTCACGACGGCAGCTTTCAGATAGCGCGCAACGGCTGGCTGGCCGACTACAACGATGCCACCACCTTCCTGGCCCTGGTGCGCTGTGACTCGGACCAGAACACGAATCACCATTGCAACCGCGAGGCCGAAGCGATCATTCAAAAGGGTACGCAGTCCACGGACGTGGTCAAACGCAAGGCGCTGCTGACACAAGCATCCAAATTGATCATGGACGACTATCCCATCATCCCGCTGGTGCAGTACTCGCTGCCGCGCCTGATCAAACCCTATGTGGGTGGCTATTCCGAGCTGAACCCGCAAGACCACTACCGCTCCAAGGACTTCTACATCATCAAGCACTGAAGCGCACGCTACCCATGTGGTCCTACACGCTGCGCCGGGTTCTGGCGACACTGCCAACCATGCTGGCAGTGATTTCGGTCTGCTATTTCCTGCTGCACGCCACACCTGGCGGGCCGTTCGACAGCGAGCGCCAGGTCTCGGCTGCCGTGCTGGCCAATCTGCAAGCCAAGTACCACCTTGATTTACCACTGTGGCAGCAATACCTGCTGTACCTGCAGAGTCTGCTGCACGGTGACCTGGGAGCGTCGTTTCGCTACGCCGACTGGTCGGTCAACGATCTGGTGGCCAATGCTCTTCCGGTGTCAGCGGCCATCGGTGGTGGCTCGCTGATCCTGTCCATGTTCATCGGTGTCGGACTGGGGATCGTCGCAGCCTTGCGACAAAACAGCCTGGCAGATCACTTCGTCATGCTCATCGGCAATGTCGGCAGCGCGGTACCGAGCTTCATCATCGGACCGGTGCTGATCATTGTCTTTGCAATCCTGCTGAAGTGGCTTCCGGCAGGAGGCTGGCACGATTTCGAGTTGCGCTTCATGGTCTTGCCGATGGCGTTGCTGACCTTTATCAACGTCTCTGTGATTGGACGCGTGATGCGCGGCAGCCTGATTGAAGTCATGCACAGCAACTTCATCCGTACTGCGCGCGCCAAGGGTCTGCCAACACGCGTCGTCGTATTGCGTCACGCCCTCAAACCCGCGCTGCTGCCGGTCGTTTCACTGATCGGTCCTCTGGCCATCTCTTCCATCACCTCAGCCCTGGTGACCGAAACCGTCTTTTCCCTGCCAGGCCTGGGCAAACTGATCGTGAATGGCGCCGGTAACCGCGACTACACACTGGTGCTGGGCCTGGTGGTGCTGGTTGCGGTGCTCACCGTGGCACTCAATCTGCTGGTGGATCTGGCCTACGCCTGGCTTGACCCCAAGATCAGGTACTGAAGCAGCCATGCTGAGCGCCCAAGAGTTCAACAAACTGACTGCCAGAGTAACGCAGAGCGGCTCCGCTGCGGCCAAGCCGCGCAGCCTGTGGAGCGATGCGCGCCGGCGTTTCATGCGCAACAAGGCGGCCATCGTCAGCCTGTGCCTGCTGTTTGTGATTGCGCTTGCCTGCATCGTTGGCCCCTGGGTTTTGCCCCATGCCTTTGACAGCGCCGATTGGGATGCCATGAGCATGGGTCCGAGTTTGAAGAACGCGCATTTCTGGGGCACCGATGAAGCCGGGCGCGACTTGCTGGTACGCTGCCTGATCGGTGGGCGCATTTCACTCACGGTGGGTTTGCTGGCCACACTCGCCTCGGTCTCGCTGGGCATTGCCTGGGGCGCCACGGCGGGCTTTCTGGGCGGCAAAGTCGATGCCGTGATGATGCGCATCGTCGACATGATGTATGCCATCCCCTACCTGCTGATCGCCATTTTGCTTGTGACCATACTGGGTCGCGAGTTCTATTTGGTGGTGATCACGATCACGGTGTTTTCCTGGATGGACATGGCGCGCGTGGTCCGTGGGCAGACGCTGTCGCTGCGTTCCATGGAATACGTGGAAGCAGCGCGTGCCATGGGAGTCTCGACGACGCGCATCATCTTTGGCCACATCGTTCCGAATTTGCTCGGCGTGGTCGTCATCTACACGACGGTGACTGTGCCGGGAGTGATTCTGACGGAGTCGGTGCTCTCCTTCCTGGGCCTGGGCATTCAGGAACCTATGACCAGCTGGGGTGTGCTGATTCAGGATGGTGCCAAGGTGATGGAAGTTTCACCCTGGATTCTGCTGTTCCCGGCCGCCTTGCTATCCGTCACGCTGTACTGCTTCAACTTCATTGGCGACGGCATGCGCGACGCGCTGGACCCAAAGGAACGTTGATGGCTCTGATTGACGTAGACAAACTGAGCGTGCAATTTCAAACGCCTGATGGCGTGCTGACCGCCGTCAACGACATCAGCTTTTCGCTGAGCCGTGGGCAGACCCTGGGTATCGTCGGTGAAAGCGGTTCCGGCAAGAGCCAAACCGTGCTGGCCATGATGGGCTTGCTGGCCATCAATGGCGCGGCCAGCGGCCAGGCCCTGTTTGATGGCCAGGACCTGTTGACCTTGCCTGCACCCGCGTTGAACCGGATTCGCGGCAACCGCGTGGCCATGATTTTTCAGGACCCGATGACTTCGCTCAACCCCTATCTGACGGTCGAACGCCAGATGACCGAGGTGCTGGAATTTCACAAGGGCATGACGCGCGCAGCAGCTCGGGCCCGCTCGGTGCAGGCACTCGACGCTGTCAAGATTCCCGAAGCTGCACGGCGCCTTGGCATGTACCCGCACGAATTCTCCGGTGGCATGCGTCAGCGCGTGATGATCGCGATGGCCTTGCTTTGCGAACCCGAGGTGCTGATTGCCGACGAGCCGACGACAGCGCTCGATGTCACGGTGCAGGCGCAGATCATCGCCTTGCTGCGCGACTTGCAACGTGACTTCGGGACCGCCATCGTCATGATCACGCATGACCTGGGAGTGGTCGCGGGCCTGTGCGACGAGGTCATGGTGCTGTATGGTGGCCGCGTCATGGAGCAAGGCAGCGCAGAGTCCATCTTCTACCGCCCCAGTCACCCTTACACGGTGGGTTTGCTGGGCGCCATACCACGTCTGCACCAGGGCGAGCAGGCGCTGGTTGCCATTGCCGGCGCGCCGCCGAACATGGCACTGTTGCCACCGGGTTGCCCGTTCAGTGAGCGCTGCTCGATGGCCGAGGCGCATTGCGTCCAGCAACGCCCCGCGCTGGAATGTGGTCAGGGCGGCGACGATGGTCAACGCGGCGTGCTGCGCGCCTGCCACAAGAGTGCGGACGAAGTGCAGTGCCACGCCCGGGAGCTTGGCGTATGACTCAGTCCACGCTGCTGTTGTCGGTCCGTGACCTGAAGGTTCACTTTGAGATAAAAGGTGATTCGCCATGGCCCTGGACTCCCTCGCGCTGGCTCAAGGCGGTCGATGGCGTTTCGTTCGACATTTCGCCCGGCGAGACGCTGGGTATTGTTGGTGAGTCCGGTTGCGGCAAGTCAACCCTGGCACGCGCCATGCTCAATCTGATTCCGGCGACCTCGGGCAGCATTGTCTGGCAGGAGCAGGAACTTTTTGGCGCGAGCCGGCAGACCTGGCAGAGCGTACGCAAAAGCGTACAGATGATCTTTCAGGATCCGCTGGCCTCGCTCGATCCGCGCATGACCATAGGCCAGATCATTGCCGAGCCACTGCGCACGCATTACCCGGCGATGACGAGCACCGAGGTAATGCAAAAGGTGCGTGCCATGATGGACCAGGTGGGTCTGACAGAGCAGCAAATCAACCGCTATCCGCATGAGTTTTCGGGCGGCCAGTGTCAGCGCATCGGGATTGCGCGCGCCCTGGTGATGGAGCCCAAACTGGTGATCTGCGATGAGCCGGTGTCGGCGCTGGACGTCTCGATCCAGGCACAAATCATCAATTTGCTGATGGAACTCCAATCCCGCATGGGTCTGGCGCTGGTCTTCATTGCGCACGATCTGGCAGTGGTCAAACACATCAGCCGGCGTGTCATGGTGATGTACCTCGGCCGGACGATGGAAATCGCCAGCAAGCAGGCCATTTACCAGGACCCGCGCCACCCCTACACACAGGCCTTGCTCAGCGCCATTCCGACACCGGACCCGCGACGCGAGCGGCACAAGAAGCTGCAACTGCTGCACGGGGATCTGCCCTCCCCCATCAACCCGCCATCGGGCTGCATTTTTCGAACCCGTTGCCCGAAGGCCGTGGCCGCCTGTGCCACGCAGACGCCAGTCCTGCGCGCCCTCAATGGGCAGACGCAGGCCGCCTGCGATCTGGTCTGAATCAGCGCTGCTGCAAGGCCTTTTCAACGCCCAGGTTCGCCAGTTCATCGGCACGTTCATTGCCGGGATCGCCGTCGTGGCCACGGACCCAGTGCCACTCAATACGGTGCACAGAGTTGGTAACCAGCGCGTCCAGGCGCAGCCAGAGATCGACGTTTTTGACCGGCTGTTTGGATGCCGTCTTCCAGCCTCTGGCTTTCCAGCCGTTGAGCCACTCCGTCATGCCCTTGAGCACGTACTGGCTGTCCACATGCAGGTTCACGTGACACGGACGCTTCAGGGCCGACAAGGCCTCGATCACCGCCATCATTTCCATGCGGTTGTTGGTGGTGGCCAGTTCGCCGCCGAACAACTCTTTTTCCGCGTCCTTGGACTTCAGCAGCACACCCCAGCCGCCGGGACCCGGATTGCCCTTGCAAGCACCGTCGGTGTAAATTTCTATCGTATTCAATCGGACTTTCCCATCGTTGCGTCGGCGATTGTCTCAGAGCGATTGAGCGTCGCGCTGCCGGCAACCGACACCGGAGTCGCGGCTACCGATCGCGCAGCGCGCCAGCCCGGACTCAGCAGCGTCACGCCACGCACACGCTTGACCGCCACCAGAAAATACACAGCACCAAAAATTGGCCACCAGCGCATGCCCACCCAGTCCATCCAGGCGAAGCGCCGCAGCCAGGTTTCACCTGCCAGCGCGGGCCGGTAGCAGCCAAAGTGGCCGACTTCGACTTCAAAGCCGAGCAGACGCAGCCAGTCGCGCAAACGCCAGTAGCCAATGCACTCCTCCTGAGGCATGAACTTCCTTCCGAAACCCAGGCGGCGGTACAGTCGCGCGCGCTTCTGTCGGAAACCCCAGAGTGACACCGGGTTCAAGCCACAGATCACGACACGCCCTTCGGGTACCAGCACGCGTTCCACTTCACGCAGGGTGGCATGTGGATCGCTCGCCAGTTCCAGAGAATGGGGTAGCACGACCAGATCCAGGCTGCTGGCCGGAAAAGGCAGCGCCGAGAAGTCGGTCACAATGGCCGCACCTGTTACAGGCGTGGCGCTGGCCAACCAGCGGTGCGGCATGCGGTTGGCGCGCAAGGCATCGAGTTCGCTCAATCCCAGTTGTAATGCGTGATAACCAAAAATATCGGCTACGGCGAGATCAAGCTGCGCACGCTCCCACTCCAGCAGATAGCGTCCGGGCGGCGTCGCAAACCAGTCATGCAAACCTATAATTTGATCGTTCATGAAGTTAATCCCACTACCTGCCTTCAGCGATAACTACATCTGGCTGTTGCACGACGAAAGCCATGCGCTGGTAGTTGACCCCGGCGACGCCCAGCCCGTGCTCGCTGCGCTGCAAACATTCAATCTGCAGCTACAGGACATTCTAGTCACGCACCATCATCCTGATCACACGGGCGGCGTCGATGCGCTGCGCCAGGCCACCGGTGCCCGCGTGTTCGGTCCAAAGCGTGAATTGATGCCGCAACCACTGACGCCACTTTGCGACGGCGAGCAGGTGCAATGCCTGGGCTTGAGCCTGGAGGTGATCGACGTGCCAGGGCACACCGCAGGTCACATCGCCTACTACACAGCCGTCCCGGGTCAGGCACCCCTTCTTTTTTGCGGTGACACCTTGTTCAGTGGCGGTTGCGGCCGCTTGTTCGAAGGCACACCGGCGCAGATGCTGACCTCGTTAAAGCGGCTCTCGACACTGGCGGACGACACGCGGGTTTGCTGCGCCCATGAATACACCCTGGGCAACCTGAAATTTGCCTGCGCTGTGGAACCGGACAACGGCGCCCTGACGGATTACCTGGCAAGGGTTCGGGAACTGCGCTCTGCCAATCAACCCAGCCTGCCATCTTCCATTTCCATGGAACGCCAGATCAACCCCTTCCTGCGCACCAATCAAGCCGCTGTCATTCGGGCCGCCCGGACTTTTGACGCAGCGGCCGGAGATGAGGTAAGCGTTCTTGCCGCGCTTCGTCAGTGGAAAAACCAGTTCCAATGAGAATTCTCGGCATGGTCTGCCTGTGCAGTCTGATCTGGCTGACAGGCTGTGCGGGTACGGGCATCGTCAGATCACCTGATTCACCAGGTGGCCACAGCGTGCCCACTACCAGCAGCAGTACTTCGACCTCATCGGGCAGCGCCGCACACTCGGCTACTGCCGGCAGCGAACTGCTTCCAATCACAGCCGTGCTTGCAGCCTCTGGCGCAGTGGCCCAATTGGCTCCCCCTGCCGACCTGTGGGAGCGCATCCGGCGCGGTTACGCCATGCCTGATCTGGACAACCAGTTGGTGCACGACCGCGAACTCTGGTACAGCGCCCGAAACGATTACATCCTGCGCATGACGGAACGTTCACGCAAGTACCTGTTCCATATTGTTGAAGAACTTGAACGCCGCAATATGCCGACCGAACTGGCCCTGCTGCCTTTCATCGAAAGCGCTTTCAATCCGCAGGCTGTCTCCAGCGCGAAGGCAGCCGGCATGTGGCAGTTCATGCCGGCCACCGGGAAGACGTATGAA
Organism: uncultured beta proteobacterium; assembly: GCA_903927295.1. GTDB lineage: Bacteria > Pseudomonadota > Gammaproteobacteria > Burkholderiales > Burkholderiaceae_C > Rhodoferax. The sequence continues at coordinate 13,088 of CAIYMN010000242.1, read as the reverse complement.
TTGAAGCAGAATGCTTTTCGGGATGACCGGCGTGACGTGTTGGCGTCAACCCGCGCGGCGCTCGACTATCTGCAAAAACTCTACGGCATGTTTGGCGACTGGCAACTGGCGCTGGCCGCGTACAACTGGGGCGAAGGCAGTGTCGGGCGCGCCATCGCGAAGAATCAGCGTGCCGGTTTGGGCACCCGCTACAGCGACCTCAACATGCCAATGGAAACGCGTTTTTACGTACCCAAACTGCAGGCCGTGAAGAACATCGTGAGCAACCCGGCTGCCTTCAACTCGACGTTGCCACAGATCGAAAACCACCCCTACTTTCAAACGGTGGACATCAAGCATGACATTGACGTCTCATTGGCCGCCAAGCTCGCCGAAGTGCCACTGGAAGACTTCAAGGCGCTCAACCCATCGGCCAACCGCCCCGTCATTCTGGCTGCCGGCACACCGCAGATACTGCTGCCCTGGGACAACGCAGCGGTTTTTCAGAGCAATCTCGAGGCCTACAGTGGCGGTCGGCTGGCGAGCTGGACGGTCTGGCTGGCACCGACAACCATGCGCCCCGCCGACGCCGCCAAACGAGTCGGCATGACCGAGCAGGCCTTGCGCAGTGTCAACAATATCCCGCCTCGGGTTGTGATCAAAGCGGGGTCGAGCCTGCTGGTCGCGCGCGCAAGCCATCTTGAAACCGATGTCGCGGCTCATCTGGCGGATAACGGTCAGTTGTCACTGACGAGCCTGGCCGCACCGAAGCGGGCCGCGACCAAAGGCCGCAAGGCAGCACCGTCAAGCCGGGGCAAGGCAGCAGCAAAAACTCCTGTAGCACGCGGCAAGGCCGCCAAGCCCGCTTCAGCGCCCGTCAAACGCTGAGGTTTCAGGTCTAGCGCCTGTCCACCAGCGCATGCGCGATGGTGCCCAGATCAACGTACTCCAATTCGCTGCCCACTGGTACGCCGCGTGCCAGTCGTGTCAGGCGCAAGCCTTTGGCCTTCAGCCCTTCGCTGATCACGTGGGCAGTGGCTTCACCTTCGGCGGTGAAGTTCGTCGCCAGAATGACTTCCTGCACCACGCCGTCGCATGCCCGCTCAAACAAGTCCTTCAGACCAATATCCTTTGGCCCAATGCCGTCGAGCGGGCTGAGTTTTCCCATCAGCACGAAATACAGGCCGCTGTACGCGCCGGTCCGCTCCACCGCCGACTGGTCGGCAGGCGTCTCCACTACACACAACTTGCTGCCGTCGCGCCGCGCATCCAGGCAGGTATTGCAGATCAGGTCCTGCGTGAACGTGTGGCAACGCTCGCAGTGCCGCACGCCCTCAACGGCGACTTGCAGCGCGTGCGATAGCGCCAGTGCTGCTGGCCTGTCATGCTGCAACAGATGGAAAGCCATGCGGGACGCCGACTTGACACCCACCCCCGGCAAACGGCGCAGCGCCTGAATCAATACGTCAAGTGAATTGGCGTTGGACATCCTCAGAACGGGAACTTCATGCCGCCGGGCAGCCCCGGCATACCCGCAGTGATCTTGCCCATTCTTTCGGCGGAAGTCTCTTCGGCCTTGCGCACCGCTGCATTGAAAGCCGCCGCTACCAGATCTTCCAGCATGTCCTTGTCTTCGGCCAGCAGGCTGGGGTCGATGCTGATGCGTTTCACATCATGTTTGCAGGTCATCGTGACCTTCACCAATCCGGCACCGGACTCGCCAGTGACCTCGACAAAACCCAGTTCATCCTGAGCCTTTTTCATGTTGTCCTGCATCGCCTGCGCCTGCTTCATGAGGCCTGCGAGTTGTCCTTTGTTGAACATCGGTTTTCCTTGATTAACGGTTGGTCAGCCCGGCTTGATGCTGCCGGGGACAATTTTCGCTCCAAAATCACGCATCATGGTTTGCACAAAGGGGTCGTCAAAAATGATTTTCTCGGCGGCGATCTGGCGCTCGGCGGCCAGCGCCACATTGCGCCGGGCCGGACTGTCAGTAACGCGCCCTACTTCTACTACCAGACGCACCTCATGACCCGCAGCCTGCAAGGCGGTCGCCAGCCGATCGCGACTGCCTGCCTGGTTGAGAGACTCACGTTCCACCCTGAGCAGCCACTGATCCGTGTCGCGTGCGACCAGTTGCGACTGCAAGGCGAGTTCACGCACCATGGCGGCGATGGCGTCAGCAGCGATCAGTTGACTCACTACGTTGTGCCAGAAATCACCCTCTTCGGTTGGCCGCAACACAGCACTTCCTGACTCGCCAGCCATCGCTTCACCGCGAGAATCAGCCTGCACACGCACCGGAACCGCCAGTACACTGCTTGCGGCTTGCGCGCGGTCCGCCCTGGGTGCAAGCTCGCTCGGCCGCGCCGGCACCGGCTGAGCTGTCAGCGGTGTGCTGCGCACCGCGAGTTTCTGGACCGGCAGGAGCGGCGCCTCAGGCGCCGGACTTTTCAGAGTTTTTTTTTCAGCCTGCGCCGTCGGTCGCAGCGTCGGCTTGAAAGCCAGCAGACGCAGCAGCACCATCGTGAGCGCCGCATACTCGTCCGGCGCCAGGCCAAGGTCAGCGCGTCCATGCAGACAAATGCTGTAAAGCAGTTGTGTCTCGTCGGCCGGCATCAGTGCTGCCAGGCGCAGCGTATCAGCGGCTAGCGGATCCCTGTCGTCGGGTTGCGCCGCATCGGCAACAGTCTGAATCACAGCCATGCGCTGCAACACAGCCGACATTTCTTCCAGCGTGGACGCGGCGCTCAAGCCATTCAGGCGCAGTGCCTCCGAGGTCTCGACCACGGTCTTGCCGTCACCCAGCGCCAGCGCCTCAATCAGGCGCAGCACGTAGGAACGATCAACGCTGCCCAACATCTGACGCACCATCGTCTCTTCAAGTTGCCCGGCGCCAAAGGCAATCGCCTGATCGGTCAGACTCAGTGCGTCGCGCATGGAGCCGCGCGCTGCGCGGGCCAGCAAGGCGAGCGACTGGGCGTCGGCCGACACGCTCTCGGCTTGCAGAACCTTCTGTAAATGCTCGCGAATGGTTTCGGGTGCCATGGGCCGCAGGTTGAACTGCAGACAGCGCGACAGCACCGTCACGGGCACCTTCTGTGGGTCCGTCGTGGCCAGTACAAATTTCAGGTAGTCAGGTGGTTCTTCCAGCGTCTTCAACATGGCGTTGAAAGCGTGGCCGGTGAGCATGTGCACTTCGTCAATCATGAACACCTTGAAGCGCCCCTGCACCGGCTTGTAGACCGCCTGCTCCAGCAAAGCCTGAACCTCATCGACGCCGCGATTCGAGGCGGCGTCAAGCTCGGTGTAGTCAACAAACCGGCCAGCATCAATATCGCGGCAAGCCTGGCAGACGCCACAGGGCGTGGCTGTGATGGAGCCCTGCCCATCGGCGCCCTGACAATTGAGCGACTTGGCCAGAATGCGCGATACGGTCGTCTTGCCGACTCCCCGCGTGCCGGTAAACAGGTAGGCATGGTGCAGACGCTGCGTTCCCAGGGCGTTGGAGAGTGCCTGCACCACGTGATCCTGCCCCACCATTTCGGTGAAATTTCGGGGGCGGTACTTGCGGGCCAGCACGAGGTAGGACATGGGGACTGATTCTAAAGCCCACCCCCATCTACCGTTGGCCCTTACAATACTTTTTGACGGGCCTTCCCGCATGGTGAAGCGGCCAACCGGGTCAGGTGGGGAACCAAGCAGCCCTAACTGTGGAGCCAGTGCCGGGGTCAGGCTCGTCAACCTCATTTTTGCGAAACGAATGCAATCAACAAGTTAGGTTGATCTGGCCTGAAAAGGCAATCGATTTGTAGCACCTGCCTGTAGCACCTGAGCGTCGCGTTGTTCAAGCAACGGGCCGCGACAGGCCGGTTGCATAGCCGGACAGCCAAAAAAAACCCAGCCATGAAAGCTGGGTTAAAAACGTCACCTAGGAAATACGCACGATGAACGAAGCGCGTACAGGCTCATGCCCGGGTCCACGGTATCACGTTCGAATACCCCTCTTGACGACAGTGTCGTTATCGGGGTGCGAGCTTGTCTTGACTCGGCTTGCTCCAGGTGGCTGCTGGCCCTTCATGGCGAGCGCCATACAAGCAACCGGTCAAACCGATAGAGTGCGCGTCGGACTCAATGAGCTGAGGCGCGAAAACTCTGCTGGCGCTGTATTGCCTGGCGCTCCAGCCCGAACTCGGGGTCGCACCTTGATCTCCGTCGTGAACTGCGCCAACAATCGTTCGGCCTGAGTTTGGGCTTGTTCCGGAGTAGCGTCCTTCACGTCAAACAGGTGCATCAAAGCACTTGCTGCGGCGATACAGGCAACAGGCAGGACAAGGAAGACAATGGCGGTGGTGATGCTCATGTGCTGTCAAAGTAGGTTGCATAACGGTGCACGATCTGTGTTCTGGCCCACAAAGACGACCCGGCGGCAAAACTGCGCTGAATCATCCTCAATGGATCGCTCAAGACACCGAAGCAACAATAGTGCCACCGGGTAAACGCCAACATCCGGGCAAGTAAAGCCACGGTAGCTTGTGTTGGATATTGTTTCACCCGCAACATGCCAGGCGTGCTTGAAGCAGATGACTCAGACTTGAGCCATCACGCCATGATCAAATCCGCAGGAAATAGGCGATTGGCATCACACCAGGTGACTCAATTCCACGCCGATCAGCGCAGCAATGACCTGCGGCGTTGAAACGTCCGTGGTTGGTGTGACGGCGCCCAAGGCGGCCTTGAGCGTGGGCATGTCGGTTGCGCTGTTGTGCATCACTTCGGTGAAGTACCTGGCAACTTCAGTCTGATTGTCGAACTGATGAGCCGTATTGCCCCAATCCGGGTCACTGAGTGGCTTGCTAGCGAGATTGCCAAAGATCTGATAAATCGTGTCGCCCCGGCTCCATACCCTGAGTGCGTCAACAATATCATTCACTGCTTGGGCCTTGATTGCTGCAGATGCGCTGTCTTTCACAACATTGGCGACCAGCAGCGTTGCAAAATCCGTGTTCGTCATGGAATCGGCATAAGTCGATGTGAACTGCGGCTTGGTCGTAAAGATGTTGACAATCTGTTTGACGGTCAGACCTGCGTTGTAGGCGACTGCCAGTTGGTTCATGTATTCGACACCCGGTGCAGCGCTAAAGGCAACGACGCAAAATTGATACAGGCTGTCCAGCGTCTGGGTTGTGAAGTTGTAATCACTCACGCCCGCATGCTTGTTGCCCACCAGATCCTTGATCGCACCGGCAGGAAGTTCCACCTTGTAGCCAGCGAAGATACCAAGGTCAGCACTTGGCTTGATGCTCAACGTACTGCCGAAGATGCTCAGGTTGGTGCTGGTGGCTGCTTCATAGCTTGCCACAAGGGTTCCGCCTGCGGTCTTGAGGAGGATGGTGCCGACGCCGCGTTGAATGGCCTCGCTGAACGCAAAGACAATATCAGTCGAAACAGCAACTGCCGATGCCTTGGGAGCAGGACTGAAACTGATGACAGTTGGCGCAGTTGTGTCCAGACTGGAAAGCAAAACCGCTTTGTCAGCAAATCTCGCGTACTCGATATTCTTCAGGGTGTCATGTATCCCCGCATTGCTATCGATCTTGAAGCCATCAGCTATGGAGGTGATGGTGTAGTTCGCTTGAACACCAGAATACACAACGGCATCTGTCCCTAAGCCACCATCAATGCTTGTTGGTGAAGTCGATGGATTTGTGTCGTAAACAGTGTCGTTTCCTGCCCACGTTCGCATGAGCATGGAGCCGTTACGATCCGAAATGGTGATGTCTGTCCTGAAATCAGTCGTCGGACTGTAGTGAAGCGGTACATTGACGTACTGATACGCAGTCTGTGAGATATTCGCAGCGCTGTTGAACGTGCCGGTCGAAATCTCCGCAACAAAGTTCAATGATCCATCCGCTTGTGGAATGCCAATGAAACGCGGCGGTGTAGAAAAAGCGTTATATGACATTCCGAGATAGGAAAACACTTGAAGAGCAAGCGCTTTGAATTGCTCATGCAAACCGATGTAAAGCCTTCCCGTGCCGTCGTTTAGCAGAACGTAATCTGCCTGACGCGCCATAGATCCCCAACTTGTACTGCCGGCAAAAAGATAGGTGTTGATTCCGCTGTGGTCGATGTCGATGAATGTCGGGTTGTAATCCATCTCCGATACGTTGAGACTCATTTCAGGATTCAAGGACGCCGTTGCATCCTTGAACGTCCCATCGCCTCTATTGATCAACACCTGCAACGCAGATGGAAATTCGTTGTTGGCCTGAGACCACATCGACTCTCCGGCAAGAATATCCTGCTTGCCATCGTGGTTGAGATCATCGGCCCAAACGCGATAGGTATGAGTCAGACCGGGGCCACCAATTTGCGCGGGAAATGTCTTGTACTGCGGCAGGGTGGAAAGATATGGCGTAATTACCTGAAGTGGAAGAGACCCGGAGACATCGTGTCCATCGAATGCGTACACAACGATGTCTTGCCTTGCACTGTATCCGGTGCTTGGGTTGTAATCCGAGTTGACGTCACCGCGAATTAGTTGCAAACCAGCTGCGGGGCCACTGTCAACCAGCGTCGTGTCCATGCCCCAAAGTTGACTGACATTCGCCGCAATGCTTTCAACGAAAGTTCCATTTGCAAACGAGTAGATCGGGTTGGAGTCTCCCGGACTAAAGGTACCCGTCAACACCACCGGCTTGCCGTTGATGTACGCAAGCTCAGCATCGTGTGCCATGACATGGTCGGTCAGAGTGACTTTTGTAAAAGTGTCGCTGCCATTTGACAGATACGCCGTACTTGGCATGGCTATGAACGGACTTTCGTTATGGGCTGCCAGAAATATGTCCGGCTTACCGTCGCCGTTAAAATCGGCGACGATTGCGGAGCCACCGCCGCTGGTCACCGGGTCAGCGATGTAGGCGGAAGTGTTGATGCTGAGATTCGCATTGGAATCAGGCGTCAAGAGAGCCACGGATACAGGTGCGGCGGTAGCCAAGGTAGCGGGCCAACCGCTGTAACCCCAACCCGTAACAACCATCCCATATTGGCCTGCCGGGCCAATCTGAATGATTGCGTGGAAGGTGTTGGCGAGTGTGCCGTTGTAGCTTTGTGAAAGATAACTGACGTTGGTGACCGGCACCCAGATGCCTGCACTCGTCAACGTTGGACCAGGATTCACGAATTGTTTCTCCCACAACAGTCACGCAATCGTTTTGGAATAATCAGTGTCAGTCGTGGTTGCGACTGCATGCTGGTGCATCTTGTACCTACCCACTGGCCTTTGCATTGCGCCAGGTCAACTCAAGAGCCGGGCGGTTAATTGATCTTCCCAATCAGCATCGTCATACCTGCAAAGACGTTGAAGCTTGGTGTGCTGCTATTGAGTCCAGCGGCAAACCCGGCGTCCAGAACAACGCGTCTGGTAAGCGCATAACTCAGGGCCGCCAGAAACTGTGCGGTGGAGGGTGAACCCGCCTGACCCGTGCCCGAGAGGTCGCCGGCAAGTGTCCATTTGTCGCCGAACTGCCGGCTCACAGCGGCCGCCCATCCCCATTGGTAACGCCCTTGATTCGTGGCAACGGCTCCCAACCTGGTCGCGATCAGGTTGGTATCAAGGTGAAGCTCGTTCGGTAGATCGATGCCATAGATTGCCTTCACGCTATAGTCGCTCGCACCGTTGCCGATACCATCCATCGCCGTGGGCAGTTTGACGGTCGCTTCCAGACCGAAGCTGGAACCCTCAGGGGCTTCGGCTGCGCGGTACTTCAGGGTCAGTGTGGTATCGCCTTGTCCGCTGAGCGCGACCGACTGCGCTGGAGCCACACTGACATACGCATCGCCTCCGAGCAACAAGGCAAAACGCTCATTGATCGTATATTTCAGCAGATACGGCCAGCTGTTGCGCTGGTCGGCACCGTTTCCACCCAAACGCTGGCCACCAAATTCAAGTTCCAGCCAGCCCGGCATCGAGATATTGGCTCCGCTGGTGACCGTCGGTCGAAACGGGGTTGCCCCTGGCTGCTCCTGATCTGCGTGTGCAGAACCCACCAGCGCCACGGCCAGAAAACTCAGGCCCAGCGCCTGTTGGGACATTGGAAAATTGGTGAATACGCCGGTCTTGATCATGTTGTTCCCTTCTTCCATGAGCCGGTGATGCATGGATCCGGCTAGCTGGCGCTGGATTATGTGCGCAAGGCGATTTGTGCGACGGACCGGTCTAGAATCAGAGTTGTCAGAGGTGTCACATCCATGTACCACCTGAGTCGAGTTTGGTTTTTTCGCAGAGGAAATTTATGACAATACTTGTAGCCTATGTGCCACGTCCGGAGGGTCAGGCCGCTCTGGACAAAGGAATCGAAGTTGCGACGCGCCGCAATGAACGTCTCGTCGTTGTCAATGCCAGCCCCGGCGGCAGCAAGGAAGATCCCTCACTGGCCGATGTGCAGGACTACGAGCGCGTGCAGCAGATCCTGAACGACTGCGGCATCGACACCGAGCTCAAGCAATATGTTCGAGGCAAGAACGCCGTCGAGGAAATTGAAGCCCTGGTTGAGTCCTTGGGCGCGTCCCTGCTCATCATCGGCCTGAGAAAGCGCTCCCCGGTGGGCAAACTGATCATGGGCAGCGTGGCCCAGGAACTGCTTCTTTCGGTTTCCTGCCCGGTGCTTGCCGTCAAGGCTGCCAGCTAGAACAAACCCGAGATCTTGCCGTCGTCATCAATGTCGATGCGCGCCGAGGCAGGTTCTTTGGGCAGCCCTGGCATGGTCATGATGTCGCCACAAATCATCACCACAAATTCGGCTCCTGCTGCCAGGCGCACTTCGCGGATATTGACCATGTGTCCTGACGGTGCACCACGCAGCTTGGGGTCGGTAGAAAAAGAGTATTGGGTCTTGGCGACACAAACCGGGTAGTGGCCATAGCCGTCCTGCTGCAATTTGGCAATCTTGGTGCGCACGGCGGTGTCTGCGGAAATGTCGGCCGCACCATAAACCTTGGTGGCAATCGCCTTCATCTTCTCCCACAGACTGTCTCCATCCTGGTACACATAACGCATGTGGGCCGTGCCTGACTCGGCCATTTTCACGACCACGTGGGCCAGTTCCTCCGCCCCGGCCGAGCCCTCGGACCAGTGGCGTGCAATCACCACCGGAACGCCCTGCCGGTCCATGTGACGACGCAGCAAGGCGAGTTCTGGCTCGGTGTCGGCTGTGAAATGATTGAGTGCCACAACACAAGGCAACCCGTAGCGATGCCGGATGTTTTCGACATGCCGCTCCAGGTTGGGCAGACCCTTCTCCAGTGCGACCAGATTCGGCGTCATGAGGTCCTTGACATCAACCCCGCCATGGTATTTGAGCGCCCGCAACGTGGCCACAATCACTGCCACGTCGGGTCGCAAACCTGACTTGCGGCACTTGATGTCAATGAATTTTTCTGCTCCCAAATCTGCGCCAAAGCCGGCTTCGGTGACGACATACTCCCCTAGTTTCAGGGCCGCCTGGGTCGCCGTTACGGTATTGCAGCCGTGCGCGATATTGGCAAAGGGTCCGCCGTGAATGATGGCCGGGTTGTTCTCCAGCGTTTGCACCAGATTGGGTTTGATGGCGTCCTTCAGCAGCGCTGCCATCGCGCCTTGTGCCTGCAGTTCGCTGGCCTTGATTGGTGTCAGGTCACGCGTATAGCCGACGATGATGTTGGCCAGGCGCGACTTCAAGTCCTTGCGCGATGTGGCCAGGCAGAAGATGGCCATCACTTCGGACGCCACCACGATATCAAAGCCGTCTTCACGCGGGAAGCCGTTGCCCGAGCCACCCAGCGAAATAACGGTGGAGCGCAGGGCACGGTCGTTCATGTCCATGACACGGCGCCAGACAATGCGGCGGAAGTCAAAGCGCAGCGAATTGCCATGATGAATGTGGTTGTCGATCAGCGCAGCCAACAGGTTGTGCGCTAGCGCAATGGCATTGAAGTCGCCCGTGAAGTGCAGGTTGATGTCTTCCATCGGTACTACCTGGGCGTAGCCACCGCCGGCAGCGCCGCCCTTCATGCCGAATACCGGCCCCAGCGAAGGCTCGCGCAGCGCAATCACCGTGCGCTTGCCGATCCGGTTCAATGCGTCTCCGAGCCCAACCACGGTGGTGGTCTTGCCCTCTCCGGCCGGCGTCGGGCTGATCGCCGTGACCAGAACCAGTTTGCCGTTCGGTCCGGTCTGCTGGTTCAGCCATGCCAGATCAATCTTGGCCTTGTAATGACCGTAAGGTTCCAGCGCCTGCGCCGGAATGCCCAGGCGCTCCTGCGCCATCTGCAGCACCGGCTTGAGCGTCGCCGCCTGGGCAATTTCAATGTCGGAGAGAATCGTCTTCGCTGTTACAGAACCTGTCATCACTGACCTCTTTGATTTTTTGCAAACCTGGCACGTGCTGCCACTGCCTCTTCGCTGGCCAGAGCCAGTGCGAGTTGGTCGCTGACCATATGGGACGCAAGGTGACTCAATGCAGTGGCGCTGGCATTGACCGCCTGTTTGCTCATGGTCACCGCAACCTCGGGCAGATCGACGACGCGCTGCGCCAGCTTGAAGGCTTCGACCTCCGCCTGGCCGTCAGGCACCAGATACTCAGCCAAACCAAAATCAAGCGCTTGCTGTCCTTGCAGGCGCTCACCCAGAATGATGAAGCGCTTGGCCTTGGCGGGACCGAGCAAACTCACCAAACGAGGCAGCGCACCCCAGCCCAGCGGTATGCCAAGGGCGATTTCAGGCAGCCAGAACCAGGCCGAGTTACCGATCACGCGCCAGTCCAGCGCCGCCACCAGTGCGGCACCGCCACCAATGCAATGGCCCTCAATGGCGCCAATGGTTATGGCCGGAACATCCTCCCAGGCTTGGCACATGCGCTCACCCAGCGCGGCCAGCGTGCGACGCTCGGACAGACTCAGCTTGCTGGCGTCTGACTTCTGAACTTCAGCCAGATCCATACCAGCAGAAAAATGCGGCCCGGCTGCGCACAGGATGACCGCTCGCACACCCGGCTCATCGCGCAACTGCCGCGCGGTTTGCGTCAGCTCGCGCATCAGCTCAACCGAAAAAGCGTTGCGCGCCTGCGGCCGGTTCAAGCGAACACGCCAGACCCCGTCTTTGACTTGTATCTCGAGTAGCTCGCTCATGAAAATTCCTGTTGTTCTAAGTACTAACCAGCTTGACTTTGCGCCGCCAGCGTCAAAAATGCACTATACGCCGCCACCTACAGGAGACCTAGATGCAAATCAAACATACCGTTACTCTCGCCGCGCTTGCACTCACGACCAGCTGCGCGCTGGCGCAACAAGGCGTGAGCAAGACCGAAATCACGATCGGCTCAATCCAGGACCTGTCGGGTCCGGCCGTCAGCCTGGGCAAACAGGCACGCCTGGGCATGATGCTGCGGGTCGACGAAATCAACGAGCAGGGTGGCATCAACGGGCGCAAGCTCAAACTCCTTGTGGAGGACTCAGGCTACGACCCCAAGAAGGCGTTCCTGGCGGCACAGAAGCTGGTCAATCAGGACAAGATCTTCATGATGGTGGGGCACATCGGGACCGCTCACAACCTGGCAGCCATGCCGGTTCAGTTCGAGAAGAATGTCGTCAATTTCTTTCCCTTGACGGCAGCGCGTGAAATGTACGAGCCCCTGCATAAGCTCAAGTACGCCTTCTCGGTTACCTACTTCGATCAGATCCGCAAGACCACGCCCAAACTGGTGAAGGAAAAAGGGATAAAGAAGGTTTGCACCATGTACCAGGACGACGAGTTCGGCCTGGAAGTGATGCGCGGCGGCGAGGCGGGCCTGAAGTCCATCGGCATGGATTTCACGGAGAAAACCTCCTACAAGCGTGGGGCCACCGACTTTTCATCGCAGGTAGCCAAGATGAAAGCGGCCGGCTGCGAAATGGTGGTGCTCGGCACCATTGCGCGTGAAACGATAGGTGCCATCGGCGAATCCCGCAAGACCGGCTTCAACCCGGTTTTTCTGGCCTCCAACGCGGCCTACAACGATGCGATTCACAAGCTTGGCGGCAAGGCCATGGACGGTCTGTACTCTTCGATGACTGCGCAGAACCCCTACCTCGACGACAGCTCGCAACCCATCCGCTTCTGGGCCAACAAGTTCAAGACAAAATTCAATGAGGATCCTTCCGTCTTCTCGGTCTACGGTTACCTGATCGTCGACACCTTCGCCAAAGTGGCTGAAAAGGCCGGTCAGAACCTGACAACGGACAGCTTCGCCAAGGTGATGGACACCATGAGTACGCCGCCCGACATTTTTGGCAGTCCGTCGACCAGTTTCTCGCCGACCAAGCACATGGGCAGCGACGCAGCGCGGCTGTCGCAAATTGTCGATGGCAAATGGAAGGTCGTGTCCGAGTACATCAACTGATCAGCGCGCGAGGTAAGCCAGCATTCCCTGCGCGGCACGCCGGCCGCTGGCCAGGCAGGCGGTGAGCAGATAGCCACCGGTGGGCGCCTCCCAGTCGAGCATCTCGCCGGCACAAAAGACGCCTGGCAGTGCCTTCAGCATCAGATGCTCGTCCATCGCCTCGAACAGCACGCCGCCGGCGCTGCTGATGGCTTCATCCAGCGGGCGCGTGGCCGCCAGCGTGATCGGCAAGGCCTTGATGGCTGCTGCCAGCTGCACCGGGTCATGCAACTGCTCCTTGCTCAGCAACTCGTACAGCATGGCGGCCTTGATACCGTCAATGCCAAGCCGGCTCTTCAGGTGACTGGAGAGTGTTCGCGAGCCGCGCGGATGCTGCACTTCGGACAGCACCCGCTGCGGGTTCAAAGCAGGCAGCAGATCGAGCTCGAAGGTAGCGCTGCCCTGCGCCATCACTTCATCGCGCAGCAGACTCGACGCGGCATAGATCAGGCTGCCCTCGACGCCGCTGGCGGTGGCCACAAATTCGCCCTGGCGGGCAAAGCGCGTTCCCTGTGAATTGCAAAACGAGATCGCCACCGACTTGAACGGTTGTCCGGCAAAGCGGCTGGCAAAGTGCTCGCTCCAGCCCCCCCGCACTTCGAAGCCACAATTGGCTGGCAACAGAGGCGCCACAGCCACCCCATGCGCCGT
>CAIYMN010000241.1 GCA_903927295.1 uncultured beta proteobacterium | reverse complement strand
TACGAGACGCTGGGGCTGGTGGGCAGCAACTGTGGCTTGCAGGACCCGGATCAGGTGGCACGCCTGAACGCTGTGGCCAACGATCTGGGCATAGACACCATCGAGCTCGGCGCCATGCTGGGCGTGCTGATGGAGGCCGGGCAGGCCCCCTTTGGCGATGCTGATTTCATGATGCGCGCGCTGGACGACATTCGAGCGGGTAACGAGCGCGGACGCCTGCTGGCGCAAGGAGCGTACAGGGTCGGCAAACATTTCAATGTGGCACGGGTTCCGGTCATCAAGCGCCAGGGCATCAGCGCCTACGATCCGCGCGTGATCGAGGTTACCGGCATCTCGATGATGCTGACGGCGCAGGGCGCGGATCATACGGTGGGCAACCTGCCGGCCTTTGACTGCAAGGGCAAGAGCACCGAGGAACTGGTCACGGTGAGCCTGGGGGCGCAGGTCTCGGCGGCGACTGCTGATTCACTGGGTTTCTGCATTTTTGGGCGTTCAGTCACGGACACCAATCCGCAGCTGATTGTGACGGCGCTCAACGATGCACACGGCACCGCGCTGGAAGAATCGTTCCTGAAGAAGATCGGACGCGAAGTGCTGGAACTGGAGTGGGCGTTTAACAAGCAGGCTGGTTTCACAGACCAGGACGACGAGCTTCCGTCCTTCTTCTATGACGAGGCGCTGGCGCCCACCGGCAATCAGGCGCGGCATCGCGCCGCTGAGGTGAACCGCTGCCTGGAGCGTTTGCTGGTCGCGGCCTGAGTTCAAGGGCTGGGTCATGGTCGCCGCAGCATCCAAACCAAAGAAGAGCAAGCCTTCCGCGGCCGTGAAGCGGCCCGGCGTGCGCGAACTGGCGGCGCAGGCGACGCGCGAGAGCATCCTGAAGGCGGCAATCAAGGTCTTTGCCAAATCCGGTTTTGCCGGCGGTCGCGTCGAGAAGATCTCGAAAGCGGCGAAGTCCTTTGATCGCATGATCTATTACTACTTCGGCAGCAAGGAAGGGCTGTTCATCGCGGCGCTGGAGGAGATCTACCGACGCTTTTGCGAGGCCGAAGCCAAGGTTGATCTGGACATGGAGCAACCGGTCGAGTCACTGCGCACGGTGGTGCTGTTCACCTGGAACTACTACCAGAAGCACCCGGAATTCATCACGCTGCTGAACAGCGAAAACCTGCACCGCGGAGTCCATATTTCCAAGTCGATGCGGGCACGCGAGTATTCCAGTGCCGCCATTGCTATCCTTGATGAGGTCCTCAGGAGCGGCATCGACAAAGGCGTGTTTCGCGCCGATGTGCAGGCACGCGATGTTTACCTGACGATTGCATCGCTGAGCTACTTTTACCTTTCCAATCGCTTTACGCTCTCCGCCTTCCTGGGGCAGAACCTGGAAGCGCCGCCGGCACTATCGCACTGGGAGAGCTTCATTACTGACGCGGTGCTGCGCGTCGTTGCGCGGGCTTGAGCACCATGGGTCCTGCTACACTGAATGTTGTAAACACTTAACCAAATCAGTGCACCGGCGTCAACACCGTAGTTGCTGTTGCTGCACCAAAGGAGTCCGCCATGGCTACTGCAGCACCGACCGAGAAGTCAGGGAAAGTTGTGATCAGGAATATTGGCCTGCTGTTGTCGGGTGACATCGATCGCCCCATCCTGGACGCCGACACGCTGGTCATCAACGATGGGCTGATCGTGGCCGTGGGCAAGGAGGCGGACTGCGACACGGCGCAGGCACAGACCGTGATCGACGCACGGCGCACCTGCGTCGCGCCCGGTCTGATCGACAGCCATGTGCACCCCGTGTTTGGCGACTGGACACCGCGGCAGAACCAGACCGGCTGGATCGATTCCACGATGAACGGTGGTGTGACCACCATGATTTCGGCGGGTGAAGTGCATCTGCCGGGGCGACCCAAGGACATCGTTGGCCTGAAAGCCCTGGCCATCACGGCGCAGCGTGCCTTTGACAATTTCCGCCCAGGCGGCGTCAAGGTGCTGGCAGGCGCGCCCATCATCGAAAAAGGCATGGTCGAGCAGGACTTCAAGGACCTGGCGGACGCTGGCGTAACGCTGTTGGGCGAGGTCGGACTGGGCTCCGTCAAGGCCGGCTACGAGGCGCAGGAGATGGTTCGCTGGGCGCGCAAGTACGGCATCCAGAGCACGATTCATACGGGTGGGCCGTCGATTCCGGGTTCCGGCCTGATCGACAAGGATGTTGTGCTCGAAGCCGATGCCGACGTCATTGGTCACATTAACGGCGGCCACACGGCGCTGTCGGAAGCCCATGTCTGCGAGCTTTGCGAAAAATCGTCGCGGGCCATCGAGATTGTTCACAACGGCAACGAGAAGGTGGCCATCGCGGCGGCGCAGGCCGCGCTGGCACTCAAGTGCCCGCATCGCGTGATTCTGGGCACCGACGGCCCGGCAGGCTCGGGTGTGCAGCCGCTGGGCATGCTGCGCATGGTGGCGCTGCTTTCCAGCCTGGGCGGGATTCCGGCGGAACTGGTGTTCTGCTTTGCCACCGGCAACACGGCGCGCCTGCGCAACCTGAACTGCGGCCTGATCGAAGTCGGGCGCGCCGCCGACTTTGTCTTTATGGACAAGGCGCAGCACTCCGCCGGGCGCGACCTGCTCGACAGCATTGCACTGGGCGACATTCCCGGTGTCGGCATGGTGATGATTGACGGCATCGTGCGCTGTGGCCGCAGCCGCAACACGCCGCCCGCCACCGAAATCCCCGTCGTTCTGGCTGCGGCGCATTAGGCAGAGACCGCTACGGGAGACGGATAGTGAAAAAGTGCCTGTTGTACGGTTGCTTGTCATTGCGGGCTCGACCCGCAATCCAGTGCATGTGTGGCACTGGATCCCGGATCAAGTCCGGGATGACATTGGTGGAGTCCGGGATGACATTGCTGGAGCCCGCAATGACATCGGCATATCAGCAATTCCATTTCCTTAAGAGAGGCATCTGAATTGACGAGCACGACTTTCGTCTACCTTCGACCGCAGAGCCTCGACGAAGCCTTGACTGCGGCGGCGCAGCAGCCGCTGACGATTCTGGCTGGGGGCACCGACTTTTATGCCGCGCGCAGTGGCCAGGCCATTACCGAATCCGTGCTGGACATCACTGCGCTACCCGAGTTGCGAACCCTGCAGGATGAAGGAACGCATTGGCGCATTGGCGCCGCCGTAACCTGGAGCCAGATCGTCCGTGCGACATTGCCGGCGCAATTTCGTGGCCTGCAGCAGGCCGCCTGCGACATCGGTGGCATCCAGGTGCAGAACATGGGCACGCTGGCAGGCAACGTCTGCAATGCATCGCCGTCGGCGGATGGTGTTCCGGTGCTACTGACGATGGATGCGCAGGTTGAACTCTCCTCGCTCGCCGGTCGGCGCACAGTGCCGCTGGGCGAGTTTGTGTTGGGCAATCGCCGCATCGCGCGCTCAGCCGAAGAACTGGTGACAGCCATCCTCGTGCCCCGGCGTGAGCGGGCGCGTGCGAGTTTTCTCAAGCTTGGGAATCGGCGCTATCTGGTGATCTCGATCGCCATGGTTGCCGTGCTGATCGACACCGACGCTGATGGTGTCATCAGCCACGCCGGCATCGCCGTGGGCTCCTGCTCGGAAGTGGCGCAACGTCTGCGCACCCTGGAACAGAAACTGCTGGGGCAGCGTGCGGCCAGTGGCTTGTCGGCTCTGGCCGAAGCGCAGGACTTGCAGGTACTCAGTCCCATCGACGACGTGCGCGGCAGCGCAACGTACCGGCGTGATGCAGCGCTGACGCTGGTCAGGCGCGCGATCGAAGAGTCCCTCCATGAATAAGACCGCAGCGATGCAGAAGATACGGATGAACCTGAACGGCAAGGCGGTCGAGATCCTGACCGATCCGGCCAGGCGCTTGTCGGATCTGCTGCGCGACGACCTGGGCTTGACTGGCACCAAGGTCGGTTGCCACTCCGGTGACTGTGGCGCCTGCACCGTGCTGCTCGATGGTCAGCAGATCTGCTCCTGTATCACGGCCGTGGCGCAGTGCGCCGGTCGTGACGTGACGACGGTCGAAGGGTTGGCCTGCGACGGCAGGATCAGCCGGCTGCAGCAAGCCTTTCTGGCGCATGGTGCGTCGCAATGCGGTATCTGCACACCGGGCATGCTGATGGCTGCCGCCGACGTGCTGCGGCGTCATCCGGATCCGACCGAGCAGCAGGTGCAGGATGGTTTGGCAGGCGTGCTGTGCCGTTGCACCGGCTACCGCAAGATCATCGAGGCGGTGCTCGCCGTGGCGCATGGCGAGTTGGATCTGCCGCAGCCGGCTGCGGGGCAGGCGGTCGGCGCACGGCTGGCGCGGCTGGACGGCGAGGCCAAGATCACCGGCGTCGAAAAATTTGGTGCCGACCAGTATCCGGAGAACAGTCTGTGGCTGCGCACGGTGCGCTCGCCGCATGCCCGCGCCACCTTCACACTGGGCGATCTGGAAGCATTCAAACGTCGCCACCCCGCAGTGGTGGCCGTCTTCAGCGCTGCCGATGTGCCAGAAAACAGTTTCTCGGTCTTTCCCGAGCCCAAGGATCAGCCGGTGCTGGCGGACGGACATGTGCGCATGCGCGGCGAGGCCGTGCTGCTCATCGTGGGCGAGATGGATGCGGTGAAGGCGATTGCCGAGAGTGACATCCCCATCCGCTGGCAGGCCGGGGAGGCACTCGATACCAGCGAGAAGGCACTGACGGCGACTGGTGCGCTATTGCACGACTTTGCCCCGGAAAATGTTCTCTGCCGCGGTCGTGTCGTGAAGGGCGACGCCGCTGCCACGTTGGCGCAGTCGGCCTTTGTGGCCGAGGACGAATACCGCACAAGCTATGTAGAGCATGCCTACATCGAGCCCGAAGCAGGTTACGCCGAAGTGTTCGAGCAGGATGGCCAGCAGCGCCTGCGCATCTTCGCCTGCACGCAGACGCCGGTGATGGACCGTGACGAGGTGGCGCGCGTGCTCAAGCTGCCCAAAGAGGCCGTGCACATCGTTCCGTCGGCAGTGGGCGGCGGTTTTGGCGGCAAGCTTGATGTCTCTATCCAGCCGCTGCTGGCGCTGGCAGCATGGCGGCTCAAGCGGCCGGTGCGCACGGTCTACAGCCGATGGGAATCGATGCAGTCCACCACCAAACGGCATCCGTCGCGCATCCGCGCCCGCTTTGGTTGCGACGCCCAGGGCCGGCTCACAGCGCTCGATTTTCATGGTGACTTCAATACCGGCGCCTACGCCAGTTGGGGCGCCACCGTGGCAAACCGCGTGCCGGTGCATTCCACGGGGCCGTACTTTGTGCCGCACTTGCGTGCCCTCACGAGGGCGGTGTTCACCAACAACGCGATCTCCGGTGCCTTTCGCGGTTTTGGCGTGCCGCAGGCGCACATCGTGACCGAGGCACTGCTCGACGAACTGGCGCACAAGGTCGGCATGGACCAACTCGAATTCAGGTGCAAGAACGCGAT
>CAIYMN010000240.1 GCA_903927295.1 uncultured beta proteobacterium | reverse complement strand
CAGGGTGGTGGTACCAAGGACACCTGGGTGCTGGAAGACGGTGTGTCCGCGGCCGTCGCGCCAGGGCAAGCGCAAAAACAGTCGGCTTAAGGAGAGATTCAATGCTGTCACGTACTGCCGATCACCTCTTCTGGATGTCGCGCTACACCGAGCGTGCCGAAAATACGGCACGCATGCTGGACGTGAACTACCAGACCTCGCTGCTGCCGCAGTCCGACGCTGTGGCCCTGGTCGGCTGGCAAGGCTTGCTGAGCATCAGCGAACTGGCGCCGGTCTACAAGGCCAAACATGGTGAGATCAATGTCCGCAGCGTCATGGACTTCATGGTGAAGGACGAGAGCAACCCCTCTTCCATCGTGTCCTGTCTCAACGCGGCGCGCGAGAACGCCCGTGCGGTGCGTGGCACGCTCACGACGGAAGTCTGGGAGACGCAGAACCAGACCTGGCTGGAGGTCAGACGCATGATCAAGGCGGGCGAGTTTGAACGCGATCCGGCGCAGTTTTTCGAGTGGGTGAAGTTTCGCTCACACCTGTCGCGCGGCGTCACGCTGGGCACGATGCTGATGGATGAGGCGCTGTACTTCATGCGTCTCGGTACTTTTCTGGAACGCGCTGACAACACCGCGCGTCTGGTGGACGTCAAATTTCATGCGGTTCAGAGCGACTTTTATGGTGCCGCGAGCGAGAAGGACCAAGAGTACGACTTCTACCACTGGAGCGCGATCCTGCGCAGTGTCTCTGGGTTTGAGGTTTACCGAAAGGTCTACCGCGATGTGATCCGCCCCGAGCGTGTCGCCGAGTTGCTCATCCTGCGTCCCGACATGCCGCGCTCCCTGCACGCCAGCCTGAATGAGGTAGTAAAAAACCTCGCGCTGGTCGCCAGCGATCATTCAGGCGAGACACACAGGCGTGCCGGCAAGCTTTGCGCCGAGCTGAAATACGGCCGAATCGACGAGATTCTGGCGACTGGTTTGCACGCCTACCTGACGCAGTTTCTTGACCGCGTCAACGATCTGGGGATGCACATCAGCCACGATTTCCTGGTTCCTTCTGCCGCCTGAGTAACCATCAGCGCGGGCTGGTTATTGCAGATCGGGGTATGGTTGCCCGATTCTGGAGCAATATTATGAATTTGAAGACCCGTACATGCATGCTTGTTGGGGCGTTGACATTGACCCTGAGCAGTGGCTCGGTCCTGGCAGCGTTAGCACTGGGCGCCAGCACGCCCGACTTCACGACCGAAGCGGCGCGGGCCGGGCAAGCCTTCAAATTTTCCCTGAAAGATACGTTGAGCAAGGGGCCGGTTGTTCTGTATTTCTATCCGAAAGCATTTACCAGTGGTTGCACGAAAGAAGCCCACAACTTTGCCGAGGCAACGCCGCAGTTCAGCGCGCTGGGTGCGACCGTCGTCGGTGTCTCGAACGACGACATTGAAACACTGAAGAAGTTTTCGGTGGAGGCGTGCCGTGACAAGTTCGCCGTGGCCGCTGATAGCGGTGCGCGCATCATGAAGCTCTACGATGCTGCCCTGTGGGTCAAGCCTGACATGGCGGATCGAATCTCGTACGTGATCAGTCCGCAGGGTAAGGTGCTCTATGTGTATTCGAGCCTGAGTCCGGATCAGCATGTTGAGAACACACTCAAGGCGGTTGAACGCTGGCGCGCCGGCTTGCCGGCGCAGTGATTCAACTCCAGCTCAAGTCAGAACGGCTCAACGGCATCTGACGGACGCGCTTGCCGGTTGCGGCAAAGATCGCGTTGCAGACCGCGGGCGCCAAGGGTGGAAACGCAGGTTCGCCGAGCCCGGTTACGGGTTCATTGGACTTGACAAAATGCACGTCGATGCGGGGCGGCACATCTCCTATGCCGATCAGCGTGTAGTCATTGAAATTGCGTTGCACGATGCGGCGACGTTGAATATCCAGTTCCGCGAACATCAGAGTTCCCAGGGCATCGACGACGGAGCCCTGTACCTGGTTCTCGGCGCCACTGAGGTTGACAATCTGCGACCCGATGTCCGACACCACCACCACCCGGTCCACCTTGAGTACGCCTGCTTTGGATACCGTTACCTCGGCCACTTCGGCGATGTAGCCACGATGGCTGAAATGGAAGGCGATACCCTGACCCTGGCCTCTGGGAAGCTTCCTGCGTCCCCAGTCGGCTTTTTGGGCGACCTCGGTCAGAACCCGGCGCATACGGCCCACGTTGTATGGCAGGGCGCGTTCGCCGTTGCCGGCAACCAGGTCCTGCTGCCCGAGTAATTCCAGCCTGAATTCGAGTGGATCGCGTCCGCCGGCATGGGCCAGTTCATCGATGAAACTGTGAAAAACCCAGGCGAAGACATTGCTGCCAGGCGCGCGCCACGGCCCCATCGGGATGCCGCACTCCATCGGTGTTTGTTCCAGCAGACAGTTGGCGACCCATCGTCCCGGGAATTCGTCACCTGAGAGGCTGGCACCGCTGCCGGGCTGCAGCACCGAAGCACCATCACGGGCGACGCGGTTGGCAAAGGTGACGAAGTGGTTGTGCCAGGCCGTCAGCTTGCCTTTGCCGTCGAGTGCGCCACGCAGGAAGTGAAAACCACCGGCGCGGTAATGGTCATGCCGCAGGTCATCTTCGCGGCTCCACGTGAGCTTGACCGGTGCTGCAACACGCTGCGCGATGGCAGCCGCCTCGACGATGTAATCGGCGCTCAGGCGTCTGCCGAAGCCACCGCCGCTGCGGGTGATGTGGAGGGTGATTTTCTCCTTGGGCAAGTTAAGCGTGCTGGCCACCTGGTTTTGCCCCGCTGCCGGGTTCTGTGTCGGTGCCCATAACTCCATCGCGCCGTCGTGATACCAGGCTGTACAGTTTTGCGGCTCAATGCTGGCGTGCGAGATAAAGGGGTAGCTGTACGCAGCCTCTACCGACTTGCTGGCCTGCGTGAAGGCCGCCGCCGGGTCGCCATCCTTGCGTAACTGCACCGTGCCGGCCTGCCTGGAGAGTTTCTGCGCCTGAGCCGCAAAGCTGTCCCAGCTTTGCTCAACAACATCGCCTTCATTCCAGATCACCTTGAGTTGGCGGCGCGCGCTGAACGCGGCCCAGGTCGACTCCGCAACGATCGCGACGCCGGGCATCAGACCCGTGAGCTGGTTCGTACCGCCGAGGATGAAGGCGTCGCGCACGCCCGGCAATGCCTTGATCGCTTCCAGGTTGGCGCTGAGAACCTTGCCACCGAAGGCTGGGCACTTCTCGAACACGGCGTACAGCATGCCTGGCAGGCGCACGTCGATGCCGAACAGGGGCTTGCCTGTGACCAGTGCCAGGTTATCGACACCACCGATGCGCGTTCCCAACAACCTGTAGTCGCGTGGGTCCTTGAGCTTGACCGATTCGGGACTCGGCAGCGGCAGCTTGGCTGCGCGGCTCGCGAGCTCCGCGTATCGCAGCGTCCTGCCACTGGCCTTGTGCTGCACCACCGAATTGGCGGCCAGGCACTCGCCAACCGTAACGTTCCAGCTCTGCGCAGCTGCCTGGACCAGCATGGTGCGTGCCGTGGCGCCCAGGCGCAGAAAGTTGTTGTAGTTGTTTGGTGTTGAAGTGGATCCACCGGCGCTCTGGCCGCCGTAGGCGGGGTCCAGATCGCCCTGCACAATGCGCACGTCTTTCCAGTTGACTTCCAACTCTTCGGCAATCACCATCGGCAGCGAGGTCTTGATGCCCTGGCCGATTTCTGGCTGTTTGGAAATGAGCGTGACGACACCCTCGTTTGAAATGTTGATGAAAGCATTGGGTTTAAAACCGGCAAGCGGACCCATGTTGGCCGCCTGGGCGATGGTCTCAGCCGCGGTTGCCGCGTCAAGATAGCTGCCAAGCAACAGACCGCCACCGCCGAGCGCCGAGCGCTGCAGGAAAGCGCGGCGCTTCATGATTTCACCTCTTGCTTTGCGGAAATTTCAGCGGCCCGGTGAATGCCGGCGCGGATGCGTTGATAGGTCGCGCAGCGGCACAGATTGCCTGCCATGGCGTCGTCAATCTCGGCGTCGGTCGGATTGGCAGTTTCCTTCAGCAGCGCGGCCGCGCTCATGATCTGACCGCCCTGGCAGTAGCCGCATTGCGGTACGTCGAGTTCCTGCCACGCTGTTTGCAGCGGATGGTCGCCATGTGCCGTCAAGCCTTCAATGGTCAGCACCTTCTTGCGCCCGACTGTCGACACCGGCGTCATGCAGGCGCGGGTGGGTAGGCCGTTCAGGTGCACCATGCAGGCACCGCAACTGCCAATGCCGCATCCATATTTCGTGCCAACCAGGCCCAGCGTGTCACGCAGCACCCAAAGCAGCGGAGTGTCCGCTGCCACATCGATCTGATGCGTTACGCCATTGATGTTCAGTGCATACTGACCCATGGAAGCTCTCCTTTTCCGACAACAATTGATGCTGGCAAGACTGCATGGTAGCGAGCTTATCGGGACGAGGCTGGTAGAACCTAAAATTTGCCCCAATCACGAATTGAAAAGAGTTTCCATGGACGCTGGGATTGACCGCATCGACCGCAAGATTCTGATGGCGCTGCAGACGGACGGCAGGATCTCCAATCTGAAACTGGCTGAATCGGTGGCACTGTCGCCTACTGCGGTACTGGCACGCGTACAGCGGCTCACGCGCGAGGGCTACATCCTGGGCTACGAAGCACGGTTGAATCCACTCAAGCTCGGGGCCGGCATGATGGTTTTTGTCGAGGTGCTGCTCGATCGTACCAGCCCCAATGTTTTTGACCAGTTCAAGGCGGCCGTGCAGGTTCGCCCCGAGATCATGGAATGCCACATGGTGGCTGGGGGTTTTGACTACCTGCTCAAGACGCGCTGCGCCGACATGAACGCTTACCGCGAATTCGCCGGCTCCGTTCTCTGGCGCTTGCCCGGCGTGCGGGAAACGCGTACCTACGCAGTGATGGAGGAAGTCAAAAATAGCGTGGCCCTGGCCTTGTTGTGAAGCACTAGCGTCATCAAGGTCCAGTCAGAGGCAGCGGTTGACCCTCGGAGGACTCGGGGGCGTCAATTTGCAGAATGTGGGCGAGCGTCGGGGCCAGATCGACAATGCCGACGCGTTGCGACAGCGCCGCGGCGCGGATCCAGCGCGGGCCCCACAGCATCAAGGGCACGTGCGTGTCATAGTCGTAGGGCGAGCCGTGGGTCGCACCCAGGTTCCCGGCGCCAAACATCCAGTTCGGCTTTAAAGCAAACTGCACATCGCCTGATACGTCGGCGTGCCAGGACTTGCGCATCCGGGTAAACAGCGGCTCGGTGCTGCGCCGGCCCGCCAGCAGTTCGTCACGTGTGTAGGCGGCGGCTATGCCGGGTTCCTGCAGCAACAGGTTCTTGAGCTGTTGGGCGACGCTGGCGCTGTCGAGCTTTTGCAGCGCTATCCATTGCCGGTTCAGCAAGAGTGAAGCGGCGGAGAATCCCGTGACCCACTTGCCGGGCCCGAGGCGCTGTTCCAGCGCAGCATTGAGTCGCGTCAGCAGGGGGCCAGAGGCGATGCGCCCAGCCTCCAGTCCACGACTCAGACTGTATTCCGGCGTTGGCATGAATCCGTGGTCTGCACTGAGCGCCGCGACATAGTTGTCGGGCCCGACCCGGGCATCAAGGTCGCGGAAGAAGGTCTGCAGCAGGCGGTCGATCTGCAGCGTGTGGTCCTGTGATAGCTCCGATTCGGCGCTGAACGCATGGTTGACGTAGTCATGGCCGGACAGGCTGATCGCCACAATGTCGGGCACTTCACCTTGTCCCAGTGCTTCACCGGCCAGCGCCGCGCGAGCGAAATCCAGCGTCAGCGCATCGGCGAACGGGCCCTGCAACAGGGAACTGTAATAGCGCAGACCAGGCGCATCATCCTGCGGCACACCGTACATGATCGGCAGGCCAGCCGCGCTGCCGCTCCAGGAAGTCTTGAAGTAACGGTCAGCCGGCCGCGCGGCGTTGAAGCGATCAACCCAGGCCGGGTGGGCCTTCATGTAATAGGTAGTGGAAGCAAACTGGCCAGTGCTGCTCATGTACATGTAGGCGGTACCGGATTGGCCGGCGGGCATGATGGCGCCCCTGTCCTTGCCGGAGACGGCGATCACCTTGGAGCGCGCGTCGGCGCGGCGCAGCACATCACCCACCGTCTGCACCTTCAGGTTTTTCGGACTGGTACCGTCGTGCGGCTGGGTGCGCTGTCCGATGTACGTGGCCGAGCCATCCTGCGCACAGTACATGGATTCACCGGTAGCGGGGTCGCGCCACTCGTTGCCAATGATGCCGCTGCGGCTGGGGCTGGCGCCACTAAGCAGCACGGCGTGGCCGGCTGCGGTGACCGTGTAGGCATGGTCGTAGTGCGCGTTGGCAAACCAGCTGCCACGCTCCAGAAAGCGCGCGAAGCCGTCGGGCGCAAACTGCGCTCGATTGGCATCGATCTGGCGCTGCGGCAGGCCATCGATCACGATCAGCACCACCAGCTTGGGTCGTTCCGGCGCGGTCGGGGCTGCGTTTCCAGCCTGGCAAGTCAGCAAGCAGCCGAGCAGCAGGCAGATCGATAAGAGTGTTTTGAAAGGGTTGAACATGCCTCTATCATGCCAAACGCCTGATCCGGGCAACCAAACCAACCCATGTCACTCACCAAAATGGAGGCGCCTGATGCGGCGTGGACTCAACCGGAATTACAGACTCAGGTTTGCATTCAGATAGAACGAGTTGGAAGTTTGCGCATCTCCAGCGGCTGATCTGCGGTAAGAGGCGCTCAGTGTCAACTTGTCTGTGACGTTAAAGCTTGCCCCCATGCCCAGATTGAAGGCAGTGCTGCCCATGCCAGGCGAGCGCACACCAAACATCGTTGCTTCACCAACCACGCTGGCCGATACATCGCGAGCAGCGTCAACAAAGTTGTGGCTGATACCCAGTCGTCCGTTCAGACTGAACTGTGGGGTCACCATGAATCTGCCCGCTACAGCGACTTCGGTGGTGAAACTGTGATTGCCTTGCCTGGCGACGCTGAGTGCCTGCATGGTGTTGGTGTTGGTTTCATTGAAACTGTTCACCTGGCTGTCCACGTAACTCAGATTCAGTTCAGGCTGCACCACATAACCGGTCTTGTCCGCGGCACGATATTTGATGGACAGATTGGCCATGCTGGCGGAAGAATCTGCATCCTTGAACCTTGACAGGCCAGGCGTAACGACCTTGCTGATGGGATCGATGGTACCGGCCGTCAGGCGTGTGCCATTGCTGGTATAGCCGGCTTTGCTCACACTGCCCGTAACGGTAAGTTTGCGTTCTTCGCCAGCAACGAACTCGCCAACGAGGCCATACACATTGCCGCTCAGCGTGCCGCTCACGTAAGTTGAATTCAACGAACCGGAATCAATGCCAACGAAAAGACCCGCCGTGAACCCGGGGTTGACACTAGCACGAACACCGGTGATCGAGCCATTGCTCTTTAAAGCGTAGTCTGCCTGATTGGTAGAGCTCGAGGACCCAGTGTCAAAGTTGGTGTAGCCAGCAAATACAGCATATTTTTCGGTTTGTGCCAATGGTGCCATGTTGATGGCGTTTTCGGTGTAGTGGCTGGTGACGCGACTGGCGTAGTCGGCGAAACCGGCGTAGGCTTCAGGCGAAGCCCGATTGCCTATGGCGGTAATGTCGGCGGCATTGGCGTTCAGCAGCAGTGGCAGCAAGTCCCCGCCCGCATATTGGTGATCGCCCACCTTCAGGTTGTTGACCATCGACTGCAAGTTGCTGCTGGCACCCGGGATGGCGTTGAGGACATTGTTGCCCGTGCTGGCGGTAAGCAAGCCAGTGCCAATCAACTGACCGGTGCTGCGGTTCAGGATCATGTCATTGGTAAAGTTGCTGGTGAAAGTGGCAAATGATCCGCTGATTGAACCGGGTGCTCCCTGGATGATGGTGAACGTGCTGCCCTTGGCTGGTTCAAACGTTGTGTACTTGATGAGTTGCAGCGCACTGGTGGCGGAGTTGAGCGTTGTCTGGCCGCCGACAGCCACCTGATCGTGACCTGTCGGATCGACACCGGGGCCACCCAAACCACCTAACTCGATTTGCAGCGTTCCATTCTCGACATAGTTGCCAGCCACTGCCAGCACACCTGGGGACTTGCCTGGTGCCGTAATGCCACTGCTGGTAAGGTTACCGGTGATCCTGCCGCTGCCTTTGAGCAAACCACCCGTATTCACCTGAACGTCACTGGCGATGGTGCCGTTGTTTACCAGGGTAGCCCCATTGCCAACCACGGTGTTGCTGGCGGATTGTGTGGTGTTGGCCGCCACATTGAGCGTTCCGGAACTGACATTGATCCCCTGGGAGAAGATATTGCTGCCATTAAAATCCAGCGTACCTGTACCTGCTTTGGTCAAACTGCCTACGTTGATAGTTGCGCCCGAGTAAGCACCGTTGTAAGCCACATTCAGGTT
>CAIYMN010000239.1 GCA_903927295.1 uncultured beta proteobacterium | reverse complement strand
GCTGGCGTAATAGTCGTGCGCATAGTGCAGGGCAAACATCACTTGTGTGAAGGCCCAGGAAGTCACAATCGTCAAGAGTGCCAGCGCAATATGCGCCGAGCGAAACATTCCCTTGAGATCCTTCGCCACGGACAGTTCAGCCACGATGGCCCCAATACACATCAATGCCGCAGCCACGACCAGAACCAAAACCAGAATCCGACCTTCGTCATGCTGCAGCGCGCGCGTTCGCATCCTCTCGTGGCTGGACCAGAACATCATGCGCATCGAAAGCAGGAGGTAAAGACAGGCCCCAAGGTTCCATCCGATGATGGCCCGGGTGACGGTCTGGTGTGCCAGCGTTTCGGGCATGAGCGAGGTCGTTGCCAGGCCAATCAAGAAGCAGATCAGGAGTCTGGGTCTGGCCAGGACCATGCGTACCAGAAAGGGCTTTGATTGGAAGGGTTGAGCCGGAGTTTGTGCCATTGCGTCGCAAGTCATGAAGGTGGCGCTGATTATTAGGCACTTTCTTTAGGGACAATGGGGACTGTGCTGCAAATATTGTTTGTCACCTTCCCTTTCTTCGCGCTGGTCCTTTGCGGCTACCTGGCGGCCAGCCGCCGCATGTTGCCTCTGGAAGCCATTGCGGGTCTGAACGGCTTTGTGCTGTTTTTTGCCCTGCCCTGCATGTTGTACCGCCTGGGGTCCAGCATGCCTCTGGCACGCTTGCTTGATGGTGGCGTCTTTTTCATCTGGACTCTGTGTGCCCTGATCACGGTGGCGATCACGATCGCCGTCAGCAAGAAAGCACGCATCGGCTGGAACGATGCTTCATTTGGTGCTCTGGTCGCTGCTTTTCCGAATACCGGCTTCATGGGCGTGCCCTTGCTGGTCGCACTGCTCGGCGCATCAGCCGCCGGACCGGTGATCCTGACGATGCTGGTGGACATGGTGATCACAACTTCTTTGTGCATCGCCCTGTCCCGGCTTGACGGTGCGGACGAGCACGGCGTCAGTAAGGCGGCAAGAAATGCGCTCAAGGGTGTGGCCACCAATCCGCTACCCTGGTCCATCCTGCTGGGCGCACTGGCTTCGGCCGTGAGTCTGGAGTTGCCCAAACCGGTCATGCAGACAGTGGGTCTGTTGGCTGACGCCGCCTCACCGGTTGCGCTCTTCACCATAGGCGCAGTGCTGGCACGCTCGCAGATGTTGGCCAAGCTCCAGCAACACCCGCCGACTCCGCTGCGCGACTACTTGCCGGTGGCCGCCATCAAGTTGCTGCTGCATCCGCTGCTGGTGCTGGTCACAGGAAGACTGGCCGTGGCACTGGGTCTGCCCTTGAGCGGGTTTGCCCTGACCGTGATCGTGCTGGCTGCTGCCTTGCCGAGTGCCAGCAACGTGTCCTTGCTGGCGGAGCGTTTTGGTGCCGACAACGGTCGCATTGCCCGCATCATCTTGCTGTCAACGGCGACGGCATTTCTGACCTTCTCAGTGGCCGTCAGTTGCTTCACCTGACATCTTTGAACATCCAGTTTCGATTTGGGGACAGAGCAAATTTGCTTTGCAAATCCTGGTCTGTCCCGCAAGCTCTCAGATTAGCAGCGGGTCAACGTCGATGGCCCAGCGAATGAGGCCGCGACCTTCGGGTCCTTGCCGCGTTGTGTGCAGCACGCCCTGCCAGGCCGAGAGGAAGTTCTGCAGTGCGCTGCGCGAGTGACTCTCGATCAGCATCTGGGCCCGCTCTACATTGGCCACACGCTGAATGCTCATGGGCACTGGCGGGTACAGTGTAATCAGCCGGTTCAGTTGCGCCGCATCGGACAAGGTGCTGGCAAGCGCGCTGGCAGAAGCCAGAAAACCCCGAGCCACTTCCTGCGTGCGCGCCTCGGCACGCACCAGAGCCTGAAAACTGAAAGGCGGCATGGCAGCCTGTTCGCGCTCCCGGAGTTCTCTTGCGGCAAATGCCGGGTAGTCGTGACCTTTCAGTGCCTCAAACAGGGGATGCTTGGGGTGAAAGGTCTGCAGCCACATTTCGCTTTGCGCACTGATGTCGGCGTCGCGTCCGGCGCGGCCGCCGGCCTGCATCAGCAAGCCAAACAGGCGTTCCGCTGCCCGAAAATCGCTGGAGAACAGGGCACCGTCAGGATTGATCGCAGCCACCAGCGTAATGCGCCTGAAGTCGTGCCCTTTGGCGACCATTTGCGTGCCCACCAGCACATCAACTTCGCCGGCATGAACGCGCGCCAACTGTGATTCAAGTTCCCCCTTGAGCCGGGTGCTGTCGGCGTCAATGCGGGCGATGCGCACCGGCTCACCCGTGGGCCACTGCGCACTGGTCGAATGGGGCCTGCGCACATCGGCCAGCAATTCAGTCAGATGTTCTTCGAGCCGCTCGGTGCCGCGCCCCATGGGCGCGATATCCAGGTTGCCACAGGCCGGGCAAGCCCGTGGCACGCGCTCGGTGTAGCCACAGTGGTGGCAGCGCAAGGTTCGGTCAATCTTGTGAAAGACCCGGTAGGCGCTGCAGTGCGGGCATTCGCTTTTCCAGTCACAGTCTGCGCAGTGCAACACTGGCGCATAGCCGCGACGGTTCAGAAACACCAGGCTCTGCTCACCACGCGCCACCCGCTCGGCAATCGCCTCCAGCAGTGGCGGCGCAATAACGCACTTTTTCGGTTGATGGTTCATGTCAACCCGGCGCACCAGTGGCAGGCTGGCATGCTGACCAATGCGGCTGGGCATGTGCATGCGAACATAGCGACCACCTTCTGCTGCGGGCCGACTGTGATGCCAGGTCTCCAGCGACGGCGTTGCCGACCCCAACAGAACCTTGGCGCCTTCCAGCCGGGCCCGGTAGACCGCGAGGTCGCGCGCCGAATACCGAGCCCCTTCCTGGCTCTTGTAGCTCGGGTCGTGCTCCTCATCGACGATGATCAAGCGAAGGGCGGGAAGCGAAGCAAAGATCGCCATGCGCGTACCCAGCACGATGCGCGCCACGCCGCCATGCGCCGCCAGCCAACTCTTCAGACGCTGCGCTGGCGTCATGCCGCTATGCAGACAAACCACCGCGCCAGCGCCAAACACGGAATCGAAGCGGGCCCGAAAACGCGACTCGAGCTGCGGCGTCAGGTTGATTTCCGGCACCATGACCAGCGCCTGTGCGGCTGTATCAGCAGCGAGCAACTGCTCGACGACCTGCAGGTAGACCTCGGTCTTGCCGCTGCCGGTGGCGCCAAACAGCAGAAACGGCCCGTCGGCCGAGTTGAACTGATTGATCACAATCTGCTGTTCCGCTGTAAGTGGCAAAGAGCCCGCAGCAGCGGTCGGCGGCACCGACTCAAGGTCCGCTGGCCTGGCGTAGCGCCTGATCCTTCGTGCCACCTGCAGCGCCGTGAGTTCGCGCAGTTGGGGAGGCAATGCGGCCAGAGCTACTTCGCCCAGAGAGCGCTGGTAATACTCCGCAGTGAAAGTCACCAGTTGTCGCCACGCCACGGACAATGGCGCAATACCTTCTATCTCTCCTGCAATTGGCCGGAGTTTGTCGGCTGAAATTTCCACTTCCGAAGGCGCCACACTTTCAGCACCAAGCCGATCCCAGATCACACCGAGCAATTCGCGTTTTCCCAAGGGCACACGCACCAGCGTGCCCGCAACAATTGAACGCTCGGTCAGATAGCTCAAAGCCCCTGCCATCTGGCTATGAACAGGGGTTTGTACCAGTACCGAAAGCAGATTCATGCCGTGCCCGGATTTGAGGCGTTAAGTTGATGTGAACTTGCGGAAAACGCCTTAAGTCTTTGATTCATAATCAATTTATGCCAGATTCAGAGTTTCTGTGGATAACTTTGTTGATATGTCACCTCCAGCAGCCCCGAGCCCTTCAAAATCAAGGCTTTGGCTGAAATGCCCACAAAAAAGGCAGATTTTTAAATCGTTATAAATCAATCACTTACGATCGCTATTGGTTTTGTAGCAGACATCAAAAATAGTTTAAGGGCTTTCGCACTGCAACAAGATTTTTGTGCATAAGT
Organism: uncultured beta proteobacterium; assembly: GCA_903927295.1. Lineage (GTDB taxonomy): Bacteria > Pseudomonadota > Gammaproteobacteria > Burkholderiales > Burkholderiaceae_C > Rhodoferax. Next base: position 11,499 of record CAIYMN010000239.1, on the reverse strand, counting down.
CAGGCTTCACTAACCATTTTTGAGTCCAAAAAGTGTTATGAATTCATGACTTACCAATCTAGGCACGCATCTGGCGCGAATACTCGTGCACTGCCTGCACGAGCGACGCCACATGCTCGGGAGGTGTGTGCTGACTTATGCCATGTCCCAGGTTGAAAATGTGTGTTGGTCCGGTACCTGCTCCAACGTGCGGCGCGCCAAAACTGCGCAGCGCCTTGGCCACTTCGGACTCAATTTGTGCCGGATTGGCAAACAGCACATTCGGGTCGATATTGCCTTGCAACGCTTTGTTTGCACCGACCATTGCGCGCGCACGAGTCAAGTTGACGGTCCAGTCCAGACCCAGCACATCACACTTCAGGGCACCCATTTCTTCCAGCCAGAGCCCGCCCCCCTTGGTGAACACGATGGACGGAATGCGTACCCCGTCATGTTCCGTCTTCAGTTGCCCCAGCACACGGGTGGTGTAGGCCAGGCTGAATTCCTGGAATGCGCCGTCAGCCAGTACACCGCCCCAGCTGTCAAAAATCATGACGGCCTGGGCGCCGGCTTCAATCTGCGTATTCAGGTACAGCGCCACGGCGTCGGCATTGATCTCGAGAATCTTGTGCATCAGGTCGGGTCGGCTGTAAAGCATGGTCTTGACCAGTCGATAGTCGTCAGAGCCGGCACCCTCGACCATATAGCAGGCCAGCGTCCAGGGGCTGCCGGAAAAACCGATCAAGGGCACCCGGCCGTTCAGCGCCTTGCGAATGGAAGTGACGGCATCAAAGACATAGCGCAGCTTGTCCATGTCCGGTACCGCCAACTGGGCAACCGCCGCTTCATCACGCACGGCGTAAGCAAATTTTGGCCCCTCACCAAGGGCAAACGAAAGCCCCAAGCCCATGGCGTCGGGCACGGTCAGTATGTCACTGAACAAAATCGCTGCGTCCAGCGGGTAGCGGTCAAGCGGTTGCAGCGTGACCTCGGTCGCGTAGTCGGTGTTGGTCGCCAGCCCCATGAAGCTGCCGGCCCTGGCACGCGTGGCGCGGTACTCTGGTAAATAGCGTCCGGCCTGGCGCATCAACCAGATCGGCGTGTGGTCGGTGGCCTGGCGCAGGCAGGCACGGATAAAGGAGTCGTTTTGCAAGGGCGCAAAGGCGCCGGGTTGGGAAGATATATTCATACGCCAATTGTCGCAGCAAGCCAGCCCTGCCCCAGCACTTCAGGGTGCCGGAAGTTGCATGGCGCCATCCTCAAACGTTCCGGCCTCGGCGTCCAGGTGACAGGCGCCGCAGTTGCTCCGGCTTTTGACCTTGGGAGACTGCCAGCCAGCAGCTTCGATGTCGCGGTGCTTTTTGACCCAATACGGTGTTTCTGTGATTCGCAGCGGCGTCGTACCGGCCCGGATTGAAAGGTCGATCTTGGTGGCCGGTTCCGTCTTGTGCTGCTCGGCCGAATTGGCGGTCAAAAAGTTCAGCAGTGCCGCCGTCGTCGGCGCATCAAGCGCCAGGTCGGAGCCAAAGTGCTGCTTTTGTTCGCTCATCAGGCGCGCCCAGGAACGTTGGGGCAGCAGCGATGGGTGAAATGCCAGATGGCAGCTACCGCACTCCTCGCGCCAGAGAGCGTTGTCGGCCAGTTTCGGTCCGACAAATGCCACCTCAGTTGCCGTCAACTGGTCTGCCGGGCGACGGACTTGCTGCTCCAGTGGAGCGTGCAGGGCGTAAGAAAACCACCAGACGCCAAACGTCACCATCAGCACGACCATGAGCACCGCCACCCAGGCGCGAGGCCGTGCCACTGGGTCGCTGGCGTCGGCCAGCTTGGTTCCGGTGAACATGCAGCGCACCAGATTTTCCTTGTGCAAGAGGCTCTCGACGATGACGCCGGCCAGATGTCCAAACACCAACAGCAGCATCAGGTTGGCGGAGAATTCGTGCAGGCTCTTGAAGAGCCACCCCTGCGTGATGCCCATCCAACCCGCTGCGACACCGTGTTGTTCTTCTGTCCCGAGTGTGAAAAAACCAGTGCAGCCAACGACCAGGGTCAAGGCTAGCAGCAGGTATATGGCGACGCTGCCGGTCGGGTTGTGCCCAAGATGGCGCGGGGCCTTGCGCGCCAGCACCTGACGCAGATAGGCCAGAGCCGCTTTGGGACCAAACCAGAACGAAGAAAAGCGGGCGTAGTGCGTTCCGAGCCAACCCCATATGATCCGAAAAACTACCAAGCCGAGCGTCTGGTAGCCCAGGAATACGTGGATCGACAGCCAGCGGTCGGACTCGCTGCTAAGCCAGGCGCCGGCAAAGCTCAAGGCCAATGCCCAATGAAACACCCGGGTCGGAAGGTCCCAGATCAAGATGCGCTGCATAAGGTCAGTTCTTTGATGAAAGATACTGACTCTAGTCACGGCGAATTAAGGCCGTCTTAAGTGGCCCAGGGCCTCATTGCCTTGGGCGCCTAAAGGGTCGACAACGCAGTGCGAAGTTCCTGTACCGTCAGAATCTCTGACAGGACGACGGGCGTCCTGCCGGCCTGATAGAGAACATACACGGGCACACCGTTGCGTCCCAGTTGTGCCAGAGCGCTGGTGATGGCGGGGTCGCGACGTGTCCAGTCGGCGCGCAGTAGCATGACTTTCTTGGCAGTCAGATCGGACAGCACGTCGGCATTGGCCAAGGTGGTTTTTTTGTTGTACTGGCAGGTGACGCACCAGGCTGCGGTGAAGTCGACAAAAACCGGCACGCCGGTGGCCAGCACCTGCTCGACGCGTCCCGGTGCCCAGGCCTGCCAGCGTTCCGAACTCGTCGCAGCACTGCTGACATCCATGGGCCGGGTCACGTTGCGACCCAAGGCCACCAGCATCAGACCCAGCACAACAAGGGTGATGCCGGTCAGCAGCCAGCGGCTACGCCCTGTCAGACCGATTGCCCAGAGCACGCCACTCATGGCCACCAGCAAAGCCAACAAGGCGCCAGCCCCATCAATGCCGGTTTGCTGACCCAGTACCCAGACCAGCCAGACCACCGTGGCAAACATCGGAAACGCCATGGCACGACGGAAAGTATCCATCCAGACGCCAGGGCGCGGCAGCCAGCGAGCGACTGCCGGAATCAAACTCGCCGCCAGGTAGGGCAAAGCCATGCCCAGGCCGATGCTGGCAAAAACCAGCAGCGCCTGCAAAGCCGGCAGGCTGAGTGCCAAACCGAGCGACGCACCCATAAAAGGTGCTGTGCAGGGCGAAGCCACGGCAACGGCCAGCACACCTGAAAGGAAGGCGTTTAGTGCCGGGTTTTTCGCTTGCAGCGTACTGAGGCGGCTCGGCAGGAACTGGCCGAACTCAAACAGCCCTGCCAGGTTCAAACCCATCATCGTAAACAGGACCGCCAGCGCCGCCACCACCGCTGGCGACTGCAGTTGAAAGCCCCAGCCCAGTTGCTCGCCCGCGCTGCGCAGACCCAGCATCAGGGTGCCCAAGGCCAGGAAGGAAATCACCACGCCCGCGCTGTAAGCCAGTCCGCTGATGCGATGTCCGCGTCGGTCACTGGCGTGGCGGGTAAAACTGATGACCTTGATCGCCAGCACCGGAAAGACGCAAGGCATCAGGTTCAGGATCATGCCGCCAAGCAGTGCCCCCAGCAAAGCGGCGAGCAGGCTCAAGCTGGCAGGCGCCGCAGCCAGCGGTACTGGCTCAGGCGCTTCCGCTGCTTTGGTGGACACCTTGTGCCAATCGCCCAGCACCTTCAGTTCTAGCCGGTAGCCCTGACCGTCCGCCGCCAGCACCACCGGCATGACGCCGGGGGAATTGCTGCGCTCGGCTGAAAGCGGTACCTGGGCGCTCCACACGGCCCCGTCCCATTTCTGCGTCCACTGTGCCGCGGTCTCAATCACTTCCGGCGTTTCAGGAAAGAACTCCATTGTCTTGCCGCGCAACGCAGCCGGCAGACCCTGCACCGTCAATTTGATTGTGCGGCCTTCAATCTGCACGCTGCTGTCGGACGTGCCAGCTGTTCCGCCTGGCACCGGTTGCGGCTGGGCAGCAAAGGCCTTGTTGAATGCAGCGCCATTGGCGGCCATCGATCCCTTGACAGGGATCTTCAGTACGAACTCGCCCTCCTCGGGAATGCATTCCTTGCGGCAGACCAGCCAGTTGGCCTTGAGTTTGACGTCAATCTCGTTGTTGTTCGCTTCCGGCCTGAAGGCAGCAGAAATGCTCAGAGGCACCGGCAGCAACACCGTGCCGTCAAAGCCGTAATTTGCCAGATTGCCAATCGGTATCTTTTTGGGAACCGGCCACGCAATATCGCCCGCAGTGATGCCTGTCGGCAATGTCCACCGCACGGTAATCGGCAACCCGGAGTCACCTGGATTCTTCCAGTAGGTGTGCCAGTCCGGCTGGTGCGTAAGCTGCAAACCGAGCCAGACCGTCTTGCCAGAATCAGCGCCATCAGGCGCGTGTGCCATCAATTCGGCCCTGACCTGAGCGGTAGTGACAACAGCTTTGCTCGAATTTTGAGCGCCAGCCGACAAAGGCAGGGTCAGGGCAGCCAGCCAAAGGGCGGTGGCACCGCAGCGCAGGAGAGAAAGTGAGCGTGTCATAGCCATGCGGAATTAGATCAGAAGTCCAATGCACCCTGCGTGAAGACGGCTGGCAGTTTCTTGGGCGCCTTGATGCGAAGTTGCTTGTTCACATTCTCGCGTCCGAAGACGACTTCAATGTCGGCCACCGACACGCCAAACTGCGGCGCCAGAAATCGCACCATGTGGTCGGTCGCCTTGCCAGCCACTGGCGCCGCTGTGACGCTGACTTTGAGCTGTGTGCCTTTGGGCTTGCCAATGGCATCCTTGCTGGCACCGGGTTTGCCCAGGATATTGACCACCAGCACCTCGCCTTCCCAGGCGAAAAAGGAGTCTCCGGTAGCGTTTCTGACCTGAGCTCGACTCATGACAGCCCCCACGCTCGGCACGGTGCGTCCTCGCTGCCCCCCGTGGGGGTTCGAGCTTGCTTGGGGCGGCCCGGCGCTGCGCTCATGGCGCAAAACCCAGCACGACCCGGCGCGTACTGGCTGATTTTTTCTCAATCTTGGTAACAATGACCACCCCGATCTCCAAGGTATTGGCCACATGGGTTCCACCACAGGGTTGGAAGTCGATCAGTTCGGTGCTGCCGATCCGGATCGTGCGAATCTTGCCACTGCCACGCGGCGGCTGCACCGACATGCTCTTGACCAGCGCCGGATTGGCGTCGAGTTCTTCGTCGGTGATGGCACCGACAGTGACCGGGTGCGCCGCTGCCACCAGGCGCGCAATGCCGGCGCTGAGCGCTTCCTTGTCAAGCGCGTCCGTCATGTTGAAGTCGAGCCGTGCATAGTCTGGCGTGATCGAGCAACCGTTCACCAGTTGCGGCACCAGGTGACACAGCAGATGCGTCGTCGTGTGAAAACGCATCAGGCGATGCCGCCGCTCCCAATCGACACGCGCCGTGACCACGTCACCCACGGCCAGACGCGCGCCAGCGACTTGCCCTGCTTGCAGCAGGAGAGCGAGCACGTCTGGCGCCGGCAGATGGCAAATATCCGCATTGAAGCTGCCGTCCTCCGCCTTGCCCTTGCGTGTGTCGACGATTTCGATTTCAGTGCCATCAGCGAGCACCAGCACACCTGCATCACCGGCCTGCCCGCCGCCGAGTGGATAAAACACGGTGCGGTCCAGCACAATGCCTTGCGCTGTGATGGCGCTGACGGTAGCGCTGCATTCGGTCAGGTAAGCGTTGTCGCGAAAGAGGTCTTGTGTCATCCTTTGATAATACCGGCATGTCGCCTGTCGTATCCGACCGTCCTTCCATCGTCCTTTGCACCCTGAATGCGAGATACATCCATGCTTCGCTGGGGCTGCGCTATCTTCTGGCCAATATGGGGGACTTGAAGGCGCAGACGGCGATGCGCGAATTCACCCTTGCGCGCAAGCCTCAGGAAGTCGCTTCGGAACTGCTGGAACTGCTCGGTCCGATGCAGGATGGTGCGGTGCAGATCGTTGGCTTGGGCGTGTACATCTGGAACGTGGCGCAAAGCACCGAGCTGTTGCGCCTGCTCAAAGCGGCGCGACCGGCGCTCACGATCGTGCTGGGCGGTCCCGAGGTCAGCCATGAGCTGGATGATCAGGAGATCGTGCGTCTGGGCGACTTTGTCATCACGGGATGGGGCGATGTCAGTTTTCCCAAACTATGCCGCTCCTTGCTGAACGGACCGCAACCGGTAATGAAGGTAATCCCGGGCGAACAGCAAACCTTGAGCGAGATTGTGCTGCCCTATGGCGAGTACAGCGATGCCGATCTGGCGCACCGTCTGCTGTACGTGGAGGCATCGCGCGGTTGCCCGTTCAAATGCGAGTTTTGCCTAAGCTCCCTTGACAAAACGGCCTGGGCCTTTAATCTGGACGACTTTCTGGCGGCGATGGAGGTGCTGTATCAGCGCGGTGCGCGCAACTTCAAGTTTGTGGACCGGACTTTCAATCTGAAAATTGACGCTTCTGCACGAATCCTGCAGTTCTTTCTGGAGCGCCTGACGCAAGACCTGTTCCTGCATTTCGAGCTCGTTCCAGACTATCTGCCAGAGCGCCTGAAGGTATTGATCGTGCAATTCCCGGCCGGCGCCTTGCAGTTTGAAATCGGCGTCCAGAGTTTCAACGTGGATGTGCAGAGCCGCATTTCACGACGCCAGGACAACGCCAAAACCGAAGCCAATCTGCGCTGGCTGGCCAAAGAGTCCCAGGCACATTTGCACGTCGATTTGATTTTCGGTCTGCCCGGCGAAACTCTGGAGAGTTTTGCTGCCGGCTTTGATCGCCTTCATGCGTTGCAAGCGCACGAAATCCAGCTGGGCATTTTGAAGCGATTGCGTGGCACGCCGATAACCCGCCACAGCGCGGCACACGTCATGGTCTATGACGCTGAAGCACCGTACACCGTACTGCAAACCCGCGTGCTGGAAGCAGACACGGTTAAGCGCATCAAGCGATTCGCGCGCTATTGGGATCTGCTTGCCAACTCGGCTCGCTTCAAACAGACTTTGCCGCTTTTGCTGAGACAGGACCCGCATTCACCGTTTCATGCCTTCCTCACATTTTCCGACTGGCTCTGGCAGCGTTCCGGCAAAACCAGCGAACTGTCGCCGGAACTGCTGGTAGATGCTGTCGCAGAGTATCTCTGTGATGACTGTGGTCTGGCGCGGCAAGATGTGCAACAAGCACTTCTATCCGACTACACCCGCAGCGGAGCAAGGGCCAACCCACGCGCGTTACAGGGGCTGTTATCGCGGCAACCTGCACCCAGGATTCGCGCTGCCCGGAGTTTGGCGCCGAGACAGGGAAGGCACCAGAAGCCCAATCAGGCTCTAAGATAGCGCCATGACAAACCCATCCAGATTCTGGGCCGATCTGTCCACACAGGACTTTGCCCAACTGATCAGCAGTGGCGAGGCAGCACAGACCATCGCCGTGCTGCCGGTCGCAGCCACCGAGCAGCATGGCCCGCATTTGCCCTTGAATGTCGATACCGTGCTGGTGGACGGCGTGGTCGCGGCAGCATTGCCGCACTTTGCAACCGGGGCAAAGGTGCTTTTCCTGCCGACGCAAGCCCTTGGTCTGAGCCCTGAGCACGCAGCTTTCCCTGGCACGCTCACGCTCACGGCGCAGACCATTCTGCGACTGTGGACCGACATTGCGGAGTCCGTCGCGGCCGCGGGGTTCAAGAAACTGCTGATCTTCAATTCGCACGGGGGTCAGGTCAGCGTGATGGACCTGGTGGCGCGTGATCTGCGCGCTCGCCTGGGCTTGCTGGTGTACAGCGCAAGCTGGTTCAGCCTGCCGCTGCTGGACGACAAGGGTCAGGATGTCAATCGGCTGTTCAGCGCCGACGAACACCGTTTTGGGATCCACGCAGGCGAAATTGAAACCTCGATGATGTTGGCGTTGGCCCCGACCAAGGTTGACATGACACTCGCGCAGAACTTCCAGTCCAGCGCCCAGGACCGGGCACGAAAATTTGCTGTTCTAGGCAATGGCCGCAGCGCCAAGCTCGGCTGGCAGATGCAGGATTACAACGTGGCCGGCGCTGTCGGCGATGCCAGCGCGGCAACGGCTGAAAAGGGCCGCGCCCTCCTCGATGCTGCCGGGCGCGGTCTGGCCCTTTTGCTGGCGGAAATGGACGGTCTGCCTTTGAGCACGCTGATCCATCGAACCCAGGCAGCTTCGGACCTCCGGAAGCCCTGACCGCTCAACTGCCAGATGCTGGCCTCCCACGATCTGCTCGCCTTGGGCGCGGCTGTCTGCTGGGCCAGCGCAAGCCTCATTTCGGTGTCGCCTTCCCGGCACCTGGGTGCCTTTGCGTTCACGCGCTGGCGCATGCTGATGGTCGCCATGATGCTGTGGACCGTCGCGCTGGCCAGTGGCGGTTGGCGCAGTCTTGCGACGGATTCCTGTCGCATCATGGCCTTGAGCGGCCTGATTGGCATCTTCATCGGCGACACTGCCCTGTTTGCTGCCATGAACCGGCTCGGCCCGCGGCGCTCCGGCGTGCTGTTTGCGACCCATGCCATGTTCAGTGCGCTACTGGGCTTCTGGCTGCTGGGCGAGCGCATGAGCATGCAGGCCACCTTGGGTAGCGCCCTGACCATGGCCGGCGTGATCAGCGCCATCCTGTTGGGCCGCGACAAGGGCGACCAACACGCCTGGGAGGCAGATCGCGGGCACATCGGCGTTGGCGTTGCGCTGGGGCTGTTGGCCGCCCTGTGCCAGGCGGTCGGTTCACTGATTGCCAAGCCCCTCATGATCGGTGACCTTGATCCGATTGCAGCGTCCGCGGTTCGGGTGTCGGTAGCCTGCGCTGCCCATTTCATCCTGCTTTGGCTGGGTCTTCCGGTAGCTCGTGCACATCAAACAATGACGCTGCGCGTGCTCGCACAAACTGCCCTCAATGGTTTCATCGCGATGGGTGTCGGCATGACCCTGGTCCTGCTGGCCCTCGAAAGCGGCGATGTCGGCATGGTCGCCATTCTGTCCTCCGTGTCGCCCGTCCTGCTGCTGCCCTTGCTGTGGTTGCGATTGGGCCGTGCGCCGGCGCCAGGGGCGTGGGTCGGCGCCGGTTTGACCGTACTGGGTACGGCGCTGATCCTGCTGCGCTAGCAGTACCTGGCTCAGGCGTGGGTGATCCAGCTCGCGTGCTCTGCGTGCTCCAGATGCGGCAGCGTGTTGAACGTTACCAGCGAGTGCCGCTTGGCATTGAAGGCAAATTCCGTGACCGCGCTGTTGCGCATGCGCATATTGAGTTCAATGGTGGTCTCAGGCGTGGTACCCAGCACATGTCCGATCGCAGTGGCAATAGGCCCGCCGCTGGAGACCAGCAGTACTCTGCCATCGTAGTTCTTGCGGACATGGTCCAGCGCGCTGGTGATACCGAGCTGAAACTCACGATAGCTGGGCATCCCTTTCGGGCTGACGACCCCATTCATCCATTGCGTCAGGCCATCGCGCAGCAGACGAAAGTGATGACGGTATAGCTCGGGTGTGTCAGGTTTTTCGAGTTTGTGTGGATACACCGTGGCGATCACGGCCTCGCTGTCAAATTCGTTCAAACCGGGCCACTGCTGTGCTTCCATATCAAAGGCACCACCCTCGCGAATCGCCGCATAGGTTTCCTTGTGGCGACGCAGTGTGCCAGTCAACACCGCATCGAAACTCAAGCCCGCCTGGCGAAAGTAATCACCCAGTCGCACACTTTGCCGCTGTCCCAGTTCACTCAGCTTGTCGTAGTCTGCGGCGCCAAACGAAGCCTGGCCATGGCGTACGAGGTAAAGGGTTCCCATGCGGTGAATCTAAACGATGTAACACCTGCTCTCTTGTCGCACGAGTGACCAGAATCGTCACACTCACAGATTGACCGTTCCTTCCACGCAGGTAACTGAATCGCCACTGACCCAGACTTGCCCATCGCATGAGTCTATGTATACGCGTCCGGTGCGTCCCAGACAACTGCCTTGCGCAGCAACGTAGTTGTCTGGTGCATGGCCATCAGCAACCAACCACTGCGCCAGACTGGCGTTGAGACTGCCGGTGACCGGATCTTCGTTGACACCGACCGGCGCGGCAAAGGCACGCACTTCGACCAGCGGCAAGGTCGCTGTATTTATCGGTATGTTGGCATTCATTGACGAAGCCCGTGCTTCCCGATTCGACCTGGCAATCAGCATCCCCGATGACGCCGCAGCCTCAATGGCGACCACACCGACTTTTTGCCCCAGTTTCTTGAGTGCCAGATGGTCTGGGTTAAGTTGCAACACGGTTTGCCGGCGGTCAAGCAGCAGACCCAGCCAGACCGGGCCGTTGTCGAGCAGTTGCGAGGACCTGATTTGATAAGTCTGCAGTCCCAGTGCGCCGGCCACTTGTGCCAGCAAACCGGACGCGGGTGTGCTGCGCTTGAGCGCGGGTGCAGTAAAGCCCAGACGTGCACCGTCCCGACGAATTCTGATGAGACCTGCAGCACACTCCTGGACGATGACCTTGTCTGCCTGGGGACTACCGCCTGCCTCCAGCCAGGCATGGCAACTGCCGAGCGTCGGATGGCCGGCAAACGGCAGTTCAGCGCCAGGCGTGAATATGCGTACCCGGTAGTCGGCGCCAGCGGCAGCACCGGCTTTACTGGGAGCCAGCAGGAAGGTGGTTTCCGAAAGGTTGGTCCAGTTGGCAAAGTGCTGCATTTCCTGTTCAGACAGTTCACTGCCATCGAGTACGACTGCCAGTGGATTACCCAGATACGCGGCAGCACCAAAGACATCCACTTGTTTGAATCTGCGTGCTTTCATTCGCTCCTCACATCCTCTTTGACGGTTGAAACTGCGCTGTTGATCGGCATCTTGCGACCAGCAAAAACCACTGCGATGACTGCCAGACCGAAGGTAGCACTCACCCAGTCCAGCGTTTCGCCTAGAAGCGGCACGGCAAACAGCATGCCCATGAAAGGTTGCAACAACTGCAACTGGCTGACACGCACTGTGCCGCCCAGCGCCAGAGCGCGGTACCAGGCGAAAAAACCCAGCCACATGGAAAACACAGCCACGTAGACAAAAGCCCACCACGCCTGCACTGTGATGACTGACTGCGGCCATTCGATGATGGCCAGCGGCAGAGTGACCGGTAAGGAAATCAGCAATGCCCAGCAGATCACGTAGTCAGGGCGCATGCGTTGCGAAAGCTGGGCGCCGTAGCCATAGCCGATCGCAGCGCAGGCCATGGCAAGCAGCAGCAGTGCGTCTGCCGGAGCCAGTATCAACCCGGCTCTGCCTGAGCGCAACAAGGCAAACGCCACGACCAGCGCTGTGCCCAGGCCGGCGCAAAACCAGAAACCACCTGAGGGCCGTTGCCGGTGCAACCAGGCGCCTACCGCCGCTGTTGCCAGTGGCAGGACACCCACAATCACGCTGGCGTGGACCGCTTCGACATGGCGCATGGCAATCGAAGTGCAAAGGG
>CAIYMN010000238.1 GCA_903927295.1 uncultured beta proteobacterium | reverse complement strand
TGAGATATCAAGGGGTTTGGTAAGGCATAGCAAGGCACAACTTTTACTGCCGAGGTCAGGTAACTACGTAGTTACCTGACTGTCCTTTTGCGACATCAAGATTGATTAATTAGCTTGTAGCCAGCGTCCTGCTGTTCCTGTCCACCTATAGCTTCCGTGCTAACGCGCCGGACGCGCAGATTGAGGAGCGCGAAGTGCTGGAGCGCAACCGCGTGTATTTTCGTGCCTACCAAACGCTGGTCTTCGTGCTCCTGCTCAGCTACATCGTCACCGAGATCCTCGAGAAAGCCTTCGGCTGGATCCCCACTCGCGGGATCGTCGCCAACTTCCTCACCCTGCTCATCTTCGCGGCGCTCACCTTGCCCGCCGCCATCCTTGCATGGTGGGATGCAGGCGAGGAAGGCGCGCTCGATAGACCCGCCGCAGGCGGTGTGGCACCATCGCGGCTACGCTGCATCTTTTTGATACGGCCTTCTGCAGCCCCTAGGTCGCGCGCCGACGAACGCCTTGCGCTTGTTCAACGTCTGTGGTGGGCCTACCGTATCGTCTGAGGCCCAAGACTAATGATCTTCATCGAGTTGTTCGCCGGGCTGGGTTTCATTTTCATCGGGACGCAGTTCCTGACGGCCCACATGAAGCAAGTCGCCGGTGCCGGGTTCCACCGGCTAGTTGCGCGCGCCACTGGGCATCCACTCAAGTCAATGTTCACCGGCATCGCCGCCGGTGCCGTGATTCAGAGCACCAATGCCGTGACGTTCATCGTGATTGGCTTGGTGAGCGCCGGCACAGTAACCGTGCGCAGCGCGATGCCCATCGTCACCTGGTCGTATGCCGGCTCGACGCTGCGGCTCTTGCTGGTGTCGCTGAATATAGCTCCGGCCATCATGCTCGGCATTGGCGCGCTCGGTATCGCATTCCTGATGGGTGTCGATCGCAACGCGAAGTATCGCAATTTGGTCGGCGCCGTACTGGGGCTGTTGCTGCTGTTGTACGGCGTGGCGCTCATGACGCACGCCGCAGTGCCGCTGCGTAATTACGAGCGACTGCACGACATCCTGACGTGGGCGAATGAGTTTTACTTGTGGGGCTTCATCGCCGGTACAGCCGTGGCGGTCATTGTCCAGGGACAGACGGTTTCGGTGATCGCACTGGCGCTGGTGGTCGCCGGGGTACTGGATACCGAAGAGGGCATCCTGATCGTGGTCGGTGCCAACCTGGGCTCCGGCATCCAGACCATCATCCAGGGCGCCGGATTGAGTGGCACGGCGCGACAACTCAACTTGTACCAACTGCTGATGAAGATTATCGGCGTGGCAGTGCTGCTGCCGCTGCTGCTGCTCGAACACTCGGTGGGAATCCCGACCGTAGGGGCTCTAGTGCGTGGCTTAAGCGCAGACCCCGCGCTGCAACTGACTGGGGTTCACTGGATGTTCCAGATAGCCTCAGCGACGGTGGCTTCGGTCTTCAACACACCCTTGCTCACGCTGGTCGAGCGGCTGAGCCCGCAAACGACCGAAGAGGCGTTGAGCAAGCCGCGGTTCATCCAGTTCAACGACAGCCTTGCGACAATGACTGCCGTTTCCATGGTGGAACAAGAGCAGCTTCGGCTAGTGCAGCGGCTGCCGTCTTTCCTGTGCAAGGTTTGCGGCGATGGCGCTGCCGACAGTCAACACATGCAACCGGCGGTGGAAGGGCCGACGCCTGGCGTGCTGCGTAAGTCCGGTGACGAGTTGATCGGAGTGATCGACAACTTCCTCAAGAGTCGGTTCGACATGCCCAACCAACCCGGTGACATGGATCGGCTCATGCGCCTGTGGAACACCAACCAGACGCTCAAGGCCTTGCATGAGGCACTCGCTGCATTGGTCGGCGGAGTGCAAGCGCTGCAACGCATGCCAGCGGTGAGCGATTTCGCCGCGACCATTAGCGATTCTGCGCACGCCTTAACTAGCACCATGGCCGACGAAATGACTGCCTTCGACGAGGACTCTCAGGCCCTGCTGATGGCAGTTACCAGTGACCGCACGGTGCTGATGGCTGGTCTGCGTGAGGCGCTGTGGCAGCGCGCACCTAACCTGTCGGCCGCCGAGCGCCAGCTCGCCTGGGACACCACCGATGCCTTCGAGAACATGGTCTGGCTGCTGAACCGCTGCGCAGTTAGCCTATCGCCTTCAGTCCCCAAGACTTCGACAGCGATTCAGACGAAGGTCACTTAAATCGCGTAAATCTATCTGGCAGCCTTCAAGCTCGCGCCGCCGAAAGTGCTATTGCTGGACTACCGCGGATAGGAAATTTGCGGTTACCGCGCGTTCTTCTGCCGAAATCAGCACTGGCAGCGTCAGGAGTAGCCGGCTCGCGTCCGCGGTACGCCCCATGCGGTATTTCAAATTAATTGTTGCGTAATCATAACAATTTAATCATAATAATATTAAATGATTAGTAATCGCATCCAAATATTCCGTACCGACCGGGGCCTTTCCCGCAAAGAGCTGGCGGCCCTCGTCGATGTGAACCCGCAAACCATCGGGTTCCTCGAGCGGGGCGGCTACACCCCCAGCGTGGAACTGGCGCTGCAGTTGGCACGCGTCTTCGGCGTTTCCGTCGAAGCCGTGTTCTCGCTAGAGCCCTTCCCGCCCCTCGCGGCACAGATTGGTGCACCCCCCACTACCCCGATAGGAGACACACCGTGAATGCAGCTGCCCCCACCCCAAGCAAGGCCCCGAGCAAGGCCTACCTGCACTTCAGCCGCACCACCGCGCGCGCCCTCTCCGTCGGCGCGCTGGGTTCGCTGTGTCTGTCGTTCGCCTTGAAGTTCCTGCTCGCGGACGAACCCGGGCCGCAGCACGCAGTCTTGCAATTGACGGTCGGTGTTCTGGGCTTGGCGGGAATGGTGGCCAGCGTCCTGCTGTTCCTGTCCACCTATAGCTTCCGTGCTAACGCGCCGGACGCGCAGATTGACGAGCGCGAAGTGCTGGAGCGCAACCGCGCGTATTTTCGTGCCTACCAAACGCTGGTCTTCGTGCTGCTGCTC
>CAIYMN010000237.1 GCA_903927295.1 uncultured beta proteobacterium | reverse complement strand
CCTCGGGAGTTCTACACGCGACCTGCCACCCAAGCGCAAGCACCGTGCTGGATTTGGCAGTGCGCGGCAGACCTGGCGCTCCCGCTTGTTATGGCGATTATTTGCGATTGATCAACGAGCGTCCAGTCATCAGCCTGACCAATGAGATCGCTCATGAGAGTTGGGTGAAGCAAGTTCTGGTGGCCTTCGACCGCTTTCGCATCCTGTGCGCTGTGCACGACGGGGATTTTGGTACGCGGGGCTTGAACATTTCCGTCGAGCAGGCTCTGAGGACTGCGGGGCTGTTGAAACCCAGGGGCGAGTGGTATGCCGGTCGCCCCGTCATGGTTACCCGCAATGACCCGGAAGTCGGCGTCTTCAACGGCGATGTGGGAGTGACCCTGCCGGGCAGACTTGGCTCGTCATCCCTTCGCGTTTACTTCCTCGATGGTGACAGCTTGCGCTCGGTGGGCGTGAGCCGTCTGCCCCACGTAGAGACCGCATTTGCGCTGACAGTCCACAAGTGTCAGGGCTCTGAATTCCTGCATACCGCTCTGGTGCTCTCACCAGGTGGCGGGAAAGTTCTGACACGCGAGCTTGTCTATACCGGGATTACCCGGGCCAGGGAGAATTTCACACTGATCGAGGGCCAGGAAGGTTTGCTGCACCGTGCCATCGAGCGCAAGAGCCAGCGCGCCAGCGGGCTGGGATTGCGTTTGGAAAGTGCGCCAAAACACTGATTTGTCATGCGGTCCAAGTCACCAATCAGTCGATCACGGAGCGACGGCGAAATTGCTGTGCCTGTCTGCGAACGAATGTGACGCAAGAATTGCGCAGCCTGTGTCGCGACTGGCCTTTAGCAACCGTGAAATCACTTTTGGAGTGACTTCAGGAGTTCGGTGACTTGCGGCTTGCTCAGTTTTCTGAGCGCTGCAATTTTGGGTAATTGCTGATCCCGGGGCCTGACGCCTTGTTCCCACTTGTAGATCGACTGATCTGAAGCATTAAGCAAGAATCCCATTTCAGCGGCGGACAGGCCAAGTCGACGCCTCAGAGTGCCAAAACCTTTTGAGCTGAAACGAATGTTCGCAGGATCACCCACCGGCTCGACCTTCTCCTTCGCTTTGGTGGAACTCTTGCTCAGCGAGGCGACCTGCTTTTCCAGAGCCGCCATGCGTCTCTTTAGTGCATTGATATCGGTACGAGACTGCACGGCCGCTTTGCGCAAGGGGACGATCTCGGCACGCACTTCTTTGCGGGCAAGGCGCAGTATTTCTTCCTTCAGGACTGTTGCTAAATTCGGCATTTTCATTTCGTCGAGTTGAAAAGTCGCATGTTAAGCGAGATGCCTACGCAGCGGGTTAGTCCAAAGTCAGCTGACATCGCCGAAGGCCCAGCGTCGAGAAATTGAAAGGCTAGCAAATTAGCCTGATGTGCTTGCGATCGAGTTATCGCTAAGGGTCTGCGGGGGCGTCGGATCGATTGCCGTTTGATCAGGTGGCAGGTACTTCGTGCGAAAGGCCTGATAGTAGCCATCGAGTGGACCACCAGCACACGTCTCTTCAAGGAACGCCACAAATTCATCAAGGAAGACGATTCTTAACCGATTCCGGCCAGCGTTGGTCAATAGGTGGTCTCGCGCAAACACCGCTTGTTCGGCCACGTCTGTGTTGGCTGACGGAAACATGAAGACAACGCTGCCTGTTTCGCTGATATGGACGAGATTTCTGAGGACTTGGTAGTGGTCGAGGAAGAAACGCGCTTCTCGACACCTGGGAGCTAGGAACGGCGAGTTCTCAACCAGAGGAAGATACGTCTCTTGAAACTTGGCTAGGTGTTCTTTGTCGCAGTCGGCTTGGGCAAAGCCAGCTTCCGAGTACTTGACCTCGACGAAGATGTTTTGCCCCCCGTTTAGTTGAGCGAAGAAGTCGAATGAAGTGCGTCTGGCTGCCAGCTCAATGTCGGATTCCTTCTCAAAAATCGCACAGGCAACCGCTTCAGGTGTCATGCCCAAAGACTGCAGGAACAGTCCAATTAAATTCTCGGCGATCAACGGATAGAACAGGTTGATGCAAAGCGCTTGCGATGAATTCAGGTGATG
>CAIYMN010000236.1 GCA_903927295.1 uncultured beta proteobacterium | reverse complement strand
GGATCTGACCGCGATACCAGTCGTGAAAGTGCTGCATGCCGTCTTCCATGGGACTTTGGTAGGGGCCGACTTCGTTGTCTCCGCGCTCCATCAGCGCACGGCGACCCGCATCCATGCGTTCGCCAATTTCGTCATCTTCGACGCAGGTCTCCATGTAGGCTGCCTGCTGCGCCTCGACAAATTCACGCTCAAATGCCTGAATTTCTTCCGGGTAGTAGAACTCGACCATGTTCAGGGTCTTGTTGGTGCCTTGAGGGTGCAGCGTGGAGACCGTCAGGACGTGTGGGTACCACTCGACCATGATGTGGGGATAGTACGTTAGCCATATCGCGCCGTACTTGCTTGGCGCACCTTTGCGGTAGGTGCGAAGCGCATTTTTCCAGCGCTCATAAACCGCACTGCCGGCTCGTCCATTGGGATTGGCATTGCCAACGGTCTGCACTGAATAATGCTGCTTGAACTCCCAGCGCAAGTCGTCGCAGGTGACCATACTGCTGAGTCCAGGGTGGAAGGGTCCTACGTGGTAGTCCTCAAGGTAGACCTCAATAAAGGTCTTCCAGTTGTAATTGCACTCATGCATTTCCACCTTGTCGAGAACAAAGCCGCTGAAATCCAGATCGGCGCGCGGGCCCATGCCGGCGAGATCGGCTTCGATATCGCGACCATTGTCTTCAAACAACAAGCCGTTCCACTCACGCAGTTGGTAGTTGTTCAGGTTCAGACAGGGGTCGCTCGGGAAATGGGGGGCGCCAAGCAGGGTGCCCGCAGGCTGGCTTTTACTGCCACTGTAGGTCCAACGATGCAGAGGACAAACGATGTTGCCTGCCGCAGCACCGGGATGCACTTTGTTGAGCGAGCCACGCCCTTGCAGCATTACAGCTTGCCGATGGCGGCAGACGTTGGAAACAAGTTCAATACCCTTGCTGCTGCGCAGGAGGGCCCGACCGTGCCCCTCGTGCCCCAGCGTGGCGTAGTCGCCCGCGTTGGGTACGCTCAGGGCGTGTCCAACGTAGCGCGGTCCACGTTGAAAAATCGATTCGAGTTCGCGCTGATAAAGCGCCTCATCAAAATAGCTTGAGACTGGCAACTGGCCAGTGGCTTGCTGCAGTTGAAGACTCAAATCAGACATTGGAGTCCTGGCCTAAAGATTCCCCACAGGGAGAGGCGCCGTGGCGCGGTACAAAGGGCACCGGCAATGCGCCGGTGGCAAGGGATCAAATTGTACATGTCGGTCCCAGCGCCTAAAATCTGGCTATTAATCCACCGGAATAATCCGCACCATGGCACCTGTTGTTCGCGCTAACGCCAAACCGGCGAGTTTTGAGCTCGCTCTGGACGAAATGGAATCGTTGCTTGGCCTTATGGAGTCCGGTGCCATGCCGCTGGAGCAACTGCTCGCTCAATATCAGCGAGGGGCCGAATTGCTCAAGTTTTGTCGCGAGAGGCTGCAAGCTGTTGAGGCTCAGATCAAGGTGCTGGATCAAGGTGCACTGAAGACATGGACCAGCGATTGAAAGCTATTGCGGTTTTTGACCTTGGTCAGTGGATGGCTGACCATCTGGCCCGAGTGGAGCGCAGCCTCGAGTGCTGGGTGAATGTCAAGGCACCCACAAGTTCAGGCCATACAGCGCCGGCCGACTTGATCGCTGCCATGCGTTACGCCGTGCTTGACGGAGGAAAGCGTTTGCGTCCGCTGCTGGTGCTAGCGGCGTATGAAGCCGCTGTTAGCGGAATGAAAGACTCCCCGGATCTTGATCTCAACGTGGCACCGAGTGACCACGATGCGGTGTTGCGCGCGGCTTGTGCAGTCGAAATCATCCATGCTTACTCCTTGGTACACGACGATATGCCCTGCATGGACAACGATGTGCTTCGCCGTGGCAAAGCCACGGTTCATGTGAAATTTGGCGAAGCCCAGGCACTGCTGGCCGGCGACGCATTGCAAGCACTGGCTTTTGAATTGTTGACACCCGACATGGGCATGCCGGAGGCGCAACAGGCCCGTTTGTGCCGCCTGTTGGCGCAGGCTGCGGGCAGCGCCGGTATGGCCGGCGGTCAGGCGATTGACTTGGCCAGTGTCGGCGCTACGCTGTCGGAGGGTCAACTGCGCGAGATGCATCGCCTCAAGACAGGTGCCTTGTTGCAGGCCTGTGTCATGATGGGAACGGCTTTTGCTGATTTGCCGATGGCGGCGCTGAATGCGATGAGAACTTATGGCGCTGCAATCGGCTTGGCGTTTCAGGTGGTGGACGACATTCTGGACGTCACTTCGGATTCCGCTACGCTGGGCAAGACGGCTGGCAAGGACGCAAATCATGACAAGCCAACCTATGTTTCAGTACTGGGCCTGGAGCGCTCCGGCAAGTATGCTCAGGAACTGCTGGAGCAGGCACTGACAGCCCTGGCACGATGTGGACTGCGAGATACTCAGGCTTTGCAGGGACTCGCCAATATGGTGGTCCGGCGCACAAGTTGAAATCGGGCCAGGCAACATCCAGAAGAACAAAGTAGCACCAAATCTATGTCGAATACCCTGTATCCATTGCTGCAAACGATCAACGATCCCGCAGATTTGCGGCGTCTGCCACGTGCGCAACTGGATGTTCTGGCGACGGAACTGCGAGCCTATTTGCTCGACACTGTGTCGCGGACAGGGGGGCACCTGAGTTCTAACCTCGGTACGGTCGAACTCACCGTGGCACTGCATTACGTCTTCACTGCGCCGAATGATCGGATCGTTTGGGATGTGGGGCACCAAACCTACCCGCACAAAATTCTTACCGGACGGCGCGATCGGATGAGTTCACTTCGACAGTTCGGTGGCTTGAGCGGGTTCCCGCAACGCTCCGAAAGCGAATATGATGATTTCGGGACGGCTCATTCGAGTACCTCCATTTCAGCAGCGCTGGGCATGGCACTGGCAGCCAAGATCAAGGGCGAGGCGCGTCATGTCATTGCCGTGATCGGCGATGGCGCACTGACCGCCGGCATGGCTTTTGAAGCACTCAACAACGCGGGGGTGGCTGACGCCAATCTGCTTGTTATTCTGAACGACAACGACATGAGCATCAGTCCGCCCGTGGGCGCGCTCAATCGGTACCTGGCAAAACTCCTGAGCGGGCAGTTTTATGCTTCAGCGAAGAATGTCGGCAAAACCGTTCTGAAGGGGGCGCCACCACTGTTCGAACTGGCCAAACGCATCGAAGAACATGCCAAAGGCATGGTGGTGCCGGCTACTTTGTTCGAAAAGTTCGGGTTCAATTACATCGGCCCCATTGATGGCCATGACTTAGATTCCCTGATTCCGACACTGGAAAACATCAAGCATCTGAAAGGCCCCCAATTTCTGCACGTGGTGACCAAGAAGGGGCAAGGTTACAAACTGGCCGAGGCCGATCCAGTGGCCTATCACGGACCCGGCAAGTTTGACCCCGCGGTTGGTCTGCAGCAACCCAGTACGCCGTCAAAACCATCGTTCACCCAGGTGTTTGGGCAGTGGTTGTGCGACATGGCAGCGCAGGATCCGCGCTTGGTGGGTATTACACCGGCCATGCGTGAGGGTTCTGGCATGGTCGAATTTGAAAAGCGGTTTCCCGAGCGCTATTTCGACGTCGGCATTGCAGAACAACACGCGGTAACTTTTGCTGCCGGGCTGGCTTGTGAAGGACTCAAGCCAGTGGTGGCGATTTACTCGACTTTTCTACAACGCGCGTATGACCAACTGATTCATGACGTGGCGTTGCAAAATTTGCCGGTGGTTTTTGCACTGGACCGTTCCGGACTGGTTGGTGCCGATGGTGCCACGCACGCCGGTGCCTATGACATTGCATTCTTGCGCTGTATTCCGAACGTCAGTTTGGCCTGCCCGGCTGACGAGAACGAATGCCGTCAGTTGCTCAGTTGCGCGTTTGAGCAGAGTCATCCGGTCGCTGTGCGGTACCCGCGCGGCTCGGGTGCCGGTGCGGCAGTTCAGAGCGGCTTGGCGTCCTTGCCGTTCGGTCAGGCGCAGGTAAGGCGGTCGGGAAGTGGCATTGCGATCCTGGCATTTGGCACGCTGCTGTACCCGGCGCTCGAGGCCGGCGATGCAATGGGGGCGACCGTGGTTAACATGCGCTGGGTCAAGCCACTTGATACGGAACTGTTGTTGAAGATAGCAGCCGCGCATGAGGCCCTGGTCAGTGTCGAGGAAGGCGCGATCATGGGCGGAGCAGGCAGCGCCGTCGGCGAGGCGCTGCAAGCGGCGGGCCTGGTCAAGCCATTGCTGCAACTGGGTTTGCGCGATGAATTCATTGAACACGGCGACGTGGCAAAACTGCTGTCGCTGCAGGGTCTTGACGCTCATGGCATTGAAGCTTCGATCCGACAACGGTTCGGGCCGTTGATCGAGTCCGGACGGACAGCGCTCAAGGCAGTTGCCTGAAATTGCCTGTCAAATCCGCACGGGCTCTGAACCACTTTGTGGTCTGCCCCGCAAGGGAAAACCCCCACGATCCTTGCCGCTGATGGTTTCTACAATGTGGGGTGACTTTAAGTGGTCGTCGCTGTGCCTGATAGCATGGCGGGGTGTTTAATTAACAACTCTAGGAGTGAAGCTCATGGATCGTCGTTCGATAATCAAAAACGCCGGAATTGCCAGCATTCTTGCCGCCGGTGCGGCACCTGCCGTGCATGCACAGGGTGCAAACATCCGCTGGCGTCTGGCGTCGAGTTTCCCCAAATCCCTGGATACCATTTACGGTGGTGCCGAGGTGTTCGCCAAGGCCGTTAAGGCCATGTCGGGTGGAAAGTTCGAAATTTCGGTGCACGCTGGCGGCGAGTTGCTGCCCCCCTTTGGCGTGGTTGACGGCGTGCAGAACGCGACCGTTGAAATGTGTCACACGGTTCCCTACTATTTCTATGGGAAGAATCCCGCCTTTGCACTGGGTTCAGCAGTCCCCTTTGGCTTGAATGCTCGCCAGATGACGGCCTGGATGATGCACGGCAATGGGCGCAAGCTGATGAACGAGTTTTATGCTGCCTACGGCATGGTCAGTTTCGCCGGCGGCAATACGGGTACGCAGATGGGTGGATGGTTTCGTAAGGAAATCAAGTCGATTGCCGATTTCAAGGGCATGAAGATGCGTTTGGGTGGTGGCCTGATTGGTCAGGTCATGCAAAAGCTCGGTGCAGTGCCGCAAAGCATTCCTGGCGGTGAAATCTATCAGGCGCTGGAAAAAGGAACGATTGATGCAGCGGAGTGGGTAGGTCCTTACGATGATCAAAAGCTCGGCTTTAACAAGGTGGCACCGTTCTATTACTACCCAGGATGGTGGGAGGGTGGTCCGGAGGTTGATTTCTTCATTAACCAGAAAGCATTCGACGCCCTGTCGCCAGAATACAAGGCGATTGTTGATGCCGCCTCGGCGCTGGCCAGTGCTGACATGCTCGCCAAGTACGATGCTCTGAATCCGACCGCTCTGAAGCAACTGGTTGCTGCCAAGACCAAGGTGCTCCCATTCTCGCAAGCAGTGCTGGATGCCTCGTTCAAGGCCTCCATGGAAGTATTCGCAGAGAATGACGCGAAGAGCCCGGAATGGAAGAAGATCTATGCAGATTTGCGCGCATTCCAGCGTGATCAGGTGGCGTGGTTCCGATTTGCCGAGAGCCGTTTCGACTCCTTTATGGCGATGCAGAAGCTGTAATCAGCCAACGTTGCACGCCCGAAAGGCCTCGCTTTGCGGGGCCTTTTTTTTGAACAACAATAGGGTTCTGGAGGATGCTGTTTTGAATGACGTTTTGCTCTGGCTCGTGGTGTTGCTTTGTTCACTCAACTGTGCCTTGCTTTGGTGGTTCATCACGCTCAGACCTGGAGCCCAAGTGGCAGCGGCCGCCGAGCAGCGAGCCAGTGAGCAGATGGAGCGGCTGGAACGCGAGTTGCGGCGTGAAATCGGAGAATCGGCACGTGCTGGCCGGCAGGAGTTGACACAAAATCTGGCGACCTTTCAGCAGTCGCTGGTGCAGCAGGGGGCCGAGGGTGCCCGGACGCAAAATGTTCAGTTGGACGCTTTTGGGCAACAACTCGGCCTGCTCCAAAAATCCTTATCGGACACCTTGACATTGCAGTTGCAGTCCTTGAGCGAGTCCAATGCAAGGCGCATGAGCGAGGTGCGGCAGACGCTGGAGGCGCAATTGGCGCAGCTGTTGGCAAGCAACGCTGGCAAGCTTGACGAAATGCGTGCCACTGTTGACGAGAAATTGCAGACGACGCTGCAGGCCCGGCTGGGTGAGAGTTTCAAGCAGGTGGCAGACCGACTCGAGCAGGTGCACAAGGGGCTGGGTGAGATGCAGACCCTGGCCCAGGGTGTTGGCGACCTGAAACACCTGTTGACGAATGTGAAAACCCGAGGCATTTTTGGCGAAGCTCAGCTGGCTTCGCTGCTCGAGCAGGTTCTGGTGGCAGACCAGTACGTTGCTCAGGTTGCGACGCGTCCAGGCAGCAAGAATGTGGTTGACTTTGCCATCAAGCTACCTGGCAGGTCGGAGCAGGGCGCACCCCTGTGGCTGCCGATCGATGCCAAGTTTCCGAATGATGATTACGAGCGACTGCTCGAGGCACAAGGGAGTGCAGATGTGGCGGGCGCCGAGGCCGCAGGCAAGGCGCTGGAGCTGCAGATCCGAATGGAAGCTCGTTCCATCGTCGACAAGTACGTGGAGCCGCCTTACACAACCGACTTTGCGATCCTGTTCCTGCCTACAGAAGGTCTTTATGCGGAAGTCTTGCGACGCCCGGGATTGATGCAGGCTCTGCAACGGGAACATCGAGTCACTTTGGCCGGACCAACGACGTTGCTCGCTATGCTGAGCTCGCTGCAAATGGGTTTTCGCACTCTGGCATTGGAGAAGCGATCGAGCGAAGTGTGGCAGGTATTGGGTGCGGTCAAGACGGAATTTGGCAAGTTCGGAGATGTCCTGGCGAAAGTGAAGTCACAGACTGAGACCGTGCTCAAGACGCTTGACAGCGCCGAGACGCGCAGTCGCGCCATGGGGCGAGCCCTCAAGAACGTGGAGTCTTTGCCAGACACACAGGCGCAAGTGCTGATTCCAGTCGACAGGAATTTCGACGCCGGTCTGGAATCGGAGCAGGTTTGAGTCTTGCGGCATCGTTGATCCGCGTCGCATTGCAGTCTGTTGCGACCCGGAACACCGATCAAGGAAACCGGTTTTTGTGATGTCTATCGATTGAAGGAGCCGCGCGAGCCCGCTGGTCCACGAGGACCATTGCCCCCGCCTCCATAACCATCTTGGCCACCGCCAGCGCGGCCACCGGATCCGCCATAGCCAGCTCCATTGCGATTGCCACCGCCAAAGCCACCGCCGCGGCGGGCGCCGCGTTCGGCCATCATGTCGACGCTGGTTCGCATGGGATCGGGTTGACTCTGAGTGGAACGGGAAGGCGCCTGGTTGCCAACCGGGTTATGGTTGCGCGGGGCAGCATTGCGTTGGGCACCGGCGTTACCGTTTGTGCTGCGTCTGTTGCCACCGCTGCCGCCGCGGTCGCCCTGCATTGACTTGCCATCGCGCACTCTTTGCATCATCTCGGTGCGGGCTGCCCGGCCAGCAGCCTGCATCACATCGCGACTTGGAGGTTTCCCGGCGCCGCCCCAAATGGTTTGGCGACCCATCGCAATGGGTTCGGCCCTTTCACCTGGCTCGGGCATGAAGCCTTCCACAATTTCGACAGGAATGGTTTGTTTGGTGAAGCGTTCAATCGCCTGCATGAAACCTTCTTCATCCAGACAAACAAGATTGACTGCCTGACCGTCTGCACCGGCACGACCCGTGCGTCCAATGCGATGCACATAGTCTTCGCTGACATTGGGTATTTCATAGTTCACAACGTGCGGCAGATCATCGATGTCGATGCCGCGAGCGGCAATGTCAGTTGCCACCAGCGCGCGAATCTCGCCGCTCTTGAAACCAGCCAGTGCCTGGGTGCGCGCTGCCTGGCTCTTGTTGCCGTGCAACGCCATCGCATTGATGCCGTTCTTGACCAGAAATTCGGCGACGTTGTTGGCACCAAACTTGGTTCGTGTGAACACGAGAACCTGACTCCAGTTGTGCTGCTGGATGATGTGTGCCAGCAGTGCTTTCTTCTTGCCACGTCCGACTGGGTGAATGATTTGTGTGATCCGCTGGACGGTCGTGTTGCCGGGGGTGACCTGAATACTGAGTGGACTCTTCAGGAGGGTCGCGGCCAAGTCCCGAATTTCGTCACTGAAAGTGGCAGAGAACAGCAGACTTTGCTTGTCACGGGGTACAACGGCGAGCACTTTCTTGACGTCATGGATGAACCCCATGTCCAGCATGCGGTCAGCTTCGTCAAGCACCAGAATCTGTACCTGAGTCAGATCCAGAACGCCCTGTTGCAGCAGGTCCAGCAGACGGCCCGGCGTCGCAACCAATATATCTACGCCCTTCTTGACGCGGCTGATCTGAGGATTCATGCCAACGCCACCGAACACGACGGTTGAAGTCAACTCCAGGTACTTGCCGTAAGTCTGCACGGACTCTTCCACCTGAGCGGCAAGTTCACGTGTGGGCGTAAGAAACAGAGCTCGAATACCGACACCGCCAAATTTGTTTTTCGGTGCCACGCCGGAGCTTAGCTTGTGCAGTATGGGCAATACAAAAGCCGCCGTCTTGCCGGTGCCGGTTTGTGCGCCGCCGAGCAGGTCGTGACCCGCCAGTACGGCCGGAATGGCCTGTGCCTGAATGGCCGTCGGAGTTTCGTAGCCCTGCTCGAGCACAGCCCTGACAATGGCCGGAGCCAGATTTAGTTTTTCAAAGTTCATAGTGTGGCGCCTATCCTGGGCGCTATGGCATCAGCCAGTCTCGACGCTGTTTGCGCCGAGTCAGTCAAAGGCAGATGGGATACAAAGGTGGAACAGCAGCGTGAGGCACTGTTCCCAGCAAGGTGCTGGCATCGCGGGCAACTGAAGCTCCGCAATGGCTGCATTGTCGCACGGTATGATAAGTTTTGCTTTCAAGTCTGTGATTCTGCGCAAAGGATGGGCGTGCCCGTGCGGCTGAGTTCTGTTTTCTATCGATTGATTCATCTCGCTTCGCCAAGGGCATGGTTGGCAATTTCCTTGCTATCGTCTCTATTGGCGGCTGCTTCAGCATGGGTCCTGATTTCCCATCACCATCGGAATTCAACGGATCAGTGGTACTCACTCTACGACTCTGTCGCCCGCTTTGCGCATGACACGATCCGTTTGACTTTCAAGACTGACAGTCGGCTGGCGGCCGTGTTTGTGGCACCAATCGGGATTTTGAATCCGGGCGCCCGTTTCATTTGGGTTCAGGACTATCCGGACTTTCAGCCTCGACCTGAAGATGTCGCACCCGGCCCGTTGGCGCCCGCGCGTTTGCTGGACTCCGAATGGAATCCCGTTTTTTCACGCCCATCAGGGCCAAAGGATTTATAGCCATGAATTTCCGGCAGAAATTGTCTTCGGCAATTTTCAGCAGCCTGTTGTGCCTCACCTGCTCGGGCAATACGGCGCCAGGCGCATCGCCCAAACCGCTCGAATCTGTCTACTTGTATTCGAGTCCGATTACTTCCGCGTTTTTTAGTTCAAATGGTGCCAGTTACGACAGCCTGAAGCAGCATTGGCGGGAATACCTTCGCCCCCATGGAAAGTCATTTCGCGAGGTGTCCAAAGCAAACTTGATGGCCGGGCTCAAGCCGGGAGTCCTGGTGCTTGGATCGGCGGCACTGCTGGATGAGCAAGAGCGCAGGGCGATTCAACTCTTTGCCGAATCAGGCGGCAGCATTCTGGCGACATGGGGCACCGGTGTGCGCAACGGCAAGGGCCAATGGGCTGGCTATGGCTTTGTTGAGGGCTTGCTGGAAATGAAGGTGAACGGCAAAGTGCTGTCCGCCGATAACAAGGAAAACAACACGCGTTTTCTCAATCCATTCGGCGACGGTCCTCTGACTTGGGCGGTTCCGGCAGGGCAACGCGTTTTCCTGGGTGAAGTCGCCGAAACGCTGATACGGGTAGATTCCCCCAACCTGGCAGCACGCTATTTCAGCTGGGAGCGTTACCCCGCGCCAAAGGACAGCAACGGCGCGATTGCCTTTTTGGAGAAAGGACGTTCTCGACGGGTCTACTTTGGTTTTTCCGAGTCAAGTTGGGAATACGACGAGCGAAGGGAGATTCCCAATTTGATTGATTCGGCACTTGCCTGGCTCAAGCGCGAAACCAGTGTCTACAAGGCAGCCTGGCCCAATGGAAGTCTGTCAGCTCAATTGCTGGAAATGGATACAGAAGACAAATACCTCAACGCACTGGATTTTTCAAGGGACATGGAATCAAACGGATTGCGTGGCACGTTTTATTCGTTGACCAGTATTGCGAGACAGCATCGGGATACCGTTCAAAAATTGTCGGAACGGCATGAAATCGGGTACCACGGGGAACTTCATGTTGGTTTCAAGGGCAAGACTCCGGACGCGCAGGAGAAGCGGTTGAACGATATGGCGGCAGAAATGCGTGACACCGTCGGTACGCGGGCTCTGCCTGCTGTGACCGGCTTTCGGGCGCCCACCGAAGCGTGGGATACCACCACGGAGAAAGTGCTGCGCAAACTTGGTGTGCGGTACAACGTGACCGGGCCGTCCGCTTCGGAAGGTCGACTGCCATTCTTTTCAGCTTCCGAACCTGGTCTAACGCCGGAAGAAGCCTTGGTCGATTTACCGCGCACGCAAATGGACGATCTGAACTATCTGGGCCTGAGGTTGGGTGCCGCAACAGCAGCGCAATTGATCATGCTTGATTTCGACTATTTGCACGAGGCCGGCGCATTGGGGGTGTTGTCAGTCCACTCACAAAATTACGCCACGGGCGATTTGATGACCAGGATCACACCGCCATACCTGAAGAAGTTGCAGCAGCAGAGAGACCTTGTATGGACCGCTACGGGTAAGGAAATCGCTGACTGGTGGCGAATTCGTGATCGGGTTGTTTATCGCCAACCCAAGGGATCCATCTCAAATTTCGCCTTTGACGTTCGGCCTCCAGGGGGCGTGAAGGGCATCACATTTTTCGTGACGCACCCGGCGATGGATGTGGGACCAAAGTCGATCAGTGCCGGCAACGGCAATTCACCACTTCCGGAACTCAAAAGGGTTGACGCTTACCGCTCGGTGTTGATTTTCAGGCAGGAGCTCAAGGCCGGCAGCTATGACTACGCCCTGGAGTTCTAAGCTGGTCCGCAAGCCTGATGCTGGTGGCCAGAGGCTGGATTGCGAGTTGTAAGTTTTGGAATCCATTTTGTAGCCATTGGAAACAGTCTGTTAGAAGGCTGTTCGGGAGAGATTCCAGATGGGAGAATGGCGCCGACGATTGTGAACCTGCGATCGTGAGGAGGGCGTTGATGAGTGGATTCGAGATTCGCCGAATCGGCGTTGCCAATGAGCAGAACAGTTTGCGCCCGAGCCTGCATGACTGCATCGAGGCCGTGCTACCGCTGGCGGAAGTCCTCATGCTTGATGTGCTTGATGGATTGAACGGGGTTGTCAAGAAGCCGACATTCAACAGCGCGTTTTCTGGCCCAACCCCGTTGAACAAGTTGATGACGGATTTGCTCTGCAGACACGCGCAGCAGGTCGCGGAAATGTTCGTCGTCGAATTGCAAATCGGTGTTTATGGCAGCAAGCCAACGGATTGGGCCGCCAGGTCAATGACGTCATTGGCCGAGTTGGAACTGCTTAGTGACGAGCAGATCGATTCCGGTATGGAGTTTGCGGTGGCACTGCAGGAAGTGTCCCGTGGCGTTGACGATGTGCTGCCGGAGCTGGAGGCCTTGGTCAGCAGTGTGTCCGGTTGGACCACGGTACAGCCCTCACTTAATCCGCTGAAGGTCGACGTTTTTGTCAAGGCATTGCTTACCTGCCTGAAGAAGTTTGTGCCCAATGCTGATTCCCGGTCGGTATTGCTGATTCCCACTTCAGATTTGTTGGGCGTGAATCTGCGAAAGTTCTATCTCGAAATCTGTGAATGGTTGCGTTCGCATGGAGTGGAGCCATCCTGGCCGGTCGGAAGTTGCCTCGGCGGTGAAAGCACGGTGATCGCTCGAGGACTGAACAGTTCGGTTGGCCGCACGCTTGCCACGTTTGGCAGGATGCGAAGATTGCTGTCTGGTCATGCCCCCGGTAGTGTCGAACATGGCGCGCAAGATTTCCTGCCGACGGTGCCGTTTTCCTATGTCGCTCTGGAAGAGTTGAAATTGGTCAAGCCGATGATGCAAAGGCTGAGCCAGCGTGGGATTCGAATGACAGAATCACCGGTGTCGCCGGACGAGACAGACCAGGGAATTTCAGCGGAACAGGCATCGCTCAGGCGATTGAGCAGACAGTTGGGCGAAGAGGTTGTTCGCCTGATGCTGGATAAACTGACCCGACATGAGCGATTGTTGCCTGAGGTACGCAGCGCAGCCGCTGAACTGGAGCCTGTTCTATTGGATATCGCTGGCTCCGATCCGCGCTACTTCAGCAACCGGCTGCATCCAGCGCGGCAAGTTCTGGACTGGCTTGTCAACCGGGGGCTGTCGTTCAAATCCGAGGATGACCCGGGGTTCAGGCCGTTTCTACGATCTGTTGCAGGAGCTGTCGATGTGTTGCAGCGTCCAGGCGTCGACGCGGCAAGTTTTTCCACTGTGTTGAGCAAGCTCCAATCAGACTGGACAGGTGATGAGCCACGCCCTGCGGCCATGGCCCCATCGTGACATAAACCCGGTATGGAGCGCCCGCGCCAGAGCGATGCGTCGATAATGCTGGTTTTACATTCCGCGACTCGACGCAAGTTCAATGGCTCAATACGTATTTTCCATGAATCGGCTCGGCAAGATTATTCCGCCGAAGCGATTCATTCTCAAAGACATCTCACTAAGCTTCTTTCCCGGCGCCAAGATTGGCGTACTGGGCACTAACGGATCCGGCAAATCGACGCTGCTAAAAATCATGGCGGGTGTCGACAAGGAATTTGAAGGTGAAGCGATTCCGATGGCGGGCCTCAACATTGGCTATCTGCCCCAGGAACCGCAGTTGGATCCTGAGCAGACAGTGCGTGAAAGCGTTGAAGCAGGAATGGGCGACGTTCTTGCAGCAAAGAACAGGCTGGAAGAAATTTATGCGGCCTACGGTGAGGAAGATGCCGATTTCGATGCTCTTGCGGAAGAACAGGCAAAGATGGAAGCCATCATAGGCAGTGCTGGGACCGACTCGGAGCACCAACTTGAAATCGCGGCCGATGCACTGCGTCTGCCACCGTGGGATGCCAGAATCGGCTTGCTCTCAGGGGGTGAAAAGCGCCGCGTCGCGCTGTGCCGCCTGCTGTTGTCCAAGCCCGACATGCTACTGCTGGACGAGCCGACCAATCACCTTGACGCCGAGTCCGTGGATTGGCTTGAACAGTTTTTGCTGCGTTATCCAGGCACAGTGGTCGCGATCACGCACGATCGCTATTTTCTTGACAATGCGGCTGAGTGGATTCTCGAACTGGATCGTGGCGCCGGCATGCCTTACAAAGGCAACTACAGCGCCTGGTTGGAGCAGAAGCAGGAACGCTTGGCGCAGGAACAAAAAGGTGAAGAGTCACGCGCCAAAGCGCTCAAGAAGGAGCTTGAATGGTCGCGTCAAAATCCAAAGGCACGACAGGCCAAGAGCAAGGCACGATTGGCGCGGTTCGAGGAGTTGTCTGATTTTGAATACCAGAAGCGCAACGAGACAAACGAAATCTTTATCCCTGTGGCAGAGCGACTGGGCAATGAAGTGATCGAGTTTGTCAACGTCAGCAAGTCCTTTGGTGATCGCCTGCTAATCGATAACCTGAGTTTCAAAGTACCGGCCGGGGCAATCGTTGGCATCATTGGCCCCAATGGCGCCGGCAAGTCGACCTTGTTCCGCATGATTGCCGGGCAGCAAAAACCCGACAGTGGCGACGTCAAAGTGGGCGCCACCGTCAAGATGGCGTTTGTTGATCAGAACCGTGACAGTCTTGCCAATGAAAAGACGGTATGGGAAGACGTGTCCGATGGACTCGACATACTCAATGTCGGCAAGTTCCAGATGGCGAGCCGGGCTTATTGCGGCCGCTTCAACTTCAACGGGGCTGATCAGCAAAAGCGGGTTGGGACGCTTTCAGGCGGCGAGCGTGGCCGTTTGCACCTCGCGAAGACACTGATTGCCGGGGGTAATGTCCTGATGCTCGACGAGCCATCGAACGATCTGGACGTGGAAACCTTGCGTGCCCTGGAAGACGCCTTGCTCGAATTTGCCGGGTCCATCATGGTGATCAGCCATGACCGCTGGTTCCTGGACCGCATTGCAACCCACATCCTGGCTTGCGAGGGCGACAGTCAATGGACATTTTTTGACGGTAACTACCAGGAATACGAGGCCGACAAGCGCAAACGTCTGGGCGAAGAAGGCGCCAAACCCAAGCGCATGAGGTTCAAGGCGCTGAAATAGGCAGCGCCTGCAGGTCTGCTGCGCAGGGCCAGCGCAGACCATCGCAGGTGATGCTGTTCGCGGCCATGACGCCGCGCACAACGGCCATGGCCGTGACTTCAGCTGCCAGCGTGCTCAGCAGCATCATGTCTGCTGACCTGCCGGCCTTGCCGGTTCCCAGCGCAAACAGGGTATCGCCATCGGACAGGGTGTGGACCGGATTGATGCTGCGGGCCAATCCGTCATGTGCCACCAATGCCAGCCGGTGCGCCTGAGCCTTGGTCAACACCGCGTCAGTAGCAACGACACCGATCGTGGTGTTGGTACCCGCCATGACGGCTTTCGGTGTTTCGCCAGCCAGCAAAGCCGCACGACTGTCGATCAGATTGGTGCCATCAGTTGTCCTGGCGCCGGCAAGTACCTGGCCAGTAGCAGGGTTGATGATGTCGCCCAGCGCATTGCAGGCAATGATGGCACCGACGGTGATTCCGTCCACTTTGATGGAGGCGCTACCGATACCGCCTTTCATGGCTCGTCGCAAACCGAAGAGTTTTCCAACCAGGGCGCCGGCGCCGGCGCCAAAATTTCCCTCAAGGGGAGGCTGGCGACTGGCTGCAACGCAGGCCGCGTAGCCTGCGCGGGCATCAGGCCGGATCCGGGCATCTCCGACAGGCAAGTCAAACAGAACCGCTGCCGGGACGATCGGTACGAGGCCGAAGCCCACCGGCAGTCCAATCTGGTTTTCCTCCAGCCACCGCATCACACCACTGGCCGCATCGAGGCCCCAGGCACTGCCGCCGGCCAGAATGATGGCATGCACACGGTCGATCAGGTTGGACGGGTGAAGCAGGTCAGTCTCACGTGTACCGGGCGCCGCGCCACGCACATCCACCCCAGCCACCGAACCATCTGGCGTGATGATCACCGTACAGCCTGTGGGGCGTCGTGTGTCTGTGAAATGACCGACCGTCAGCCCGAGAACGTCGGTGATCGAACCGACAGCACTGCTCATGGTTGCCAAGGGGTTTTCTCTTTTCAATGACCCAGAATCTTGGACAAGAAGTCCTTGCTGCGTTCGTTCTGCGGATTATTGAAGAAGTCATGTGGATTGTTCTGCTCGACAATCTGCCCCTGATCCATGAAGATCACGCGGTCGGCCACGGCCTTGGCGAAACCCATTTCGTGAGTGACGCACAGCATGGTGATCCCCTGGCTTGCCATTTCGACCATCACATCCAGAACTTCCTTGATCATTTCTGGATCCAGTGCCGACGTCGGCTCATCAAATAGCATGATCTTGGGTTTCAGGCAGAGTGCTCGCGCTATGGCTACACGCTGTTGCTGACCACCGGAGAGTTGTAGCGGGTACTTGCCAGCCTGTTCTGCGATGCGCACACGCTTCAACTGGATCATGGCCTTTTCTTCAGCATCCTTTTTTGGCATTTTGCCGACCCACATGGGCGACAGAGTCAAGTTTTCGAGTACCGTCAGATGTGGGAAAAGGTTGAATTGCTGAAAGACCATGCCAACCTTCTTGCGGATGTCGTCAATCACCTTGACGT
Organism: uncultured beta proteobacterium; assembly: GCA_903927295.1. Lineage (GTDB taxonomy): Bacteria > Pseudomonadota > Gammaproteobacteria > Burkholderiales > Burkholderiaceae_C > Rhodoferax. The sequence goes on along the minus strand of CAIYMN010000236.1, from coordinate 14,784 downwards.
CATCGGTCACCTCGGCCCCGTCGACAACAAGCCGCCCTTCCTGATGCTCCTCAAGTCGGTTGATGCAGCGGATAAGCGTCGATTTTCCCGAGCCTGAAGGTCCGCAGATGACGATCCGCTCACCTTGGGCGACGCTCAGATCGATGTCGCGCAGGACGTGAAAGTTGTTACCGTACCACTTATTCAGTTTTTCGAATTTGATGATGGGTTCTGACATGATGACCTGATGAAAATAAGCGTTGATTTCGAAGTCGGTGGATGAGCGGTTAGCGCAACTTGCTTTTGTTGACTTGCTTCTCCACCCAGATGCTGTAGCGTGACATGGAAAAACAGAAGACAAAGTAGATCAGGGCGATGAAGATATAGCCTTCGATCATGAACGGACGCCAGTTTGAGTCCGAATTCAAAGCCATCGACAGGGCGCCGGTAAGTTCATAGAGGCTCACGATGGTCACCAGGGAGGTGTCCTTGAAGGTCGAAATGAAATTGTTCATGATGCTGGGAACCACCATGGCCAGTGCCTGCGGCAGGACAATCTTGCGCTGGGTTTGCCAGTACGAAAGTCCCAGCGTCGCAGCGGCTTCAACTTGACCCTTCGGGATGGCCTGCAGTCCGCCGCGAATCACTTCAGCCATGTAGGCGGCGGAAAACAGCGTGATGCCTACAAGGACCCGAATCAGTACATCAATGGTGAACCCCTGAGGCATGAACAGCGGGAACATGAAAGATGCCATGAACAACACTGAAATCAGCGGAACACCGCGGATCAATTCGACATAGATCGAGCAGAAGGATCGGATCGCCGGCAAATTGGATCGTCGACCGAGCGCGACGACCAAGGCGATGGGAAATGCCATCACCATCGAAAGGGACGCCAGCAGGAGGGTCAGTGGCAAGCCGCCCCAACGGTCGGTTTCGACTTTGCTCAAACCCAGAACATTACCCAGCATCAGGGTAAAGAACACCGTCAGTACGACCAGCCAGAGCAGCGCCAGCCGGGGTCGCCAAAAGGCACGCTTGCAACTGGCCACCAGCAAGCCAAGCATCAACACCGTCGCAAGCAGAGGGCGCCACTGCTCGTCGAAAGGATAACGACCGAACAGAATGAGACGGTGTTTTTCAGCGATGACACCCCAGCAGGCGCCGACATCCGGCGCGCGGCAGGCTTCGAAGTTTGGTAGCCAGGATGCACGGAACAAGGCCCAACTGATGACCTGAGGGAGCAGATAAAGAATGATTCCACCAACCAGAATAGTCATCAGGCCGGTTGACAAATCACCAAAAAGATTGATACGTATCCAGGCGACAAGGCCTTCGGAACGAACCGGCGCCGGGCGCGGCGCGATGGATTGAAAAGTCTGTGCAGTCATGGTGTTGCGCGTGGTAGAGGTCAGCGTTCCTTGATAGCCGAGCGACTGTTGTACCAGTTCATCAACAATGACGTGCTCAAGGAAGTCGTCAGGTACACCAGCATCACAATGGCTATGCACTCCACCGCCCGACCGGTCTGATTCAAGGCTGTATTCGCGATCGAAACCACGTCCGGATAGCCTATCGCCACCGCCAGCGAGGAGTTCTTGGTGAGGTTCAGGAATTGGTTGGTCATGGGAGGAATGATCACACGCAGCGCCTGCGGCAAGGTGACCAGCCGCATCGACTGCCCGGGGCTCAGCCCCAGCGCGGCGGCGGCTTCGCCCTGACCTTGGGCCACAGATTGAATGCCGGATCGCACCACTTCAGCGACGAAAGAGGCGGTGTAGATGGTCAGTCCCAATAGGACTGAGAGAAACTCGGGCGTCAATGATCCGCCTTTTTCGATCGCAAACTCACCCTTGACCGGCGCGTCAAATGCCATGGGCGCGCCACCCGCGAGCCAGCCCACGACAGCCCCGGCCAGGCAAATGACCACCGGCACCCAGAACATGCTCCTGAGCTGGCCCGTGGCTTCAAATTGCCTGAAGGCGCGGCGGCGGTAGGCATAAGCCATGACGAGGCCCAGGAGCAGGCCGACCGTCGACCACAAATGGCCAATGGCCCAGACCGGGACCGGAAAACTCAGGCCCCCTTTGCTCAGGAACACAGGCCCGATCTTCCACGCCTCGGTTGTCGCAGGCAGTGTCTCGGTAAAGACGATGTACCACATCAGCAGTTGCAGCAGCACGGGTACGTTACGGAAGAATTCGACGTAGGCGTAGCACAGGCCGCGCACCAAAGCGTTACGGGAAAACCGGCCGATGCCCAGCAGCGTGCCCAAAACGGTCGTCAAAATGATACCCAGGATGGCCACCCGCAAGGTGTTGGAAAGTCCCACCAAAAAGGCCTGCCAGTAGGGTTGTGCAGAATCAAAAGGGTACAGGCTTTCGCCAATGTCAAAGCCGGCAGGACCGCTCAGGAAATCGAAACCGCTTTGAATCCCGCGGATCTTCATGTTGAGCAGCGTGTTGTGTGCCAGAAACCAGACGACGACAACGATCAGCCCGATCGCCAGCAACTGGTAAATCAATCCTCGGAAGGCTTGGCTGCGCCAAGACCAGCTCTTCTTTTTTGGCGGAAGCTCTGAGGTCATGGGATTGCGTTCTCAAAGTAAAGTGTTGAACTGCGCAGAGAAGCAGAAAGGGCATCAAAAAAAAGCTGTCGGTACAAGCAAGCAAGTACCGGCAGCAGGTTCCCGCTTCTGCTGAGTCGGCGTTTTCGGGTTAGCGGACCGGGTAGGCGTACATCAGACCACCCTTGTTCCACTGGTTGTTCAAACCACGTGGCAAGCCGAGGGGCGATTTGGGACCTACATTGCGCTCAAAGCTCTCACCGTAGTTGCCAGTCGCCTTGATGGCGCGTGCCAGCCACTCCTTGTCCAAGCCCAGCAACTTGCCAGTGTCTTCGTTGCCGCCGCCCAGCAGTCGTTGCACGACCGGGTCGGTGCTGAATTTCATCTGGTCGACGTTGGCCTGCATCACGCCGTACTCCTCTGCCTCCACCAAGCCATACATCACCCACTTGACGATGGCAAACCACTCGTCATCGCCGCGCCGCACCATGGGACCGAGGGGCTCCTTGGAAATCAGATCAGGAAGGATCACGTGTTCTTTGGGGTCCTTCGCCTTTTGGTTCCGGGTTGATGCCAGTCCCGAGGCGTCGGTGGTGTACGAAATGCAGCGACCTGTGAAATAGGCGCTTTCAGCGGCCTCGAGTTTTTCAAACACCACCGGTTTGATGCCCAGATTGTTGGCCTTGGAGTAATCGGTCAAGTTCTTCTCTGTGGTCGTGCCCGACTGCACGCAAACTGTCTGTCCTTTGAGTTGCTTGGCGCTCTTGATCTTGCTCTTGACTGTCACCATGAAGCCCTGGCCATCGTAGTAGTTTGGCACGGTGACGCTCAGACCCAGCGACGCGTCGCGGGTCAGGGTGAAAGTGGTGTTGCGGGGCAGCACATCGACTTCGCCGGATTGCAGGGCGGTAAAGCGTTGCTGGGCATTGAGGGGTACGTATTTGACCTTCTCCGCATCGTTCAGCACGGTGGCAGCCAGCGCACGGCACACATCTACATCAAGGCCCGACCATTTGCCGGCAGTATCAGCAGCGGCAAATCCAGCCAGACCGGTGTTGACGCCGCAAACAAGCTGACCGCGCGCCTTGATGCCGTCAAGCGTTTTCCCGGCATGTGCTGGCGCTGCGATGACGGCGCCCATCATGGCCACCATGGCGGCGATAGTTTTGAGATTGTTCAATTGCATTTACGTTACTCCAGAAAAAAGTTGAATCCACAATATTGATGGACAAGCATACGCCGAGAATGTACCGGTGCGCCACACTCTAGCAGTCACCGCATGGCGCACGCATCGGGGTTTACTCTTGCAATTCAGGCAAGAGTGCCAAAAAATTCGTCCATCTTGGATGATTATGCATCGTCAAACCAAGCAGTTTCTGTGCCAAATATGGCGGCGACTGTTATCCTGTGATCCGTTGGCCACTTGCCCAATGCAATTCGATCAAGAAAGCACTGTCTTATGAATCAGGCTTCAGGCGTCTCTGGTTCCGGCGTGAAACCGGGTTCACCGGCACACTATCGTTTCTGGCCGGCGCGGCTCCCTCACGCCATTACGTTGCCGAGCACGTCCTTGTGGGACAACCTGGAAACCAGCGCCCGGCGTTTTCCGGACAAGGCGGCGCTGGTCTTCTTCGGTCGGGTGTTTTCCTACGCCGACGTGGTGCAGATGGCAGAGCAACTGGCAGCCTGGCTGCATGGAATTGGCGTCCGCAAGGGCGATCGCGTGCTGCTCAATATGCAGAATTGCCCACAACTTGTGATTGCGCATTTTGCTATTTTGCGGGCCAACGCGGTGGTGGTTCCAGTCAATCCGATGAATCGGTCTGAGGAACTCAAGCATTACATCTCGGACTCTGACGCCAGAATCGCCATCACTACGTCTGACTTGGCAGCTGAAATGGTGCAGGCGAGCGATGCGCTCCCAATTGAAGAGCGCTTGGCACACTTGCTGGTCACAGACTTCAGCGACGCGATGAATGCGGTGGTGGCGGTTGACGATGCGCCGCCGGCTGTGTGGTCTGACTGGCTGGTCAAGCACCATTCCCGGCCCATCTTGCTGCATGGCGATGTTCACAACTGGGACCACGTTATGGGCCTTGCGTCCATCGAGCCGCCCGTAATGTCTGTTGGCCCGCATGATTTGGCAATTCTTCCGTACACCAGTGGCACCACTGGTTTGCCAAAGGGCTGCATGCACAGTCACGCCAGCATCATGCACAACGCCATTGCCAGTGGCCTTTGGGGCAATGGTTCAACCGAGAACGTCGTCTTGATGGCGGTCCCCATGTTCCACATTACCGGCATGGTGAGTCTGATGCACACCAGTCTGCGCGCCGGCGCGACGCTGATCATCATGCCACGCTGGAACCGCGAACTCGCCGGCCGTCTGATTTCCCGGTGGCGCGTGACGCACTGGACGAATATTCCGACGATGGTGATTGACCTCATGGGCAGTCCTGACTTTGATCAGTACGACCTGAGCAGTCTGGTCTATATCGGTGGCGGCGGCGCAGCCATGCCGCAGGCCGTGGCGCAACGCCTCTATGACCAGTTTGGCTTGCGTTACGTTGAAGGCTATGGGTTGACCGAAACTGCTGCCCCTTCGCACAGCAATCCGCCGGATGCGCCCAAGCAGCAGTGCCTGGGCATACCGTTCATGAGCACGGACGCGCGTGTCATCGACACCGAGACTCTGCTGGAGGTGCCCGCGGGGCAGCAGGGGGAGATCATTATTCACGGACCCGAAGTATTCCAAGGCTACTGGAAGCAGCCCCTAGCGACCGAGGCGGCATTCCTCGAGATTGACGGCCTGCGCTTTTTTCGCTCAGGCGATTTGGGCTACGTAGACCCGGACGGGTACTTCTTCCTGACGGATCGACTCAAACGCATGATCAATGCTTCTGGTTTCAAGGTCTGGCCAGCAGAAGTCGAGGCGCTGATCTTCGGTCATCCAGCAGTGCAGGAAGCCTGCGTCATATCCATCAAAGACAACTATCGTGGCGAATCCGTCAAGGCTGTGATTGTTCTGCGGCCGTCACACCGCGGTGTCGTCGGCGAACAGGACATCATCGATTGGTGTCGGCAGAACATGGCAGTCTACAAGTGCCCTCGTGTGGTGCAGTTTGTTGATTCATTGCCCAAAAGTGGTGCCGGCAAGGTGATGTGGCGCTTGTTGCAGGAGGCGGAGCGATGAGTGTGCTGGCTGAAGTTGACCCCGAGGCCGTCGGACTTTGCACACAACGAGTCCGTGGCCTCGTTGATATTCTTCAGGCCGAAGTGGACCGCCAACGCCTTCCCGGTGCAGTCGTCCTGATAGCGCGGCACGGCAAACTGGCCTTGTTTGAAAGCGTCGGGTCGCTTGATCCGGCGACCGGTGTGCCGATGACTCGGGATGCAATATTTCGCATTTATTCCATGACGAAGCCCGTTGTGTCAGTGGCCGTCCTGATGTTGATGGAGCAAGGGAAACTGCTGTTGAGTGATCCGGTCGCCATGTATTTGCCGGAGTACTCGATTCAAAAAGTCGCCCGACAGGTGGATGGCGTGGCCCAGTTGGAGGAGGTGCGCCAGTTGGCGACTGTGCAGGACCTGTTGCGGCACACTGCCGGTTTCACTTACGAGTTCATGGGCAGCAATCCAGTACAGCGGCAGTATGCGCAGAAGCGAATCGGTGCGCGTCAACGCAGCAATGCCGAGTTTTCCTTGCAGCTGGCTGCTTTGCCGTTACTGGCTGAGCCGGGTACGGTCTGGGAATATGGTCGCGCCACCGACGTCTTGGGACGATTGGTAGAAGTGGTCAGCGGTGCGACGCTCGGCGCCTACTTGCGGGAAAACATCTTCGGCCCCTTGGGTATGGAAGAAACCTGGTTCACTGTGCCAGCGCAATACCACCATCGAATTGCTGAACCGTATGTACGTGACCCGGACGGAGCCCCGCAGATGCGCTTGCTTGACCCGCGCGAGCTTGCGGTTATGGAGTCGGGTGGCGGCGGTCTGGCTTCTACTGCACTTGATTACGCCCGTTTTTTGCAGTTCATGCTGAATCGGGGTGAACTCGATGGTGTGCGTTTGCTCGGATCGCGAACCGTAGGCTTCATGACATCGGATCATTTGGGGTCGATTCCAGTGAACGCTGGTGCGTCGCGCGACTTGCTGCCGGTGGGCTACGGCTTTGGTCTGGGGTTTGCAGTTCGCAAAGAAGTGGGTCTGGTTCCCGAGCCGGGCTCGATCGGTGCCTACTATTGGGGAGGAATGGCCGGGACCACCTTCTTCGTTGACCCGGCAGAAGACCTGCTGGCCTGCCTGATGTTGCAGGCTCCCAATCAGCGTGAGTACTACCGAAAACTGTTTAGAAACCTGGTTTACGCCACACTGGTGGACTGAAGCACCCTGCCATCTTCTAGAGAAGGGCAGGGTGTGTTGAGGGCGCCTAAAGATTGTCGGTGAAACTGCGCAATTTGTCGGACCTCGACGGGTGCTTGAGCTTGCGCAGCGCCTTGGCCTCAATCTGGCGGATACGCTCGCGCGTGACGTCAAATTGTTTGCCTACTTCTTCCAGGGTGTGGTCGCTCGTCATTTCAATGCCGAAACGCATGCGAAGCACTTTGGCTTCGCGCGGAGTCAGGCTATCCAGGATGTCCTTCACGACATCGCGCAGACCCGCCTGCATGGCAGCTTCCATTGGGGCGGTGTTCGCGCTGTCTTCGATGAAATCGCCCAGATGAGAATCGTCGTCGTCGCCGATTGGCGTCTCCATGGAAATGGGTTCCTTGGCGATTTTCATGATCTTGCGGATCTTGTCTTCGGGAATCTCCATCCGTTCCGCCAGCACACTGGCATCCGGCTCGAACCCGAATTCCTGCAGATGCTGCCGGCTGATGCGGTTCATCTTGTTGATGGTTTCGATCATGTGCACGGGAATACGAATGGTGCGCGCCTGGTCGGCGATCGAGCGTGTGATGGCTTGGCGGATCCACCATGTGGCATAAGTCGAGAACTTGTAGCCGCGCCGGTATTCGAACTTGTCGACCGCTTTCATCAGGCCGATGTTGCCTTCCTGGATCAGGTCCAGAAACTGCAGACCGCGATTGGTGTATTTTTTTGCGATTGAAATAACCAGGCGCAAGTTGGCCTCGATCATTTCCTTCTTGGCTGCACGCGAGGACGACTCGCCCTCATTCATTCGCTTGTTGATGTCCTTGAGTTGATCCAGAGGTACCACGACGCGAGCTTGCAAGTCAGTCAACTTCTGTTGCAAGTCCTGAACCGGCGGGATGTTGCGTCCCATGATGGCACTCCACGGCTTGCCGAGCGTGGTTTGCTTTTCGATCCATTTCAGATTCAGCAATTGGCTTGGAACCCGGTTTCCATGTTTGTCCCGACCACTGAAGTTGGCGATAAACTGTTCTTGCGGGTAACCGCATTTGTCAACGATGATCCGGCGTAGTTCCCGCTCCTTCTTGCGTATATCGTCAACTTGAGCGCGCACCATGTCGCACAATTTTTCGATCGCTTTCGCGGTAAAGCGAATTGACATCAACTCTTCGCTCAACAATTTCTGCGTCTTGATGTAGCTGGGTGAACCGTAGCCTTCCCTGTCATAGATCTTGTGAATCTTTTCAAACAAGTCCCGCAACTTGTCAAACCGGCTGATCGCCTCGCGCTTGAGTTCTTCGAGCTTCTTCGTCAACGCCTTGGAGCCACCCTTGCCATCGTCATCGTCAGCGGCGTCAAACTCGTCGAAATCCTCTTCAGCCACATAGTCATCGGCTTCGTTAGGGTTGGAGAATCCATCCACAACCGTGGTGATGACGACCTTGCCTTCACGAATGTCTTCACCCAGACGCAGGATCTCGGCAATAGTGGCCGGAGAAGCAGAGATCGCCTCCATCATGGCCATCAGACCACCTTCAATGCGCTTGGCAATTTCGATCTCGCCCTCGCGCGTCAATAGTTCGACGGTTCCCATTTCGCGCATGTACATGCGCACCGGATCAGTTGTCCGACCGAATTCACTGTCCACCGTGGAAAGGGCGGCCTCGGCCTCTTCCTCTGCTTCCTCTTCGGTTGCAGCGGTCGGGCCGTTGTTGTTCAATAGCAGCGTCTCTGCGTCGGGAGTCTGTTCATAGACGGCGACCCCCATGTCGTTGAGCATGGAGATAACGACTTCGAGAGTTTCTGCATCGACCAGTTTGTCGGGCAGGTGATCTGAAATCTCTCCATGGGTCAGGTATCCGCGCGTCTTGCCCAGTTTGATCAGCGCCTTCAGGCGCAGGCGGCGTTTGGCAATATCCTCCTCTGACAGCACAGTTTCATCCAGGCCAAACTCTTTCATCAGCGCGCGCTCTTTGGCTTTGCTGATTTTCATGCGAAGGGGCTTGACTTTCTCGCCGGCTACGATCGGCTCACCTGCCAGGTCTGCCTCGATATCGGCCATGTCCTGGTTGTCTATGACGCTAGCCGCTGTTGCGAGCTTTGGTTTGCGACCGCGTTTGGCGCCGGCCGTAGCGGTTGGACCAACTTGAGGGACGGCGGTTTTCGGCGGACGTCCCGGCTTCTTCTTCAGAACCGGTTCGACTGCAGGCGCGACAGGGGAGGCCTTTTTTACTTCAGTGGCTGCAACTTTGCTGGTTGGCTTGGCAGAAGGGGAAGCCTTTGCGCTGGATTCAACTGCCTTCGCGCCATGTTTGGTTGCGGTCTTGGCTGCGCCTTTTGCAGGGGCGGATTTGACTACCGCCTTGGGATTGACTTTGGTGCCAGACCGCGCGGTGGATTGAACGGGCTTCTTGGAGTTTTGAGCAGGCATGAAAGAACCTCAGAATTTCGAAAACAGACGCATTCAACAAACCCAATCAACTCCCTATACGCGGGATGTTGCCTGGGCGGCAGCGAAAAAAAGTTCCTGAAGGCAAGATGTGCGGGCGAACATTTGGTGTGCAGTCCTTGCGGAAAATGGCCGGTTGTGAATCATGTCAGCGATTGGCCGGGCCGGAGGTGCTGCTGTCGCTCTTGCCGAGAATTGACAGTTGGATTATACCAATTAGTCCGGTGCTGCACCCGCCTGATCTGGCGTGACGGACAGGTTGACCTCCAATTGGCGCCGGCGCGCCTGCAATTCGCGGTAGCGAAGCAAGGCAGATGGGTTGACTTTGGCCTCCAGAATAGCCTGTGTTTCCTGATCTTTCAAGCGTTCAACCAGCATTCGGTTCAGAAGATTCCGCAATTCGGCAAGTGTGGCGTCGGCTTCTTCGGGTGGCCCAAGCTCGTAACCTGTCATTAGTAGGACTGCCAACTGCTCCTGCTCCTGCCCCCGCAATCCTTCGCGCAGCGCGACCCACGGCTGTGCGCCGTGCTCATGTAACTGACCTTCCAGCCAGACAAACAATGCGCCATGGGGATCGGGCAACTCGCAAAGCATGGAGTGGTCCTCGGCCGACAGGAGATCGAGCGCTGCCATGTGTCCCAGCAGCAACCGGGCAGCGTGATCTGCGCGGCTGATTGGCAGTGCGCGACCTGACAATCGTGGGCGTCCTGATGCAGCCTTCAGTGGACTCGGATGTTGACTGCTGGCGAAAGGTTTTCCGCCCTGGTGACGCTGTGAACTGACGTTCGGATTTGAATAGGAGTTGCTAGTCCACAGGTCAATCAATTCGCGGCTGGCCAGTTGCACATGGTCAGCAATCTCTACCAATAACTGCCTCTTGAGGGCGCCATCGGGCAAGGACATCCACATCGGCTGGACTCGACTGGCCAGATGGGCGCGACCCTCTGCGGTGCTCAGATCACAGCCCTCGCGGGCGGTATCGATCAGGAAGCGGCTCAGGGGGACTGCTTCGCTGACGAATCGTGCGAAGGCCTCTTTGCCAAACTCGCGGATGAAACTGTCCGGGTCGTGCTCGGACGGAAGAAACAAAAACTTGATGCTGCGCACGTCGCTGGCGAAGGGCAGGGCGCCGTCAAGTGCTTTGCGTGCCGCACGGCGGCCGGCTTCATCACCATCGAAACCAAAGATGACGGAGTCTGTAAATCGGAACAACTTTTGCAAGTGTTCGGTTGTGCAGGCCGTCCCGAGCGTTGCCACGGCATTGGGAAAGCCAAGTTGGGCGAGTGCGACGACGTCCATGTAGCCTTCCGTCACCAGTGCATAGCCATGTTCGCGCAGGGCGCCTTTCGCTTCAAACAGTCCGTACAGTTCCCGTCCTTTGCTGAAAACTGGTGTCTCCGGTGAATTCAGGTACTTCGGCTTGTCGTCGCCAAGTACGCGGCCGCCAAAACCAATACATTCACCCTTGATGTTGCGGATCGGAAACATGACCCGATCCCGAAAACGGTCGTAGCGTTTCTCGGCCGTGCCCGCCTCGTCGTTCAGTATGACCAATCCGCTTTCGACCAGCAAGGGATCTTCATAGTTCGCGAAGACACTGGCGAGACTGCGCCATCCTTCGGGAGCGTAGCCCAAGCCGAATTGCCGAGCAATGGCACCGGACAAGCCGCGCCGCTTGAAGTAGTCGACGGCTCTGGCGGAGCCTTTGAGATGTTTGCGGTAAGCGTCGGCAGCCTTTTCAAGCACATCGCTCAAGGTGACCTGCTTTTGCCGTTGTTCAGCGGCACGCGTCCGGTCCTGTGGACTCGCGTCTTCTTCGGGTACCTGCAAGCCATATTGCTGTGCCAGATCCTTCACGGCTTCGACAAAAGTCATGCCGGCATGATCCATCAGGAAGCCGATTGCGTTGCCGTTCTTGCCGCAACCGAAGCAGTGGTAAAACTGCTTGGTCGGGCTGACCGAAAAGGACGGCGACTTTTCGCTATGGAAGGGGCATAAGCCACTAAAGTTGGCGCCGCCCTTTTTCAACTGTACATAGCGCCCGACGATCTCCACCACGTCGGCGCGCGCAATCAGTTCTTGAATGAAGGTTTGAGGAATGCTCACAGCGCCTATTGTGGCGCAGTCACGCCAGCCGATGCGCTGCGCGCCATCGGCGGTTTGACGGCTTCTCTCTTGGCGGTGCTAGCGCGGTGCCAGTCGAATAGCGCCGTCCAGACGGATCACTTCACCGTTAAGCATGTCGTTTTCAAAAATGTGCACGGCCAACTTCGCGTAGTCCAGCGGTGTACCCAAACGCGAAGGGAAAGGTACGCTCGCGGCCAACGAGTCCTGCACTTCCTTGGGCATTCCGAACATCATGGGCGTCCCGAAGATTCCGGGGGCAATCGTCATATTGCGAATTCCGTTGCGCGCCAGGTCCCGTGCAATCGGCAGTGTCATACCGACGATGCCGCCTTTGGATGCGCTGTAGGCGGCCTGTCCAATCTGACCGTCATAAGCTGCTACCGACGCAGTGGAGATCATCACGCCACGCTCTCCCGTTACTTCGGGAGCGTTCTTGCACATGGCATCGGCTGCGAGTCGGATCATGTTGAAACTGCCTATCAAATTGACGGTAATGCACTTGCTAAAAACGCCAAGACTGTGTGAGCCGTTCTTGCCGACGGTCTTCTCGGCTGGCGCGATGCCAGCGCAGTTGACCAGGCCCATCAACTTGCCCATCGACACAGCCTTGGACACCACGGCTTGGGCGTCGCCTTCCTGGCTGACATCGCACTTGACGAATGCACCGCCAATCTCCCGCGCGACGGCTTCTCCCTTTTCGACTTGCATATCCGCAATCAATATTTGACCGCCTTTGCTGGCCAGCAGTCGGGCGGTGCCTTCGCCCAATCCCGACGCGCCACCCGTAACGATGAATACCTTGCCTGAAATGTCCATTTTGATCTCCAACAGTAATTGACGTTAACGTAAACGTCAATTATCACTTATCCGGTATTTGCCCGTGTCTCCATCTGATCAGCCGGATGATTTGCGCGCTTGCTGGTATACTCATCCTTCTCGGGCAATCCTTAGGCGCGTAGCTCAGCTGGTTAGAGCACCACCTTGACATGGTGGGGGTCGTTGGTTCGAGTCCAATCGCGCCTACCAAAATCCTTTATTCAGGTCATCTCAGGGTAAACCTTGGGACGTTGCGAGGGGGTGTTCCCTAAAATGTGTTGCAGTGCAATACATTTACTGACCCTCATCGGGGCCACTGGAGTTCCCATGCAAAGCAACAAGAGTACCGACGCAAATGTGACTCAGCGCGTCATCAAAAAGTACCCGAATCGCAGACTGTATGACACGGCGACTTCGAGTTACATCACCTTGGCAGAAGTCAAACGACTGGTGATGGGAAACGAATCCTTCTGCGTACGCGATGTCAAGACAGGTGAAGATCTCACACGCAGCATATTGCTTCAAATCATTCTTGAGGAGGAGTCAAATGGGTCTCCGATGTTTACGGCTCCGGTGTTGGCCAGCGTGATCCGTTTTTACGGCAATGCCATGCAGGGTTTTATGGGTGGCTATCTGGAGAAGAACATGCAGGCCTTGATGGAAGTTCAGGCCAAGTTCACCGAGCAAAGCAAGGGACTGAGTCCGGAGATGTGGACACAGTTTCTCGCTGTCGAATCGCCTGCGCTACAGGGAATGATGGGTGGTAGTCTGGAACAGTCGAGGAGTTTGTTGTCCCAGATGCAGGAACAAATGCAAAAGCAAACGGGTCAGATGCTGGGTGCCTTCGGGATCAAGCGTTGATTGCGCAATGAAAGCAGGGGCATCGAGTTGATGAGTGAAGTTACCGACGGAACACAGCACATACCAAAAATTGGCTTCGTCAGCCTCGGCTGTGCCAAAGCGCTTACTGACTCCGAACTGATCCTGACGCAACTTACAGCCGAGGGGTACCAGACTTGCAAAACGTTTGAGGGCGCAGATCTGGTGATCGTGAACACCTGCGGCTTTATCGACGATGCGGTCAAGGAAAGTCTGGACGCGATCGGCGATGCATTGGCTGAAAACGGCAAAGTCGTTGTGACGGGTTGCCTCGGGGCCAAGACTCTGGAGGGCGGAGTCAATCTGGTGCGGCAATTGCATCCCAGTGTGCTGGCCGTTACTGGTCCACAGGCAACGCGGGAGGTGATGGATGCGGTGCATGTGCATTTGCCAAGACCGCATCGTCCTTTTCTGGACCTGGTTCCAAACTCGTTCGGTATCGCAGGGGTAAAACTCACACCCGGGCACTATGCATACATCAAAATAAGTGAGGGATGCAACCATCGCTGTACGTTTTGTATCATCCCCTCGATGCGGGGCGATCTTGTGTCGCGACCCATCGGCGACGTGTTGCGGGAGGCACGTGCCTTGCTTGAAGGTGGCGTCAAGGAACTGTTGATAATCAGCCAGGACACCTCGGCCTATGGGGTCGATGTTCAATACCGAACAGGCTTCCATGAGGGCCGGCCTGTCAAAACGCGATTGCTGGAACTGGTGCAGGCACTTGGCAAGATGGCCGAGCCATTTTCGGCGTGGGTGCGTCTGCACTACGTCTATCCCTATCCCAGTGTCGATGAACTGATACCGCTGATGGCTGCGGGCACGGTGCTGCCTTATCTGGATGTCCCATTTCAGCACAGTCACCCGGCTGTCCTAAAACGAATGAAGCGACCGGCCAGCGGTGAAAAAAACCTCGAACGCATTCAGCGCTGGCGTGAAGTTTGTCCTCAGATTGTTGTCCGTAGCACTTTTATAGCCGGCTTTCCGGGAGAGACCGAGGAAGAGTTTTCCGACCTGTTGGCGTTTTTGCAGGAGGCAAAAATTGACCGAGCCGGCTGTTTTGCCTATAGCCCTGTGCAGGGTGCCGTTGCCAACGACCTGCCAGGTATGCTGGCGCCCGAAGTAAGAGAGGAACGACGCGTTCGTTTCATGGCAGTCGCGGAGGCGGTCTCTGCTGCAAAATTGAAGCAGCGCGTTGGATCCATCATGCAAGTGATGGTGGACTCGGCGCCGGCCCTAGGGAAGAAGGGCGGGGTTGGGCGAACTTATGCAGATGCTCCCGAGATCGATGGTGCGGTGATGCTGCTGCCGCCAGAAAAAATCAGCAAGACGCTGAAAGTGGGTGAATTTACCAGAGCCAGGGTAGTGGGAACGGAAGGGCATGACCTTGTCGCTCAGCCCATCTAGCGTGATGCTGATATTTCAAGGCTCTAGTCAACAAAAAAGCCGCTTGAAGTCAAGGGGCTCGCTATGAAAAAACATGCCGGAAGTCCAATTAAGGGCTGCCGGATTTACATTATATTGGTGCCCAGGAAGGGACTCGAACCCCCACGAAGTTACTCGCTAGTACCTGAAACTAGTGCGTCTACCAATT
>CAIYMN010000235.1 GCA_903927295.1 uncultured beta proteobacterium | reverse complement strand
TGCTGGCGCTGATCGGTCCCAACGGCGCCGGCAAGTCCACCACCTTCAACATGGTGAACGGGCAACTGCGCGCAGACGCCGGCTCCATCCAGCTCGACGGTGTCGAACTGGTGGGCCGCAAGCCGCGCGAGATCTGGCACATGGGGGTCGGCCGTACTTTCCAGATCGCAGAGACCTTTGCCTCGCTCACCGTGGTTGAAAACGTGCAGATGGCACTGCTGTCGCAGGACGGCAAACTGTTCTCGCCCTGGCGTCGCGCCGCTGACTACCGCAGGGACGAAGCGATGGCGGTGCTGGAGCAGGTGGGCATGAGCGCGCAGGCGGACCGCTCCTGCAACGTGCTGGCCTACGGCGACGTCAAGCGCGTGGAGCTGGCCATTGCCATGGCCAACAAGCCCAAGCTGCTGCTGATGGATGAACCCACTGCCGGCATGGCGCCCAAAGAACGCAACGAACTGATGGCACTGACCAAGCAACTGGTGCTGGAGCGCGGCATGTCGGTGCTGTTCACGGAGCACAGCATGGACGTGGTGTTTGCCTATGCGGATCGGCTGATCGTGCTGGCACGCGGGCGTCTGATCGCCGAGGGCGCGCCGCAGGAGATCCGCGACCATCCCAAGGTGCAGGAGGTGTACTTTGGCAGTGGCAAGACCTTCGAGAAACTGCATGCCGAAGTGGCGGGGGAGAAGGCTTGATGTCTGCCCCTACTGAAACCCTGCTCGAAGCCCGTGGTCTGGCGGCCTGGTATGGCGCGGCGCAGATCCTGTTTGATGTGGACCTGAAGGTCCAGCGCGGTGAGGTGGTGGCCCTGATGGGGCGCAACGGTGCCGGCAAGTCAACCACGCTCAAAGCCTTGATTGGCATGCTGGGCAAGCGCCGTGGCAGCATCACTTTTCTGGGCCAGGACATCTCGCGCAGCGAGCCGCACCACGCGGCGCGCATGGGGCTGGGCTATGTGCCCGAAGACCGCCGTATCTTCACCGATCTGACGGTGGCGGAGAACCTGATGGTTGGCCAACAGGCGCCGCGGCGCTGGGCGGACGGCAGCGAGGCGCCGCTGTGGACGCCCGAGAGGCTGTTCCAGCTTTTTCCTAACCTGGGTGAAATGCCGAATCGCATGGGCGGCCGCATGAGTGGCGGTGAGCAGCAGATGCTGACCGTGGCCCGTACCCTGATGGGTAACCCCTACCTGGTGCTGCTGGATGAGCCCTCCGAGGGCGTGGCGCCGGTGATTGTGGAGCAGATGGTCCACATGATCCTGGCGCTCAAGAAGCAAGGCGTGAGCATTCTGCTGTCGGAGCAGAACATGCATTTTGCCGAGTTGGTCTCTGATCGGGCCTACGTGCTTGAGAAGGGGCAGATTCGTTACCAGGCGTCCATGGTCGAGCTCGCCAGCAACGAAGCGGTGCGGCGGGCTTACCTGAGTGTCTAAGGACCATGATGGTTTTGCGTCACCCCAACCACGATTTTCAAGGAGCATCGCGATGAAACCGGCCTGCAACTCTGTCTTGCTCGTGGTCGATGTGCAAAACGGTTTCGTGGAGGGCGGCGCCCTGCCTGTCAAGCACGGCGCTGACGTGGTGCCTGTCATCAACGAGCTATCCCGTGCATTTGACAACATTGTGTTGACACAGGATTGGCATACGCCGGCGCACGCTTCGTTCGCCAGCAGTCATCCGGGGAAGAAGGCTTTTGAAACCATCGAGCTGCCCTATGGCACGCAGATGCTGTGGCCAGACCATTGTGTGCAGGGCACGGATGGCGCCGCGCTGCACAAAGACCTGAAGCTGCCTGGTGCCCAGCTCATCCTGCGCAAGGGTTATCACCGGAATGTGGATAGCTACTCGGCCTTCCAGGAAGCCGATCACAAGACGTCCACCGGTCTGGCTGCTTACCTGAAGGAGCGCGGCATCAAGACGGTTTTCGTAACCGGCCTGGCCACCGATTTCTGCGTTGCATGGACTGCGCTGGACGCGCACGAACTGGGCTTTGAAGTCTATGTGATCGAGGACGCGACACGTGCCATCGATCTCAATGGTTCACTGGCAGCGGCCTGGAAGCAGATGAGCGCCAAGGGCGTCAAGCGGATTCAGTCGGCCGACATCGAGTAGCAATGGATCAAACGCCCGAATCGGTCCTCAATTTCTGGTTTGAGGAAATAACACCCAAACAGTGGTGGGCGCGGTCGGATGACTTCGACCGGCTGATCGAGTCGCGCTTCGGTGCCTTGCACCGGGCTGCCGCGCAATGTGAGCTTTATGACTGGCGCGAGACAGCCGGCGGGCGCCTGGCCGAAGTCATTGTGCTGGACCAGTTTTCGCGCAACATCTATCGGGATCAGCCGCACGCCTTTGCCTGTGATGCCCTGGCACTGGGGTTGGCACAAGCGGCGGTGGCGGTCCGGGCCGACCACGAGCTCGCAGTCGAACGCCGGTCCTTTTTGTACATGCCGTATATGCACAGCGAGTCGCCGCTGATTCACACGCTGGCAGTTTCCCTGTTCAGTGCTCCGGGTATGGTGGACAACCTGAACTTTGAGCTGCGACACAAGCAGGTGATCGACCGCTTTGGACGCTACCCGCACCGCAATGCCCTTCTCGGGCGCACGTCAACGCAGCAGGAGTTAGACTTTCTTCAAACACCGGGCTCGTCGTTTTAAAAAGCGATCTGGCTGTTGGCTTGTCTGTTTTGACCTACCCAAGGAATCACCATGCTTTTTGAATCTTTCACCGCGCGCAAGCTGCAACTCGGCAATCGGACCGTCATGGCGCCAATGACCCGCAGCCGCGCCGTACAGTCCAACACTCCCAACGCTTTGATGGCCGAGCACTATGGCCAGCGTGCCACAGCCGGTCTGATCATCACCGAGGGCGCCTCTCCCTCACCCAATGGTCTGGGCTATGCGCGCATCCCCGGCTTGTTCAACGCCGATCAGGTGTGGGGCTGGAAACTGGTGACCGATGCAGTGCATGCCAAGGGCGGCAAGATCGTGCTGCAACTGATGCACACCGGCCGCGTAACGCATGCTGCCAACTTGCCTACGGGCGCGGAGGTCGTCGGTCCCATGTCAGTGGCCTGCCCCGGCGAGATGTACACCGATGCGCAGGGCATGCAACCACACAGCAGACCGCGCGCCATGACCGAAAAGGACATCGCTACCGCCGTCGAAGAATATGCCGAGTCTGCAAGATTGGCGATCGAAGCCGGCTTTGACGGCGTTGAACTGCACGCGGCCAACGGCTACCTGATAGAGCAGTTCCTCAACCCCAACGTGAATCAGCGAGACGATGCCTACGGTGATGGCATCCATGGGCGCAACCGGTTTGCGCTGGAAGTCGCGCGAGCGACGGCATCGGCCATTGGCGCCGGGCGGGTCGGGATCAGGTTGTCGCCTTACGGTGTCTTCAACGGCACGGGAGCCTTCCCGGAGGTGGACGCGCAATACCTGGCGCTGGTCAGCGAACTGTCAAAGCTTGAACTGCTGTATGTCCACCTGCTGGACCATTCGGCAATGGGCGCGCCGCCGGTGCCGGCCGCCCTGAAGGCGCTGCTGCGCCAGACTTTCCAAGGCCCCTTTATCCTGGCGGGTGGCTTTGACCGAGCGAGCGCCGAAAGCGCTCTCGCAGCCAATCAGGCGGATTTGATTGCCTTTGGCCGCCCCTTCCTGGCCAACCCGGATCTGCTTGAACGCATGCGTGCCAACGCAGCCCTTAACGCGCCGGACATGGCAACCTTTTACACGCCGGGTGCCAAAGGCTATACCGACTATCCGGCGCTGGCGGCTTAGTCGCAGGAGCTTGTTGCCATGCTGCTTTTCCGCGAGTCTGAACCGTTATCGAGCCCACAGCGAATCGTCCTGCGATGAAACGGCAGGCGGATTTTCAGGGTTGAATCGTCAAGACTGATCAGAAATCAGCTTTTCCCGGCGCATCCAGGTCAAGGTATCTGTCACCAGAATGTCCAACTGGGTCTCGATGTAAGCCAATTCCCGCTTTGCTTTGGAGGAATCGACTCGCAGCGTGTGGGATGTGAGCATGGCCCCCTCGGGTGTGACTTCAGGTTCTTTTCGTGTGACGCGGGACCATGCATCGGTCAACCGGGCAAACGCCATGAGTGCCCAGGCCGGCGTGGCTCCACGAGGCGCATTCTTTCCCAACTCCGCCGCAACCCGGTGTACGAAGTCGACAAAGCTGCACTGCTCGCCTCCGACCAGGTAACTTTGCCCGAACCGTTGACTTTGCCAGGCATGCACATGGGCCTTCGCTACTTCCCGCACGTCGGCGAACGAGCCAACACCGGGCGGAATGCCCGGGAGCTTCTCGCGGTCAATCAGCATGATGAGGCGAGCCCAGTTGCGACGGTCGCCAGGGCCCAGGATGTGAGAGGGCTGCAACACAATCCACGGAACATCGTTGCGCTTGACTGCCTGTTCACCGAGATGTTTCGTGCGTTCGTAGTTGATCCAACTCTCGGCTCCGCGCTGGCGTACCGATTCGTCAAGCGTGCCTTGCACAAGATGGGAGTAGGCTGAGACGGACGATGTGTGCACAAAGGCCTTGCTTCCGGCGGCCTTGGCTGCCTGCAGCAGGTTCTCTGTGCCCTGTATGTTGGTGGCAGTCTGCGCTATCGCTTGGGGCTTCCACATGCTTGTGTCGGCTGCGGCGTGAAAGACCGCTTCGCAACCATTGATCGCAGACAGGAGAGATGCGCTGTCGGCAAGGTCCGCACGAACCGGAACACCGCCCTGAGACGCAATGGCAGCATCTGATGCCGGGCTCCGGGACAGTGCCTTAACCTGACAACCGGCCTCACGCAATTCGCGTAGCAAGTGCCCGCCCAGAAAGCCTGTGAACAATCAGTAGTTAATGAGAAAAATTAGAAGTTAGTGAGAAAAATTAATAGCAATTCTTGATATTAATGTTCTGAAATTGGCATTTCTTCGAATGAAAAACCATATTTTTGATGATCTCGGTCACAATCAACCTAAGGTGCGGTTCGTCAGGTTTTATCATATGGCTTTTCCTAGCTGGATCAGCTGAAGCGACGCAACCGATGCCATGGTGTCCCCAAAAATTCGTTTCCCGAGACTTGATTCATTTCCTCGTGATAACAAAGAGTGGCGAATAGACTGGTTCGGGGATGTCGCATATCCAGATCGCCATCAGAGCTACCGTCATCCGTCTATCCTCTTAGCGTTATCCCAAGTTCCCAGTGGTGTCAACGTCAATGTGGCGGTTCCACGGACTGCCCAGAGACAGCGGCAAATTTGGGTACCAGTTGGCTTACTAATAAAGCTGCGAATAGGAGACATTTGGCGAAATGGTCACCTAGAGCGACGTGATGATGGACTAATTCATGTTGTTCGCAATCTTAAAATCAACGCGAAAACCAGTCGTGTCGTAAAAGCAGGGATCGACATCAATGGCAGCGACTTCATGCTGCCAGCAAGCGCGCATCCTGGCCATATGCGGCATACCAAATCCCATTGCATGCTTATCGACCTACCCGCTGGTAAACGAATGGTCATACCTTGTGCCGAACTAATCCGCTTTTACTTCGGTTCGTCAAACTGGCTTCTTGATAAGTTATTTAAGCCACCACTATCAAAAATGGAGCTCTTCCGATATTCGAATTATTGGGAAATAAACGGTCGCCTTCACCTCAGACTACCCCCATCCGCATCAGGCTACTCTGCCTCCGACATTGGCAGGATCGCCCTCGATCAATTGGCCTGGAGAGCCGCAGTGGAGATAGGACAGTCGCTGCTGGCATGCTCAACCCGAGGCGAAAGCGCTTATCCAATAACACATTTTCCGTTTGCCGGTGCTACAGACCTGACCGTTCAAGGTGAGTGGTTACCCTTTGGAAAGGTCCCTGCGCAGACGCTACTAGTGCACAGCATTCTCTCATGTACACACCCATTCCCTTTTAGAAAGCTCACTTACGAATTAGCTCGGCCCCAAACGCTGATGCACGTCAGATTCGGTCAAAAACGCACTCCAGACGCTCCTCCTTCGTTGACGCACGCACGAATTTCTCAATCGTCGCAGTCCATCACAAACAAAGATCCTTCTAAGCGCCTGGCAATGGGCATCTGGTATGTAGATCATGGCATCAAGTTTCCTGACCTAGAGTCCAAAACCGTTTTTAGGCTTTTAGATGCCACGAATAGGCAAAACACTGTGCATCCGTTCCGACATAGCGCAACGAAAATTAGCACCTCTGCCGTTGGCGAGGCCACTGGAACGGGCCGATATGTGCGCCCATTGGAGTTGGCCACTAGTCCTTTACCATTTGACCCCAGCGGGGGCGATGTCCCGTTCGTAGTTGAAGGTTGAAGTTGGTGGTTGAAGCCGTCAGGCCCTACAGAATATGGGTTCTGACTTCAACAACCGCAAAGCCAAGAAAGCTCAACCACCATGGCA
>CAIYMN010000234.1 GCA_903927295.1 uncultured beta proteobacterium | reverse complement strand
GGATGCTTCCAAACTTCCGCGTAAGCGCCTACGGTTTGGCTTGGAGCATTCGGGCTGTTGGTTTCGCTATTCCACTTTGGTACCTGCCATGCAATCATTGTCATCGCTATCAGCAACAGGGCGGCCAGTCCTGCAAACAGGGCCTGCCAACCCAGCAACGGCGTTAGCCATTGGACCGGCAGAGTGGAGGCAACCATTCCCAGGGAGCCTGTCATCATCATCCAGGAGGTGGCGCGCATCAGAGTGGAAGCATCAAACCAGCGACGATAGCCGGTCAGCGGCGCCATCAAACAAGCGCTAACGCCAGCACCGCAAAGTATCCTGGCCGCCAGGAGACCCGAAAAATTGGTGGAAAGCGAGGAAGCCAGACATCCCAGCACCGCTATCCCCAGAAAATAGAGAATCACCTTTCTCGGGCCATGCCGGTCGAGCCACGTACCAAGGGGCAACTGGGTGACTGAGAAACCGAGAAAGTAGCCTCCTGCCAGCAATCCCAGGTCGCTTGCACTGAGTCCAAACTCCTGACTGAGCGTCGGCGCCAGAGTGGCAGTAATAGCCCGGATCAGGGCAGATAGAAAGTAGGCAAAAGCAAAAATCAGAAAGACGATGATGGCCTTGCGCTTGGGCAGGATTGTCAAGGGCTGAGAATGACGCATTGGTCCATTATCTGTGTTCACTTGGTCGCTACAAGCAAGCTGCCCACGACCCGGGCCTCGGCAGAACCGTCCAAGCCTCAGGCCTGGGAACAGACTCAGCCTTTACGATAAGCGTCCTGGCATGTCCTGCAAGTGCCGCCAGTCGCATTGACTGCTGTCTTGATGCTATCGAGATTACCAGTCTTTGCTGCCGCTGCGAGTTTTGACATTTCGACTTGCATCTTCTCGGCGTACTCCTTGAATTTGGTGGGATCTTTCCAGATTTCTGCGTTTGCCCGCGTGTCGCCTTTGTCAGCACGTTCGTCAAATGCCGTCCACGGAAGTTTGCTTGCGTAGTCGGCTATAGCGGCGCTGTCGGTGGCGAGCTTGGCGTCAAAAGGCATCTTGCCCGGCGTCATGGCGGCTAGCCAAAGGCCTTTCTGACGACCGATCCGTTCTTGCTTTCGGCCAGGTCGTTGTCGTCGCAATGCCGTGAGCGCGACTTGGTCTGCTCGACCCGCATCTTCTCCAGCAGAGTAGCCACCCTCTTGCTGATGTACTCGCTGCCGTTATCCGATTGAAACTCCAGAATCTCAAAAGGGAATTGATCAATCAGGTCTTTGAACACTGGCAGTAGTTGGGCCTGACCGATGCGTTCACAGGTGGCGATCAAGTAGCGCAGTACCACACCCTTGTCGGGAACACGAAATTGATCCTCAGCCGTGCCAGCGAAAAGTGACTGAAGCTGGGAAATTGTTTGCAGACGGGTCTCGTCCAGGTCGATCACCATGTGGGAAATGACCGACCCAAGCCCGCAGTTCAGACTCATACCTCGCTGGTTAAGGCTGTGAATGTCCCGGATGCACCAAACGGTGCTACACTGGAAGGCTTCCCTATTTGAAGGAAGATGCGTTTTCTTAGCCCGTTTAGCGATGGGGTAATTGGTCCCTGACAAATTTCTTTTGTCAGCTTGTTGACTGAAAACCTAAAACCGTGTCATAATACAAGGCTTCGCTGATCACAGTGAAGCGCTGGGCAAGGGGCTTGACAGAAGTCAAGTTCGATTGAAGATCTTTAACAACATACAGCCGATAAGTGTGGGCGTTTGAGGCGAAAAGCCAAGTTCTTCGGAACCAAGTCTTAACTGACTTGCAAACGCTCATGGAAATAGAAGTGAAGTTCACTTCAATTCCGTTTTTATGAGTTGCATAGAGATATGCGAAAAAATTCAAGATCGAACTATAGAGTTTGATCCTGGCTCAGATTGAACGCTGGCGGCATGCCTTACACATGCAAGTCGAACGGCAGCACGGGAGCAATCCTGGTGGCGAG
>CAIYMN010000233.1 GCA_903927295.1 uncultured beta proteobacterium | reverse complement strand
TCTTCGTCATCGCGAGGGTGCAGCCCGTGGCGATCCATACATGGATTGCCGCGCTGCGCTCGCAATGACAGCGTACCGTTCTGCCAAAATGCCACCATGAAGTACCAACACCTGCTGCTGTCGACTGATGGCGCGATCACCACCATCACCCTGAACCGTCCCGAGAAGCGCAACGCGCTGGCCATGAACGTCATGCTGGAGTTGACGCAGGCACTGCAGGCCGTGGCACGAAGCGATGCACTGGGTGTGATATTGGCCGCCAATGGCCCGGTTTTCAGTGCCGGCCATAACTTTGGTGATATGGCTGGCGCCAGCCTGGAGCAGGCGCGCGAGCTGTTTGCCGTTTGCACCACCATGATGGACGCCATTCAGGCCATGCCGCAACCAGTGATTGCGAAGGTGCATGCCCTTGCCACGGCTGCGGGCTGCCAGTTGGTCGCCAGCTGCGACCTGGCGATTGCCGCCGACACCGCATCCTTTGCCATTCCGGGCGGTAAAGGCGGTCTGTTCTGCCACACGCCGCTGGTGGCGATTGCGCGCAGCGTCGGACGCAAGCGCGCGCTGGAGATGGCGCTCACGGGCGATGCAATCGATGCCAGGACCGCGACCGAGTGGGGACTGATCAACCGCTGCGTGCCGGCTGATCAACTCGATGCCGCCACACTGGATCTGATTGGCCGGGCCAGCCGCGGCAGCGCGCTGTCCAAGGCGCTGGGCAAGCAGGGCTTTTACCAGCAGGTCGGATTGCCGCAGGACCAAGCCTACCAACTGGCGGTTGAGTTGATGGCATCGGCGGCCATGACGCCTGATGCGCAGGAGGGCATGCGCGCCTTCCTGGAAAAACGCCACGCACACTACACGCAGCGCCCCGATCTCACTTGAAGATCACGGTCTTGTGGCCGTTGAGAAGCACCCGGTGCTCACTGTGCCATTTGACAGCGCGCGCCAGTACCTGGCTCTCGGTGTCGCGCCCCAGTGTGGTCAGGTCTTCCACCGTCTTGCTGTGGTCCACACGCGCCACGTCCTGTTCGATGATCGGCCCTTCGTCAAGCTCAGCAGTGACGTAGTGCGCCGTGGCGCCTATCAGTTTCACTCCCCGCTCATGCGCCTGATAGTACGGCTTGGCCCCCTTGAAACTGGGCAGAAAAGAGTGATGGATGTTGATGGCGGAGCCTGATAGCTTGCGGCACAGGTCATCGCTCAGAACCTGCATGTAGCGCGCCAGCACCACCAACTCAGCGCCTTCGCTCTGGATGATCTCAAACTGCTTGGCCTCAACCTGACCCTTGCTGGCCGCATTGACAGCAAAGTGGTGAAATGGCACGTTGTAGCTGGCGGCAAGCTGGTAGAACTCGCGATGGTTCGAAATGATGGCCCGTATGTCAAGCGCCAGCAAACCGCTCTTCCAGCGAAACAGCAGATCGTTCAGGCAATGCCCTTCCTTGCTGACCATGATCACTGTGCGCATCGGCTCAGCCCTGGCGTGCAGTCGACAGTTCATCTGGTAGGGCGCGGCAAAGATGGCGAGCTGCGCTTTCAGCTCTTCATGCGTGGTTTGCCCGCAGGCAAACTGCACGCGCATGAAGAAGAGCCCGGTACCCAGATCGTTGTACTGCGCCGCCTCTTCAATATTGCCTCCACGTTCCGCCAAAAATCCGGAAACCGCATGGACCAATCCGATGCGGTCCGGACAGGACAGGGTCAAAATGTAGGCAGGGTTCATAAGCTTGACTAAGTAGGAGAGCGCCGACCGGCGCCAAATTTTGCGCAATAGTCAGTCACAGGTGCCGCTTGTGCCGGCCACATGGCATCGAAACTGGAGCTGTCTTCTGTGGGGTCAGCCCGAACTTCAGACCGGATCAGGACCGCTTTGACTTTAACACCCGCTGCCAGATGCAAAGGCACTCCGAGCTTGCGATCAACGTGCCCGCCGCCAGCCAGCAGGACGACGGTCTTGCCGGTCTGGACAGCCTTGGCCAGCGTTTCGGCCATCGCCATATCACGTGCAATCTGAACCCGTGTCATCGGCGTAATCTGGCTTTCGGGCAGCATGTCACAGTGGCCACTACGTATATTTTGCTGTTGAGCCTTGAGCGCAGGACCGGGCAGCAATGAGTCCAGTTCCACCCTGGCCATCGCAGCACGCATCTGCAGCTGCGGCAGATTGGCACCGATAACCGGCACGCCAGCACGCACGGCTGCCATCACCGCCGGGCCGTAAGCGCTCCATGGCCAGCCTTCGTTGTTCCACTGCAAAGCCTGACGCACCGCGTCTTCACTGGCGTCGTTCGCCAGACCAGCCGTTGATTGCCCCTGGCTGGCCATCTCGAGCGCCAGCGCGGCCAGCAACTTCCTCGATGCCAGCGTTTCTACAACAATCCGATGAACCTGCTGATGGTCCGGCGCGTCGTGCTGCTCGCCCAGCAGGATGATGTCTGCAGGCAACAGCTGTTGCAGGCGCTCGGCGCGACTTGCGTCAGCGTAATGCGGCCCCGCGGGTGTGAAGGCACAAGCGGCCAAGCCGACAGCCAGGGCGACTGTCCAGAGTCGTCTGACGCTCATCAAAAAACCTGTTGGCTGTGGAAGTGGCGCCGTTCAGTGCACGACAACCGGATTCTGCGCAAGTTCAGCGTATTGCTCCAGCGTATCTTCAACTTCTTCCTGCGTCGGCGTTCTTTGCTGCCAGGCAGAAATATGCTGCTGAAACAGTTCGGCCCAGGATCCGTCCAGATAGACCTCTTTGCCGGAACGCTTGTCGACAATTTCGAAGCCGTGACGCGCCAGCGTGGGTACCAGCAGCACCTGCGCGACCTGCTCGCCTTCAAGCTCGCAGCCTGCATCCGCTGCCACTGCATTGGCCAGCATATGTGTCACCGAATAGGTGTCCGAATCGTAGAGCGTGTGCATGCTTGAATATTATCCTTTAATTGTGTCCATTCTGCAGTTGGCCACAGAGCAGCAGATTTCAAGAGGGTCGCGAGGAGGCCGAAACGACTCAAACCGGCGTTTCGCTGGAGAGCCACTTTTGGTCGATGTAATCACCATTGGCCTCGGTGATACGGATTCGGGCAGGCAAATAGCCCAACGCCGGCGCCAGCCACAACTCGACCCGCTGGTCAAATTCCCTTCGTGGATTGCGTACCAGTTTGCGCGTCGCCAGCTGACCTCCGGGCAGATTCAGCGTTTCATCCTCTTCCAAAGTAAATAGCCACATGTCTGCGTCGCGCGGGCCAATGATCTGCAGGGTGATCGTGCTGGCGACTGGAAAGCGCTCCGGGTCCCCTGCCATCATGGCAGCCAGCTGCAGTACAACGCTGAGCCGGTCCTGCGCGCCGGCCAGCAAGGGCGCATCTGGCGTATTCGCGCTGAAAGTGACTTTGCCCTTTTCGCGCACAAAATGCGCTGCGACCTCACTGCGGTACTTGTCCGAGAATCGCAGCGGGGTCAGCCCTTCGGCTGTGATCTGCCCGCGGCTGGTCTGCACGCGCCGCAGGCCAAAGGCGCCGAATGCAAGTCTGGCGTCGTAGCTTTCGCCGTCTTGCCGCCACCCCATTTCAGCATTCAGGCTGAAGGGAAACTTGTTCGATGAAACCTCGTACTTGAGATTCAGCGAAGCTGGCACGCTGAAGCGACTGGCCCAGGCCACGTCCTCGCGCAGATGACGCGGCGCCTGGACCGGCGCTTCGGCCTGGGCGAGTTGGGGTTCCGGCGTAACAACATCCTCGGCACGGCTTGGCCCGCGTTCGTCAATCCCTGGACCAGACACAGGCGCCGCCATTGGCTCGGCGACCGAGGGCCGGTCCGGTTCGGCGACCGGCTGGGGTGGAGTCAAAGCGTCTGCTGCGGGTAAGGTCAGCGCCCTTTTGGCAGCCTTGGGAAGGGGCGCTTTGGCCACCGGTCGCGCCTCAATCGAACGCGTGCTGATGATGTGCCCCTGAACCGTTGGCGACAGCTCCACGTGCAACATCATGCCCTGCAGCAGAGCCCAATGCACCAGCGCCACGCCCAGGACCCATGGTGCGAACGCCCTGAACGAAAGAGCCGAGTCACCTCGCTTCATTGATCAACATTCCCTGTGAATCCACGCAACTGCCAATGCCGGCACGGGCATTATGCAGCGCCAATGTATTCAGCACAGTGCCCGTGCCAACGCACCGCAGGCGCAACGCGTCACTTGTACAAAAAGATTTTTCCTGGCAATAACGCTGGAACGTGTTGATTTATATGAAGTTTTCCCGAGTCATCCAAAGAATCACCTGTGCATCTGTACAAAGTCTGTGTACTTGGTGTCCCGCACGAACGCCTTCTGATCCCCGGTCGCTCTCGCCAGGTTCTCATAACTTGTTGATATTCATGGTTTTTTTCCTGAAATGGCAGGATGGCACGTGCTTTGCTTATATCCAGTCGTCTGGTAACGAATTTATTGATGGAGAAAGAATCATGAGTGCACTGCGTAAAGTTCTGGTTGTTGATGATGACGCCGTTGTAGGTAAGAGTTTCAACCGTGTTTTGTCCGCGAAAAAGGGCTACGTGGTCACTACGGTGGAAAACGCCCAAGAGGCACTCAAGCAAATGCGTGAGCAGTCGTTTGACGTTGTCTTTACCGACATCAAGATGCCTGGCATGGATGGCGTTGAATTGGCAGAGCGGGTCAAGGCCAGCCAACCCTGGACGCCGGTCGTCATCATCACGGGTTACGGCACGACGGAGAACGAAAACCGGGCCAAGGCTGCGGGTGTCTCGGACTTTGTGCGCAAGCCACTGTCGCCTGAAATGATTGAAGAAAGTGCCGTGCACGCACTGCGTGCATCAGTCGCAGCCCCTGTGGCGCAAGCAGTTGTTGCACCAGCCGAGCAGGTTCAGCTTGAAGCAGTAGCACAAGAGAGCCGTATCAAGAACGTAGCGCTCTTCCTGGCAGCCCCGTTCATCGGCTTGGCCTATGCAGTGATGTTGCCACTGGTTGGCTTTGCCATGCTGGCCTGGACCGCCTGGAAAGCGATGAATGCCAACCCGGTTGCCGCAAAAGTACTGGCCACTGCCAAGAACGTGGCACTCTTTGTTGCCGCACCCTTCATCGGTCTGGTTTATGCAGTCAGCCTTCCTTTCGTCGGAATGGTGATGCTGGCAACCGTTGCAGGCAAGGCGCTGCTGGGCAACAAGCAGATTGCCTGATGCGCTGACGTTGACTCAGACAGTTTCCAACAGAGCGCCCCCGGTTTGCAGCCGGGGGCGTTTTACGTTCATATTGCAGCGAGTTGCCCGGCAAAGGTCTTGATGCCGCGCAGCATCATTTCAATCGACACCGCCACCAGCACCAGGCCCATCAGACGCTCCAGCGCCACAACAAAGCGGTCACCGGCAATGCGCTGGATGCGCTCTGCCAGCACCAACACAGCCGCGCTCACAGCCATCGTGACACAAAGGGCGGCGACCCACTCGAGACGCCGCTCCGGTGCTTGCGAGACCAACAGCAAGACCGTGGCCAGCGCCGACGGACCAGCGATGGCTGGAATCGCCAGCGGAACAATCAGTGGCTCGCCCGGCATCTCGGTCGTCTCGGATTTGGGTGGCGGAAAAATCATGCGCAGTGCGATCAGAAACAGAATGACCCCGCCGCCAATCTGCAGCGACAACTCGCTCAGATTCATGACCCGCAAGAAGCCATCGCCGACGAACATGAAGGTCAGCAACAATACAAAGGCAATCAGGACCTCGCGCAGGATGACCCATGGACGGCGTTGCACCGCAACGTTCTTCAGGGCGTTGGCAAAAATCGGAATATTGCCGACCGGATCGGTAATCAGGATCAGCAGGATTGTGGCTGACGCAAAGGTGTAATTCATACCCGCAGGATAGCAGGACGGCGTTGTGTCAGCGTTCCAGTTTTTCCTGACAGGCAATGCAACGAGGCGCTTCTGGCGCGGCGTGCAGCCGTGCCGCCGGGATCTCGTCGCCACAGTCCAGGCACTGGCCATAGCTGCCAGCTTTGATGCGTTCAAGTGCTGCGTCAATCAGTCTGATCTGCGCCGATTCATGGTCATCCAGGGCAAATTCCAGATCCCGCGCACTGTTCACCTGGGCGTCCGAATCCTCGGCGCGGCTGAAGTGCTCGGCGGATGCTTCAGCTCGACCGACAGCGCCGCCGCGCAGTGTCGCCAACTGCTCGATCTGACTGGCGCGCTGGGCCAGCAATTGTTTCTGAAACGGGGCTGTGATTCTTGTGCTCATGAGGGATTTCTCCGTTGACGTGAGGTTTCAGCATGCGCCGTTGAATGCCGCGCGTGTTTGATGAAAGTCAATCAGCAAAGAGAAACCGTCCTTTCGGTCCCAGGACCCGACCAGGCAAATCCTGCGCCAGACCTGCCGAGACCCGCTAGTTCACCGCAACAGCATCGGTGATTCGGTAATACAGCCCGTACGGATCGTCCTTGAGGACCGCGAAGCGGCCCTGCACCACCACCACGTCCAGTGTGTATTTCACCGGCGTTTTGGTTTTGACTTCGACCATGCTCTCCGGGCCGCCGGGCACACAAAAGGAGCAGGTCATGGGCACCGAGGTGAGCAGGAAATGGGACTGCTTCTCGCCCGGCTCCAGGGGCATCATGAAGCCCTGGATGCGCTGCGTCCTGTCGCCCAGTGCCTGCACGTTGGGCGGAAAGTTGGGCAGCAACCGGTTCTTGACGGTTTGCGTCTTCACGTCAGTCAGTACCGACCAGGCCAGCACGTCGGCGCGAACGGTCAGTGGCGCGAAGGGGCTGTCCGGACTGTGCACGCCGGGGCCGGTACCGCCAACCGGAAGCGGTGAACCGAGTTGTGCCAGAGCGCCCAAGGGCAAGAGACAAGCGAGCGCCAGACCGGCAAGGGACCAAGCAGTGTTTTTCATGAATTCATTGTCCTTGAAGAAGCTCCAATACGCTGACCCGATACGCACCCCATGCCGGCAACAACGCCGCCAGCAATGACACGGCAAGTGCCATTGCCGGCACCAGCCCTAACTCGCTCGGCCAGACCATGCCGCCGACCAGCAGTGAATTATCCAGCCGCAACAGCCAGCCCAGCGCGGTGGCCATGCCCTGCCCTGCAAGCAGACCCAGCGCCGCGGCCAACAGGCCGAGCCAGAGCGCTTCGAGCAATAACAAGGTCGCCAGCTTGATCGGCGGTGCACCCAGCATGCGCAGCAGCGCCAGATCGCCTCGGCGCTCGCGCACCGCGCTCCAAAGCGCGATGAAGACGCTCAGGCCGGCTGTGAGCAGGAGCACGGCGGCAAAAGCGCGCAACACGTCGGTGCCCAACCCAAGCATGCTCAGGAGCCGCGTGATCTCCAGTGCTGGTGCAGCGGCCTGCATGACGGTACTGCTGTTGACGTAGCGCGGCAGGCTCATCGCCGCCAACGGTGTCTTGTAGCGCAAAAGCGCCATCGTGACTTCGCGCTTCTCCAGCAGATGATTTTGCTCAAGCTCTTGGGCCTTGCCATGGTCTTCGTGCACCTGCCAGACCGATGCGCTGTCGGTCAGTATCAGCCGATCCAGCACCGTGGCGCCCGGCGCCAGGACACCCACCACGGTGTAGACCATGTCACGGTGCGCATGGCCGCCCGCTGCCAATCCATGCGAGCCGACAAAGGTCTGCCCAACAGTCATCCCCAATTTGTGCGCGGCGATGGCACCCAGCACCACCTGCATGGGCTGCGTCCAGAGTTGCCCATGCACCAGTTGCGCCCGATAGTGCGTGATGTAGTCGTGCGAACTGCCGACAATGCGAAAGCCCTGAAAGCTGTCGCCCAGGCTGAGTGGAATCACCTGCGCCACCAGCGGATGCTTCTGCAGTTCCAGCACCGCTTTCAATGACACGTTGCCGGGCGGCACGTCGATGTGAAACACGCCCGACAGAATCAGCTGCATCGGACTGCCTTTGGCCCCGACCACCAGGTCGATTCCCTGCAAGTCGCGCTCAAACGCTTTGTCGAGCTGGTATGAGACCAGCAGCAGGAAGGTGATGGACGCCAGGCCCAGACTCAACAGGACCAGGTTCAGCGCCGCTGCCAGGGGGCGCGACCAGAGGTAAGCCCAGGCCAGTGCCAGCGTTTTCATGACGGATTGCGCAACAGTTGCAGGCGCTGCAAGCCGGTGGCCGGCGCCTCGGCTGCCAGCTGCGCCGCTACCCGGGCATCGTGCGTGGCAATCACCAAGGTAGCCGACTGCGCGCGGGCCGTCGCCAGCAACAAGGCAACGGCATTCGCTGCGGCTTCATCATCCAGACTGGCGCTGGGTTCATCGGCCAGTATGACTTTGGGGTGGTGCAACACGGCGCGCGCCAACGCCACGCGCTGCGCTTGACCCCCCGAGAGTTGGGCCGGTCTGCGAGCAGCAAGTTCAGCCACGCCCAGCGCCGCCAGGACCGCATCGATGGCTGCGCGGTTTTCAGCAAGGCCGGCGGCCCACTGCGCGAGCGCCAGATTTTGCCGCACATTCAGCGCTGCGCTCAGATGCAGCTTCTGCGGCAAGAAGCCAATGCTGCTGGCACGCCATGCGTCTGTGGCGACTGCATCGAGCGCAGCGAGCGACTGCCCCGCGACGGTCAACTGCCCCGTAGTCGGCCGCACCAGGCCCGCCATCAGCGCCAGCCAGGTCGACTTGCCGCAGCCCGACGGACCACTGAGCAGCAGCGTCACCCCTTGAGGCACATCGACATCCGGGAAACGCAAGGTGGCGCCGGCGGTATAGCGGTAGCTCAGGCTGCGCGTGCAAATCATGGCGCATTATTACCCGCACAATGTAGAGTAAGCTGTCAACCATTGAGCGCAGCCAGTTCCCATCAACCCCTTTGGAGATGCCATGAGTGATTCACAAAATTCCGGTTTCGGCAAATTCGTCCCTGGTTTTGACTTTCTCCAGAATCTGGCCAAGGGAGCAACGCAAAACATTCCGCAAATGCCCAATCTCGCCAACTGGATTGCACCAACGCTCAACGTGGAAGAACTTGAAAAGCGTATCGAAGAACTCAAGACGGTGCATTTCTGGCTGGAGCAAAACTCCAAGGCGCTGGGCGCCACCGTGCAGGCGTTGGAAGTGCAAAAAATGACTTTAGCCACCTTGAAGGGCATGAATTTCAACATCGGCGACATGGCCAATGCGCTCAAGCTCAAGGCAGCCGACACCGTGTTCTCCGGCGTGCAACGCGTCACCGACAAAGCGGCATCGACGGCCCAGAGTATCTCCAACGTGGCGGCTGACGCGCAAGCCGTTGCCAAGAAGGTCCGCAAGGCCGCCAAGCCCGCTGCAACGGCTGCAGCCGGGATGGTCGATCCAATGCAATTGTGGGGTTCTCTGACACAGCAGTTTCAGCAAATTGCCGCCAGCGCCATGAAAGACGCCGGCAAGAACACCGCGATCGACATGACAAAAAACATGGCGGCGGGCTTCGCAAAAGAAGCGGTCAAGGCAACAAAGAAGGCCGCCACCAGTGCCGTCAAGGCACGCAGCTCAGCCAGGAAGACACCGGGCAAGTAATCGGATGAAGTTGTTTCCGTATGCTCATGCCACGCACCCGCAGTGGCGCATGGCGACGGGTCTGGTGCTGGCACAGGTGCGCGCCCAGATGGCCTTGCACGACTATGCCAGCGCGCCGACGCTGGCCCTGCTCTACATCACGGACCACTACGCCGAAGAGGCTCAGGCCATCCTCGATCATCTCAGCGCGGAACTGCCTGAAGTCACCGACTGGTCGGGCACCGTGGGTGTCGGCATCGCGTCCAACAACGTCGAGTATTTTGATGAGCCCGCGCTGACGTTGATGTTGTGCGAACTGCCAAGCGACCAATACCGCGTCTTCTCGGGGGTGGCGCCGCTTGGCCTTGGCTTTGAAGCGCATACCGCATTGGTTCACGCAGATGGAAACACCCCGGATCTGGCCGGTCTGATCGAGGAAATGGCCTTGCGTACAGAATCGGGCTATCTGTTTGGCGGACTGTCGTCAAGCCGTTCCTCCATGCTGCAGTTTGCCGTCGGCGGCAATGGCAACATCAGGGGACAGGGTGCCGCCGGCGGCGTCTTCAGCGGCGGCCTGAGTGGTGTCGCCTTTGGCGAGCGTGTGAGTCTGGTTTCACGGGTAACGCAGGGTTGTCTTCCTGTATCCAAAGCGCATCGGGTTGACGCAGCCCAAAACAATCTGGTTACCCAGCTTGATGGTGAGCCGGCGCTGGACGTGCTGCTGCGCGATCTCAAACTCTCTCTGGACCAGCCCGAGCAGGCACTGCGGGCGATCCGTGCCACGCTGGTCGGTGTGATGCGGGCCACGCAGGCGGACGGTGGCGCCAGCGATGCTGTGGCGATCGGCCGCAGCGGCAACTTTGGCAGCGATGTGCTGGTGCGTCACATCATCGGCCTGGACCCGACGCGACGTGCTTTGGCCGTATCGGACCAGTTGCAAGAGGGCATGCAGCTGGCGTTCTGTCAACGCAACGCGCAGGCGGCCAGGGCAGACCTGACGCGCATCTGTGCCGAGATTCGGGAAGAGCTGGAACCGGAAGAGCTGCCAGTGCAGGCATTGACGGCTCTGACGGCGTCCGAGGCCGAAGCCGCACCCCATCCGGCACGCGGCATCGCTGGTGCAATTTACGTCAGCTGTTCCGGGCGCGGCGGACCGCATTTTGGCGGGCCGAGTGCCGAGATGCAGATCGTGCGCCGGGCTCTCGGTGATGTACCCATGGTGGGCTTCTTTGCCGGGGGAGAAATCGCCCGCAACCACTTGTATGGCTATACCGGTGTGCTGACCGTCTTTACCGGGGACTAGACCCTCTGCTCAAACCCCGCGCACGCGATCTGCCTTGAACTGCGTCACAAAGACGCCAAAGCTTCCAGCATCGAGCGCCGCGCGCACCTCGGACATCAGATTCAGGTAGTAATGCAGGTTGTGCACGCTGGCAAGCATGGGCCCCAGCATTTCCGCACAGCGGTCCAGATGGTGCAGGTAGGCGCGGCTGAAGCCCTCGCGCCCGCCATCCGTGTACGGGACGCCTGAAGTACCGGCGCAGGCGTAGCAGGTACAGGTGTCGTCCAGCGGCTGCGGGTCCACTTTGTGACGAGCGTTGCGGATCTTCAGGTCGCCGAAGCGTGTAAACAGCGTGCCATTGCGCGCGTTGCGGGTCGGCATCACACAGTCGAACATGTCCACACCCTGCGCCACACCTTCGACCAGATCTTCCGGCGTGCCGACACCCATCAGGTAACGTGGCTTGTCGGCAGGCAGGCGGTGCGGCGTGTGCGCCATGATGCGCAGCATCTCGTCCTTGGGTTCACCGACGCTGACGCCGCCGATGGCGTAACCGGGAAAGTCCATTTGCACCAACTCGTTGAGTGATTGCTCTCGCAAGTGCTCGAACATGCCTCCCTGCACGATGCCAAACAGTGCGTTCGGGTTCTGCAGTCGGGCAAATTCCGCCTGGCAGCGTCGGGCCCAGCGCAGGCTGAGTTCCATCGAGCTGCGCGCCTCCAGCTCCGTGGTGAGTTGGCCCTTTGTCTTGGGTTCCACGGAAATATAGGGCGTGCATTCGTCAAACTGCATCACGATGTCGCTGTTCAGGATGGTCTGGATCTGCATCGAGATCTCCGGCGTCAGGAACAGCTTGTCGCCATTGACCGGACTGGAGAACCTGACGCCCTCTTCCGAAATCTTGCGCATCTCGCCCAGGCTCCAGACCTGAAAACCGCCCGAATCGGTCAGGATCGGCTTCTCCCATTTCTCGAACTGATGCAGCCCGCCAAACCCGGCCATCACGTCCAGGCCCGGGCGCATCCACAAATGAAAAGTGTTGCCCAGGATGATCTGCGCACCGATCGCTTCCAGGCTGGCCGGTGTGACGCCCTTGACCGTGCCATAGGTGCCCACGGGCATGAAGATCGGTGTTTCGACGACACCGTGGTTGAGCCGTATGCGACCCCGGCGGGCGTAGCTGCCAGGATCGGTTTGCAGCAGTTCGAATTCAAGCATGGGTCATCTTGGGTGTGGCACGTGTCAGGATGGCGGCACAATCGACGCCGCGCGGCAAAGTGCCATAGTTGTGGTGACCGGTTTGCTGCAAGCGCGACTGGCAGAACGCATCACTGACAAACGACGGCGCATGGCGGATCAAAAGTGACGCCTGCAATGCCAACGCCATGCGGTCGACCAGATCACGGGCGCGATACTCGACATCACGTAGCTCTTTCCGATCTTTCACCAAACCCGTCACCAACTGATCGAGCGCCGGATTCGCGCCTTTCGCAAGTCCGACCTCGGCAAAGAAGGCGTCCATCACCGCCGGTGTTTTCGAGATCGCACGCAGCACATCCAGACATTGCACGTTGCCACTGCCCTCCCAGATCGTGTTGACCGGCGCCTCGCGGTACAGGCGCGGCATCATGCTGTCTTCCATGACGCCGCTGCCACCGATGCACTCCATGGCCTCGTAGGCATGATTCGGTGTGCGCTTGCAGATCCAGTACTTGCCCACCGCCGTGACCAGGCGCACCAGCAGGTCTTCCTGCTCGTCGCTGCGCTGATCCAGGGCGCGCGCCATGCGCATGCTCAGGGTCAGGGCCGCTTCGCTCTCCAGCGCCAGATCGGCCAGCACGTTCTGCATCAGCGGTTGTTGGTTCAGAACTTTGCCAAAGGCCGAGCGCACAGAGCAGTGATGCAGCGCCTGAGAAGTTGCCATGCGCATGCCGGCACTGGAACCAATCATGCAGTCAAAGCGCGTCATGCTGACCATCTCGATGATGTTGCGCACGCCGCGCCCCTCTTCGCCGACCATCCAGGCCAGCGCACCGCGCAACTCGGTTTCGCTCGATGCGTTGGAGGCGTTGCCCATCTTCTTTTTCAGACGCAGGATCTGCATGGCGTTTTTTGTGCCATCGGGGCGCCAGCGTGGCAGCAGAAAGCACGACAAGCCCACCGAAGTTTGCGCCAGCACCAGAAAGGCGTCGCACATCGGTGCCGAAACAAAATACTTGTGTCCCACCAGTTCATAGGTCTGCCCCGGGCCGCCGATGCCGACCGGATAGGCACGCGTGCTGTTGGAGCGCACATCCGAGCCGCCCTGCTTTTCGGTCATCGCCATGCCGATGGTCAGGCCCTGCTTTTGCTCCACCGGAACATTGCGCGGGTCATACACTCTTGCCGTGACTTTGGGTCCCCAAATCCGCATCAGATCGGGCTGCAGGCGCAGCGTCGGCATGGCGGCAAAGGTCATGGTAATGGGGCAGCCATGACCCGCTTCAACCTGGGTGTGCAAGTAGTTTCTGGCAGCGCGCGCCACATGGGCACCAACTCGCGGCTCGGTCCAGGGCGAGGAATGCAGGCCATGCTCGATGGCAGTCTTCATCAGCTGGTGATAAGCCGGATGAAAGCTCACCAGATCAATCCGGTTGCCAAAGCGATCGTGGCTGTCGAATTCGGGTATGTATTTGTTTGCCAGACGGCCCAGTTCAAGATAGTCCGCCGACCCGGCGATTGCGCCAAATGCGTTGAGATCACCCTGCGCCCAGGCGGCGCCTTCGCGCTGTACTGCCTCGCCCAGTGCCGTGTCCTGGCTGTACATGTTGTAGTCGGCCAGATCATTCGA
>CAIYMN010000232.1 GCA_903927295.1 uncultured beta proteobacterium | reverse complement strand
CTTGCGCGATGAACCAAATAAATCTGGCGGCAACGGCAGGGACGGCTCCGGCTCCAGGCGCAGCGGCGAGATCAGCAGGTCAGGCAGCGCGACGGCCTCGTCCGCCAACTGGTGCACAAAGGACGAGTTGGCACCGTTTTCAAGCAGGCGGCGCACCAAGTAGGCCAGCAGATCCTTGTGTGCGCCCACGGGGGCGTAAACGCGGCAAGCGATCAAGGGGTTCTTCAGTACCTCACGGTAAACGCCCTCGGCCATACCGTGCAGACGCTGCAGTTCGAATTGACTAGCCCCCGTGCTTGCCACTTCGTGTGCGGGGCGGCCCGGCGCGGCGGCCGACGCACCACTTTTCGCGCCCATCTGCAGGATGGCGGCAATCGTGCCGGCATTGTGCGTGGCAAATTGGGGGTAGACCGCATCGGGCGCATCAAGCAGGGTGCGGGCGCAGGCCAGGTAAGACACATCGGTGTGGTGCTTGTGTGTGAACACCGGGTAGGCGGACAGACCCATCTCCTGAGCGCGCTTGATCTCGGCGTCCCAATAAGCGCCCTTGACCAGCCGGCACATCAGGCGCACCCGGTAGCGCCGCGCCACCGCGATCACGTGCTCAACCAACTCCAGCGAACGTGTCTGGTAGGTCTGCAGCGCCAGGCCAAAGCCAGCCCACTGCGGAAAATGCTGAGCCACCCGACTGACGAGTGCCTCAAACACGTCCAGCGAGAGCTCCAGCCGATCCACCTCTTCAGAGTCCATGGTCAGGTTGATATTGGCGCGTGCCGCCTGCTCGCACAGGCTCCAGACGCGTGGCACCAGTTCCAGCAGCACACGCTCTTTCTTCGCCTCTTCGTAACGCGGATGCAGCGCGCTGAGCTTGATCGAAATGCCATCGTTCGGTTCGCAGGCACCGCCTTTGTCGGTGTTGGCAGCAATCGCCGCAATGGCGTTCTGGTAACTGGCGAGATACTGCAGGGCGTCGGCATCCGTGCGCGCGCCTTCGCCCAGCATGTCATAGCTGTAGCGCAGATTTTTCGTTTTTCGTCTGGCCGATGCCGCTTCATGCATCGCCTCGCCAATGGTCTGCCCGAGCACAAACTGGCGACCCAGCAACTGCACGGCACGCAGGGTGGCGGCAACCACGGAACGCGCACCAAGCTTGGCAAACATGCCGCTCGGTGCTTCGCTGTCCGGCAGGAACTTCTTGCTCATGGCAATGGCGGTACTGGACAGGCGCGCCAGCGTCTTGTCACCCGTGCCATCAAAATCGGCACGCCCCAACTGGTCGGCCGTCAGCGCGATCGCAGTCTCGGCGTCGGGCACGCGCAGCAGGGCTTCGGCCAGACGCATCAGGGCCAGTCCCTCGGCGCTGGAAATCGGGTACTCCTGCAGCAGACTCTCCAGCGCCCAGAAGGGCGGCGGGTTGCTGCGCACAGCATGCACCCAGGGGGTTGCAACGCGAGCCGCAGCGGCCCAATCCAGAGCACCAGCCAGACGCGACAGGTGGGTGGAAATAATCCCCGCTTCAGGACGATAAGGAATAGGCAAATGCACGGCGATCTCCAGATAATTTCACAATACTGGCGATCATCATGCTTTGATTAGTGAGTCTTTCACCAAATTTCAGCTACTTATTAGCCATTTATTCTTTTGCCAGCTTTGTGCCAAAGCGCCATCCAGGGTCGATTTGAGAGATCAACACGCCCAGCACAATCAGCGCGCCACCGAGCAGGGCGCGGCCCTGCAGCACCTCGCCAATCCACCAGACGGCCGCCAGCGCCGCAAAGACGGGCTCCATGCCATAGACGATGGCCGCTTCCACAGCGCGCACCCGTTGCTGCCCCCAGGCCTGCAGCCAGACCATCACCGCGCCGGCAAGCAAACCCAAATAGAGCAGGGAGATGCTGTGCCCCTGCGCCCGGCTCCACAGATTACCCAGCGTCACCGGCTCGACGAGCATGAATCCCAGTGCAGAAAGCGCCAGCATCGTGAGCGACTGCACCAGAGCCAGCCGCTCCGGGCGCGGCCGGTCCGCGGCTTTGGCGCTGAACTCAAACAACAGCACATACACCGCATAGACAAAAGCGCTCACGAGAGTCAGCGTGTCACCGCTGGACCATGGCGTTTGGTCATAGAACATGCCGCCCAGCCCCAGCACCGCCAGCGCCGCACCCAGCAGTACCGGCCAATGCATGCGCTGACCCAGAAGATAGGCCAGCATGGGAACGATCAGCACGTTCAGTCCGGTGACAAAGGCGTTGCGGTTGCTGCTGGTCAGCGCCAGCCCGGCCACTTGCAGGAAGAAGGCGCAGAACAGCACGCTGCCAATAGCCACGCCCCATCGCAGTTCGGACCAGTTCAGCCCCCGCATCAAGGGCAGCAGGACCAGACTCGATATCAGGTAGCGCAGCAAGATGATCTCCAGCGCGCCCAGATCCGAACTGAGCTGCTTCATGGCCGGGAAGGTGGTACCCCAGACCACCGTCACCAGCAACAGCGCAAGCAGCCCCTGCCGATGCGAACCCGCAGCGGCCACGGTTTTACCACGTGTGGACAAGCCCTAGCCTCCAGCGTGGCGCATCAAAGTGCTCTTGCCAAAGAGACTCTCGATCAAATCAACCGCCAACTCGGCAGTGCGGTTGCGCACATCGAACGCCGGGTTCAGTTCCACCACGTCCAGCGACGCCAGATGGCCAGTATCGGCAATCATCTCCATGCACAGTTGGGCCTCGCGGTAAGTCGGGCCGCCGCGCACCGTGGTGCCGACGCCGGGCGCAATATCGGGGTCCAGAAAATCAACATCCATGCTGACGTGCAAATGCGTGTTGGCGTCGACCAGTGCCAGCGCCAGTTCCATCGCACTGCGCATACCCATCTCGTCGACATAGCGCATGTCAAACACCTCGATGCCGATGTCATGCACCAGGCGCTTTTCACCAGCATCCACACTGCGAATGCCAATCAGGCGAATCTCTTTCGGGCGCAGCGCCGGCACCTGGCCGCCAATTTCAATCAGTTGCGGCGGGCCGATGCCCAGCAAACAGGCCACGGGCATGCCATGAATGTTGCCGCTGGGCGTCAGTGTGGCGGTATTGAAGTCGGCATGCGCATCAAACCACAGCACGCGCAGCTTCTTGCCAACGTCGCGGCAATGGCGTGCCACCGCACTGATGGAGCCGATGGCCAGGCTGTGGTCGCCGCCGAGCATGATGGGCAGCCGCCCTTGCTGAAGTTCGACGTAAGTTGCGTCGTGCAGCAACTGGTTCCACTGCACCACCTCGCTCAGATTCCGAAAGCCATTGACGGCATCCTGCCACGGGTTGGACGGGCCTGCCAGGTTGCCGCAATCCCTCACATCCAGGCCCAAGCGCGCAATCGCCTTTGCAATGCCCGCCACACGCAAAGCGTCGGGCCCCATGCGGGCACCCAGCGTGCCAGCGCCAACATCGGTCGGAACGCCGATCAGGCTGACGGATTTGGGTTTCTCGGTGGTCACGGGAGTCACTATAGCTGAGGGCCGCGGGACAGTAGACCATGAAATTCGAACACGGCATGTTGGATTTTCATGGTTTGATGCGATGACAATGCAACGAGCGAGCCACTACGCACTGACTTCGTCTATCACCATTGAGTCACTGGTAATTCCTGTGCCCTATGGGCCAGCATCAGTCGCTGAAGGGTCGTCATGCGGCGAGCAAGCCCTACCGGCGTCAATGGGCGAGGGCGGCGTTCTGTGCGGAATTCCACTGGGGCCCAATCATGTGCTTCTTCAGTCAACAAATAGCAAATACGATTCACGTAGTGATAGCCTGGGGTGATCCATTGATCTGGCCCTTCACCCCCATCAACGACCGTCCATACAAAGTTGCTCGAATAACTTTTGACTATTTGTAAATCCTCTCCAAAGGTTTCAATCCCAAGCCCACCCCAGATATCAAAGTGCGACGACGGGTGCCTGAATGGTCGAAAGTACTCGTAGAAGATGTCTTCATGAAAGACCGTGGGCTTGATCATTCAGATATTCCAATGCGGTGAAAGTGTATGGTTCCAACTTTTGATAGCCTTGATATTTGAAATGAAGTTTTCCACTGTGCCAAATACCCGAAGCATGATGTCGTCTGCGGTGGCTGCCCTCAATTCGGTTGACGTATGCCATACGTGGTCATCGACTGAGGTGCCGCCACTTAACTCCCACAAATCAGCGTAAAGCGCCGGAATTCCCAACTGCTCTGCGATGAAGAATTCACCGGCATCAAAGTGTTTCGCTATGGCGTCATGATCCGAGTCTGACGCAAGCCCTTCAAGCAAAATACTTCCCCACACCTTGTAATTCGATGCATCGCAATAGCAGTACTCAAATACACTGAAGTCGACCAACTGCTTTTTCTATGTAGAACAACGACCCAAGAAAATCTCCTCACGATGGCGCGCCAAGAATGCGTGATCCGGCCTGAATCGTTCGGGCATTTCAATTTGACGACCCTCCAGTGGAGTAAAGACCGCTTTCAAAAAGGACTCGTCACGTTCGCGCAGCTGATCCGACAAGACAACACGCCAATCGTCAGTCAAAGAAATCAGGCCCTTGTCAAAAGCACGGTCATGGATGGCTGACAGACATAGGCCGTTGCTTGGATTAAGCCGGTTGGCTTTGTCAGAACTCCATGGCACGATGTGACTGGCAATCAGCAAGCGAGCCTCTGACACACCCGACATGCAACAGCGGCCACGATAGCCACTCAGTACGGCGCGGCGGAAGAAATGTTGCTTGATTCGCTGTGCCGTTAGCACCTGCCGTGTTTCGCCAGTGAAATCGTCAGGCAATAGAGCATCGTTGTCAGCCTCCAAATCATCTATCGAATTTTTGTTCAGTTGCTGGCGGAGTAGATGGCACTCCACCGCGAGCCGTTCCCAGTCCGAATGGAACTCGTCCCAAACATCGCGATCCAGCGCCGATGCATTCCCCAAGGCGACACGCCCCGTGCTCGTAATAGCTGGATCAAGGCTCGCGATGTTGAGCATCTTCATGGCCACCGCATCCGGTGTGCGACCGATCACCTTGGCCAAAGCAACAATTTCCGGATTTCGTCCGTGAATTCGTCCATACGGAAGTTGGCAGTACAAGTGGAAAGCCAGCTTGATCTGCTCTTTTGTCCAAAGCCCTGTAGCCATGACGTATTTCGGCAAGTTCACAACTGTGATCTCTGCTGCCGACTCCTTGGAGAAAATGAATAAACAACAAGTCTAGTGATGGCGCCAATCACAGCACGACCGTAGCTTGAAAAGCTTCCTGCAAGGTTGTGTGCAGAATAGCTCGTTTCGGATTTTTCATATCGACCAGCTTACCCAAATCATCCCCCGCTGTAACCCAGGGCTTTACCTGGGTCCGTAGTCCCGCACCCCAAAAATAGCCGTCCCGACCCGCACCATGGTGCTGCCGGAGGCAATGGCCGCTTCCAGATCTGCGCT
>CAIYMN010000231.1 GCA_903927295.1 uncultured beta proteobacterium | reverse complement strand
GCAGTGGCCATGGCCATGGGCCACGTCATCCTCAAAGAGTTCTATTTCCCCGACGGTGGCAAAAAGCGCAGTGCCTACTTCGATGACTACGTGCGCCGCTACACCGACATGCCGATGCTGGTGATGCTGAAAGAGCAGGTACTGCCCGGTGGTGAGACGGTGCTGGTGCCTGATCGCTATGTGCGCGCTTCCGATTTCAATGGCAAGCTCGGTGCCGCCAACAACCCGGAATGGAAAACCGTGGCATTCGATGAGAGCGGCAAAGTGGTGTTGCCCGTGGGGGCCATCGGCTTTCGCTGGGGCCCGGATGGCCGCGCTGATCAGGGGCAGTGGAACCTGCAGGCCAAGGAAGCGCGCCATGGCGGAGATGTGAAACTCAAGCTCACCGTGATGGAAGGCGAAAGCCCCAGCAGCGAGACCGCCAAGGTGGGTTTCCCCTACTTCGGTGGCATCGTCAGCGAGAATTTTCCGAACAACGCCACGGGTGACGCCAGCAACAACGTGCTGGTGCGCACGGTGCCGGTGCAGCGTATCTCGCTGGGCAAAGAGGGCGAGAAGCGCGAAGCGCTGGTGGCTACCGTGTTCGACCTGCAGGTGGCCAACTACGGCGTGGCGCGCGGTCTGCCGGGTGAAATGGCAGCCAAGGACTTCAACGACGATACGCCCTACACACCGGCCTGGCAGGAGCGCATCACCGGCACGCCGCGCGAGCAGTTGATCACCGTCGCGCGCCAGTTTGCCGACAACGCTGACAAGACCCATGGCAAGTCGATGGTCATCATTGGCGCGGCCATGAACCACTGGTACCACGCTGACATGAACTACCGTGGCGTCATCAACATGCTGATGATGTGCGGCTGCATTGGCCAGAGCGGCGGCGGCTGGGCGCACTACGTGGGCCAGGAAAAGCTGCGGCCGCAAACCGGCTGGACAGCGCTCGCTTTTGGGCTGGACTGGATCCGCCCGCCGCGTCAGATGAACTCGACCAGCTTCTTTTATGCGCACACTGATCAGTGGCGTTATGAAAAGCTCGGCATGGAAGAAGTTCTGTCTCCGCTGGCCGAC
Source organism: uncultured beta proteobacterium (assembly GCA_903927295.1). Classification (GTDB taxonomy): domain Bacteria; phylum Pseudomonadota; class Gammaproteobacteria; order Burkholderiales; family Burkholderiaceae_C; genus Rhodoferax. Next base: position 532 of record CAIYMN010000231.1, on the reverse strand, counting down.
AAGAAGCTCTATGGCGGCAGCATGATCGACTACAACGTGCGCGCCGAGCGCATGGGCTGGCTACCGTCAGCGCCGCAGCTCAAGACCAATCCGTTGCAGGTGGTGCGTGACGCTGCTGCAGTCGGCATGGAGGCGAAAGACTACACGGTCAAGAGCTTGAAGGATGGCTCGCTGGCCATGAGCTGCGAAGACCCGGATCATCCGGACAACTGGCCCCGCAATATGTTTGTCTGGCGCTCCAACATTCTTGGCTCCAGTGGCAAAGGGCACGAGTATTTTCTGAAGCACCTGCTGGGAACGGGCCATGGCGTACAGGGCAAGGACTTGGGCCGCGATGATGCCAAGCCGACCGAAGTGGTCTGGCACGACAAGGCACCCGAGGGCAAGCTCGATCTGGTGGTGACGCTGGACTTTCGCATGAGCACCACCTGTCTGTACTCCGACATCGTGTTGCCAACAGCCACCTGGTACGAGAAGAACGATCTCAACACCAGCGACATGCACCCCTTCATCCATCCGCTGTCGACCGCCG
>CAIYMN010000230.1 GCA_903927295.1 uncultured beta proteobacterium | reverse complement strand
GGCACGCCGTAGCCGTCGGCTGCGCCTTCAATGACGGCCTTGCGGTCAATCGCGGCAGCGATGGCGCGGCGCACGCGCACATCGTCAAGCGGCTTCTTCTTGTTGTTGATCGCCAGAATGGTCTTGGCACGCGAGCCGCTGACCACCACCTGGAACTTGGCGTTGGTCTTGAACTGCACCACGCTGCGCGGCGTGACGCGTGGGAAGGCATCGACGTCACCGGCCAGCAGGGCAGCCACCTGCGCTGCCGGGTCGCTGATGAAGCGGAAAGTCACCTTCTTGATCTTGATGCCAGCCGCATTGCGGTAGCCGTCCCACTTGCTCAGTGTGACCGACGAACCTTTGTTCCATGCCGACAGCTGGTACGGGCCGGTGCCAACCGGCTTGGTTGCATTGTTCTCGACGCTCTTGGGCTCGACGATGATGGCCGTGGCTTGACCCATCAGGAACAGGAAGTCCGGGTCCAGTCCGGTGTTCAGGATAACCACGGTGTAGTCGTCAATTGCTGCCACGCTCGCCATGCCGGCGAAGGTGCGTTTGTCCTTGTTGGTGCTCTTCTCGGCAGCGGCACGCTCAAACGAAAATTTGACGGCCTTGGCGTTGAAGGGTTCGCCGTTCTGGAACTTGACGCCCTTGCGCAGTTTGAAGGTGTAGGTCTTGAGGTCGGGCGAGATTTCCCAGCTTTCTGCCAGCAGGGGTGAAACCGTGCCGTCGCTGTTGATCTTGGTCAGCGTCTCGAACACGTTGTATTGCACGATCTCGGCAATGGCCGAAGCAGCGCCGGCAGTCGGATCCAGCCCCGGCGGCTCCAGCGTCATGGCCAGCACCACGCTGTCTTTCTTGCCCTGCGCCTGGGCGGCCCATGGCAGTGATGCCAGCGCGGCGCCGCTGGCTGCGGTGCTGAGTACTTGACGACGATTGATCATGTGGCTGCTCCTGTGAAAATAGGTTGTAAAACAAAATTCCGGAATCCGACAAAACGAACGATACCACCGCCGACGTTAACTGTCGGGCGTGCGCGCCGTGGCGAAATGACAGGCCACCTGATGTCCCGGCGCGAGGTTCTGCAGTTCGGGGCGGTGCTGCGTGCACAGCGCCTGCGCCTGCGCACAGCGCGCGGCATACGGGCAGGCGGCGGCACCTTGTGGATTGGCAACAGGCAGCGCCGTGCGCTTGCGAGCGCCACGTGTCGACAGAGTGCTGACACGTGGCACCGCCTGCAGCAGGGCCTGTGTGTAGGGGTGGGCCGCGCCCTTGAACAGCGTCAGCGGCGAGCCCTGTTCCACAATTCGCCCCTGGTAAATCACAGCGACCTCGTCGCACAGATAGTCCACCACTGCCAGATCGTGACTGATGAGCAGGTAGGTGACGCCAAACTGCTGCGACAGATCCTGCATCAGGTTCAGCACCTGCGCCTGCACCGATACATCCAGCGCGCTCACGGGCTCATCGGCGACGATCAGTCGGGGGCGCGTGATGAGGGCTCGCGCAATGGCGACGCGCTGGCGCTGGCCACCGGAAAACTCGTGCGGGTACTTGCCCAGATCGCTGCTGCGCAGGCCTACCGCGCCCAGCACTTCCTGTGCCCGGCGCTGCTGCTCCATCGCGTCGGCTCCGCCAAGTGCCGAAAGTGGTTCGGTGACGATGCGCTGCACCGTCTGGCGCGGATCGAGCGAGCCATACGGGTCCTGAAACACCATCTGGAAATTGCGCCGCGCTTCACGCAACGCCGCAGCACCAAGTTGATTGAGGTCCTGACCCAGCATCTGTACCGAGCCGCTGCTGGGTGCTTCCAGACCCATTACCAGCCGTGCCAGCGTCGACTTGCCGGAGCCGGATTCTCCGACGACCCCGAGATTGCTGCCGCTTTGCATGCGCAGGCTCACGCCACGCACGGCGTGCACCTGCGGTGCCGGGCCCCACAGGCGCTCACGCGGCAGCGTGTAGCTGCGCGTCACATGGTCGAGTTGCAGCAGTGTTTCGCTCATGGCTGGATCACTCCGGCTGGCAGTTCCAGGTGCAGACAACTTACGCGATGCGACTGCCCCAATTCGATGGGCGCTGGCAGCGCGGCGGCACAGTCGGCGCTGGCCCGGGCGCAGCGCTGCTGAAACGGGCAACCCGGCGGCAGGTCAGCCAGTTCCGGCACCGTGCCCTCGATCGTGCTCAGGCGCTTGCCACGCGCGCCGCCCAGCTGCGGTCGTGCGCCAAACAGGCCGCGTGTGTAGGGGTGGGCCATCTGGCCGAAGACGGCCTGTGTCGGGCCACTTTCGACCACCGTGCCGCCATACATCACCAGCATGCGTGATACGTTTTCGGCGATCACACCCAGATCGTGCGAAATCAGTATCAAGGCCATGCCACGCTCTTCGACCAGCTCGCTGATGAGGTCCAGAATCTGCCCTTGAATGGTGACGTCCAGCGCCGTCGTCGGCTCATCAGCGATCAACAGATCGGGTTCGCAGGCCAGCGCCATGGCGATCGTGATGCGCTGACGCTGACCACCGGAAAACTGATGCGGATAGGCATCGAAGCGGCGCGCGGCATCGGCAATGCCGACCCGCTCCAGCAGCGCAATGGCCTGACGTCGGGCGGCATCTCGTGAAGCGCCACGGTGCAGCCGCAGCGGCTCGGTTACCTGATCGCCAATGCTGTGCAACGGATTCAAGGCCGTCATCGGCTCCTGGAAAATCAGGCCGATACGGTTGCCGCGCAGCTTTCGCAACGTGGCGTCGCCCTGACCCACCAGTTGCTGCTGGTCAAAGCGGATGCTGCCCGACACCACCGCGTTCTCCGGCAGCAAACCCATCAGCGCCATGGCGCTGATCGATTTGCCACATCCCGATTCACCGATCAGTCCCAGTGTTTCACCGCGCTCCAGGCTGAAATTGACGGCGCGAACCGCCATCGCCGGCCCGCGCTGGGTCTGCAGTTGCACGCTCAGGTTTTCAACTTCGAGCAGTGGCATATCCGTGTCAACGCTTTCGCGCCAGACGGGGGTCGAGCAGGTCACGCAGGCCGTCACCTGCGAGGTTCAGACCCAGCACCGCCATGGCAATCGCGATTCCGGGAAAGACAGCCAGCAAGGGTGCCTGAAACAGCAGGGTTTGAGCTTCCGCCAGCATGCGGCCCCATGACGGCTGCGGCGGCTGCGTGCCCAGACCGAGGTAGGACAGCGCAGCCTCGGCCAGAATGGCCAGCGCGAACTGGATGGTGGCCTGCACGATCAGGGCTGATGAAATATTGGGCAGCACATGCTCGATGGTGATACGCCAGGGGCCTTTGCCGCAGGCACGTGCGGCGAGTACGAATTCACGCGACCAGATGGCATTGGCGCTGGCCCGGGTGATGCGGGCAAAGGTCGGAATATTGAAGATGCCGATGGCGGTGATCGAGTTGACGATGCCCGCACCAAAGACAGCGGTCATCATGATGGCACTCAGGATGGCCGGAAAGGCGAAGGTGAAATCGGCCAGCCGCATGATCAGTTCTTCAACCCAGCCGCGTCGCGCCGCCGCCAGCAGACCCAGCGCTGTGCCAACCGTCAAGCCGATGCCCACCGCAATCACGCCGACCAGAATCGAGTTGCGCGCACCTACCAGCAGCAGCGACGTAACGTCGCGACCGAAGGGGTCGGTGCCAAGCCAGTGCTTGGCGCCGGGCAACTGGAGCTTGGCGGCCATGTCAATTTCATACGGCGACCACGGCGTCCACACCAGCGACAGCGCGGCTGCGCAGAGCAGCAGCAGGGTCAGCACGGCGCCAATCACAAAGCTGCGATGGTGCATGGCGCGCGCCATGACGCTCGGGCTCTGGCTCATATGTCGCTGGCTTTCACGCGCGGATCGATCACTGCGTACAGCACATCGACGACGAAGTTGACCACGATGACCATCGCTGCCAGCAGCATGACGCAGTTGCGCACCACGATCAGATCCCGGTTCGAGATCGCCTGGAAGATGAGCCGACCCAGACCCGGCAGATAAAAAACGTTTTCCACGACGATGGTGCCAGCCAGCAAATTGGCAAACTGCAAGCCCATGACGGTGATGACCGGAATCATGGCGTTGCGCAGCACATGGCCCCACAGTGTGGCGCGCGGGGACAAGCCCTTGGCCCGTGCAGTGCGCACAAAATCTTCGCGCAGCACTTCGAGCAGTGCCGAGCGCGTGATGCGCGCCAGAATCGCCGACTGCACCACCGCCAGCGAGATGGCGGGCAGAAGCAGTGATTTGAGGCCCTGCAAGACACCTTCATCCCAGCCGGGAAAGCCGCCAGCAGAAAACCACTGGAGTTGCACCGAGAACAGCAATATGAGCAGGATGGCGAACCAGAAGTTGGGTACGGCGATGCCGATTTGAGCCAGACTCATCATCCCGACATCGCCGGCGCGGTTGTGATGCGAGGCAGCGTAAATGCCAGTCACCAGTGCCAGCACGGTGGTAAAAGTCATGGCCATCAGCGCCAGCGGCACCGTCAGTGCCAGTCGCTCCAACACCAGTTCAAGCACCGGCGTGCTGTAGCTGTAACTGACGCCCAGGTCACCCACCAGCAAGCCACCGAGCCACTGCCAGTAACGCGTCATGGGGGGCAGGTCGAGCCCGAGTTTGGCGGCCAGCGCCTGCACCGCCTCGGGCGAAGCATCCGGTCCCATCAGAATCTGCGCCGCGTTGCCCGGGAGTATTTCCAGCACCAGGAAAATGACAACCGATGCGCCCAACAAAGTGGCAAGCAGGGTGCCCAGACGTTTGAAAAGAAATAGGCCCACGGAATGATCAGAGCGCGGCGTCGCCGATAATTTGCTGCATGTTACGGGGTCGAATCATGATTCACGATGTTATGAATGTTAAGCGATGGCATTGACCATTACCGACGAGTGCATCAATTGCGACGTTTGCGAGCCCGAGTGCCCGAACGGTGCCATCTTCATGGGTGTCGAAATCTACCAGATCGAGCCTGACAAATGTACCGAATGTGTCGGGCATTTTGAGACGCCGCAATGCGTGGAGGTCTGTCCGGTGGCCTGCATTCCGGTGCACCCGCAGCATGTCGAAAGTCGCGAAACCCTTTGGCAAAAGTACCGGCGTTTGCAGGCGGCGTTGCCGAGTGTCCCTTCTGGCTCCTAGTCCCAAGCGTGTGTAGGCCGAGGGTGCCGCAGTGGATGGCTCCGCGAATGTCCCCCGGCCTTCGGCCTCCGCCTTTATTTCGCTGCACCACCCACCGCAGCACCCTCGGCAACGAGCGTCTGCTGATTGCACTGGACGAGCACCAACCCTGCTTGCAAGATCTGGCTGATGGGGCGCTCAGCGCAGCGGCATAAAGGGGGAGTCCGCAGGACGGAGGACAGCCGCGGAGCTGAGTGCCCCGTCAGCCAGATCCACCCGACATGCTTAGGGCCATCATGGCTTGGCCGCAGTCTCTTTTTTGGCGGCCGGCGGCACCGCTTTTTTCACGCGGACTTTCCTGGTCTTGTCGGTGCTGTGCTTGCTGGCTGAAGCCGGTCGGCTGGCTTTGGTGGCGGGCGTGTTGGCGGCCAGGTCTTTGGCTTCCTGCTGCAGGCGGGCTTTTTCCATGGTGTTGGCCAGGCGAGTGTCGCGCTGTGTCGCCAGGTCGGCCTGCGCCTTTTGCGCGTTCGTGCGCTGGTCAGTCTTGTCGACTACGACGGCGTCAGGGCAGGGGGTCTGGCTGTAGCTGTTGCCGCACTTGTAGCTCACCTGGGCTGTAGCAAGGCTGGACAGGGCTGCAAGCGCGCATGACAACGCGGCGGTCAATGGCAGATGTGGCATCGATAACTCCCGT
>CAIYMN010000229.1 GCA_903927295.1 uncultured beta proteobacterium | reverse complement strand
GATTCGAAGGGAATGACCCGTTCGCCCATCTGCGTCATGCAGCCGCGAAACACCGTGCCGTACTGCTGGGCCAGCCATTTCTTGGCGACCGCGCCGGCAGCCACCATCGGTGCCGTCAGGCGCGCACTGGAGCGCCCTCCGCCACGCGGATCGCGAATGCCGTACTTCTGAAAATAGCTGTAGTCGGCATGACCGGGGCGGAAGGTCTGCGTGATATTGGCGTAATCCTTGCTGCGCTGATCGGTGTTCCTGATGAGCAGACAGACAGGCGTACCGGTGGTCTTGCCTTCATAGACGCCGCTCAGAATTTCGACCGTGTCAGGCTCGTTGCGCTGCGTCACAAACTTCGAAGTTCCGGGACGCCGCCGGTCCAGATCGCCCTGGATGTCGGCTTCGCAGAGATCCATCCCCGGCGGGCAGCCGTCAATCACGCAGCCAATGGCCGGGCCGTGGGACTCACCAAAATTGGTGACTGCGAATAAGTTTCCGAAGGTATTGCCGCTCATGAGGCGGGATTATCCCAGAGCAGGCGACGCCCTGGATTGCCCATGTCGCGCGAGACCGGATAATCAAGCCTTGTTCAGCAACGCACGAGGAAGACCATGTCCGGCTACTCTGACCCCGGCTTTGACACCCTGGCACTGCATGCCGGTGCCGCACCTGACCCTGCCACCGGTGCGCGCGCAGTGCCCATTCACCTCACGACTTCCTTTGTTTTTGAGTCCAGTGACCAGGCCGCTGCGCTCTTCAATCTGGAGCGCGCCGGTCACGTTTACTCGCGCATCAGCAACCCGACCAATGCGGTGCTGGAGCAGCGCATCTCTGCGCTGGAAGGCGGCATAGGTGCCATCACCACCGCCAGCGGTCAGGCAGCGCTGCACCTGAGCATTGCGACCCTGATGGGTGCGGGCTCGCACATCGTGGCCTCCACTGCGCTGTACGGCGGCTCGCAGAACCTGCTGCACTACACGCTGCGCCGCTTTGGCATTGAAACCACCTTCGTCAAACCCGGTGACATCGCCGGCTGGCGCGCAGCGGTGCAACCCAACACCAAACTCTTCTTTGGCGAGACCGTTGGCAACCCCGGCCTGGATGTGCTCGATATCGAGACCGTCTCTGCCATAGCGCACGAAGCCGGCGTGCCGCTGCTGGTGGACTCGACGCTGACCTCGCCCTGGCTCATCAAACCGTTCGAGCACGGTGCCGATCTGGTGTGCCACTCGGCCACCAAATTCCTGAGCGGCCACGGCACGGTGATTGGCGGACTGGTGGTGGATGGTGGCAGTTTTGACTGGGACAAGTCGGGCAAATTCCCGGAACTGACGAGCCCGTACGAGGGCTTTCACAACATGGTGTTTAGTCAGGAGTCCACGGTAGGCGCCTTCCTGCTGCGGGCACGGCGCGAAGGTCTGCGCGACTTCGGCGCCTGCATGAGTCCGCACTCGGCGTGGCTGATCCTGCAGGGCATAGAAACCCTGTCACTGCGCATGGAGCGTCACATGAGCAACACGCGCAGGGTGGTGGAGTTCCTGTCGGGCAATGCCTTTGTCGCGCGCGTTGGTCACCCCCTGCTGGAGAGTCACCCCAGTCACGCGTTGGCGCAGAAACTGTTGCCACGCGGCGCCGGTTCAGTCTTCAGTTTTGACCTCAAGGGCAGCCGCGAGCAGGGCAAGAAGTTTGTGGAGAGTCTCAAGGTTTTCAGCCACCTGGCCAACGTTGGCGATTGCCGCAGCCTCGTGATTCACCCGGCCAGCACAACGCACTTTCGCATGAGCGATGAGGCGCTCGCAGCCGGCGGCATCACGCAGGGCACGATACGCCTGTCCATTGGCCTGGAAGACCCGGACGATCTGATCGACGACCTCAAGCGCGCCCTCAAGACCGCGGAGAAAACTTAATTGGTTGTCATTGCGGGCGTGACCCGCAATCCATGGATCCCGGATCAGGTCCGGGATGACAAACGAAGGAAACATGATGTATTTGCAAGTCCATAACACTGACACTTATTGCTACACCGGCGGCAAGGCTTTCGATGCCGCCAAGCCAACGGTAATCTTCATTCACGGTGTACTGAACGACCACAGCGTCTGGATTCTGCAGACGCGCTATCTGGCCAACCACGGCTACAACGTGCTGGCGCTCGACCTGCCAGGCCACTGCCGCAGCGCCGGAGCACCTCCGGCGAGCGTTGAAGAGGCGGCCGACTTCATCATCGCCCTGATGGATGCAGCGGGCGTTGAGAAGTCGGCGCTGGTCGGTCACAGCTTCGGCTCGCTGATCGCGCTGGAGGCAGCAGCACGCACGCCGCAGCGGGTCAGCCACCTGGCAATGGTCGGCTGCGCCTACCCCATGAAAGTGTCGCCGCTGCTGCTGGAGAACTCGATCACGCAGCCGATGAAGGCCATCGACATGGTCAACACGTTTTCGCACTCCACACTGGCACCGCCGCCTTCGACGCTGGGGCCGGGCACCTGGCTCTACGGTGGCTCGCGTGCACTGATGAAGCGCGTACTGGCGAGCAACAGCAGCGTGAACGTATTTCACACCGGCTTCAAGGCCTGCGATGACTATCGCAACGGCGAGGCGGCGATGGCGCAGGTGCAGGCGCCCACGCTCTTTGTGCTGGGACGGCAGGACCAGATGACGCCGTCCAAGGCAGCGCAGTCGCTGGTCAGCAAAGCCGCCAGGAGCCGTGTCGTGCTGCTGGAAGCCGGCCACGCGCTCATGACCGAAGCACCCGACGGTGTGTTGTTTGCCATTCGCGATTTTCTGCAGCCTTAATCAATTTTCAGGAGCACCATGAACAGCACCATCAACATGCAACTCGACGCCAGGGCGGTCGAGATTCTTCAGCAGATCACGACCGCCACATTGACCACCCTGCTGCTGAAAAAAGGCCTGCGCAATGTCTGGCTGCGCGGCACCCGGCCGCTGCGAGCCGGTCAGCCGCGCCTGGTCGGCCGCGCCTTCACTCTGCGCTTTGTGCCAGCACGCGAGGACCTTGCCACTCCGGAGTCCTGGTCTTCACCAATCTCGACGCGCGCGGCTATTGAAGACATGCCCGCGGGCTGCATCGCGGTAGTGGACGCCATGGGCGTCACCGATGCGGGTGTCTTTGGCGACATCCTGTGCACGCGCATGGTCAAGCGTGGTGTCGCCGCGCTGGTGACCGACGGCGTGGTGCGTGATGTCTCGGGCGTGCTGGGCAGCGGCCTGCCGGTCTGGTGCAGCGGCGCTGCGGCGCCACCGTCGGTCGCTGGTTTGACCTTTGTTGACTGGCAGCGGCCGATTGCCTGCGGCGGTGTGGCCGTCTTTCCGGGTGACGTGGTGGTGGTGGACGACGATGGCGCAGTGCTGATCCCGGCAGCGCTTCTGGACGACATCCTGACGCTGGCGCCAGAGCAGGAGCGACTGGAGAACTGGATCATGCAGCAGGTCGAGCAAGGTGCAGCGCTACCGGGACTGTACCCACCCAACGCCGAAAACAAGGCGCGCTATCTGGCCGATACTGCCGGCAAGTAAGACCACGCTCACAGTGCTTCACGCAGGCGCAGGGTTGTCCAGTCGCCGTTTTTCCACAGGCTTTCTGTGCTCTCCTGCCGGCCCAGCAGAAGTGCCTGCAGCAAAGGCGCCAGCAGCGTGGTGTCAGGATCGGCCAGCAACACGTAGCGCGCCGCCTCGTCGGCGCCCTGCTCTTGCAGCAAGCCGATCCAGTCCAGCGTGCACAAGGCTTCCAGCACCGGCTCCAGTTGCAGGCTATCGACACGCAGCCGGGCTGCCAGAGGCTCGATCGCCAGCCCTTTGACCTGTTTCAATCGGGCACGCTCAAGTTGCTGCAATGTCTCCACTGCCAGTTGAAACTGGAAGCCCGGCGTGCGGCCGCGCAGTTCCCGCCCGGCCAGCAGGCTGGGCAGGTAGGCCGTGATCACGGCGCCCAGCAGGACGATCAGCCATGCGGTGTAAATCCAGATCAGCAGAATAGGCACCGTGGCAAAAGCACCGTAGAGTACCGAGTAGGTTGGCACTTTGGCCAGGTACAGCGTCAGCAGCTTCTTGGCAAGTTCCAGCCCGGCTGACACAAACAGGCCACCGGCCCAGGCGTGCGCCCAGCGCACGCTGACGTTGGGCACGTAGTGGTAGAGGGCCGCCATACCGCCTGCCAGCATGAAGAACTGCAGCAGATCAAGCAGCAGTTCAATGCCCCCCGGCAACACCGAGACCACGCCCCGGGAAGCAGAGATGGCGTAGGAACTCAGACTCAGACTGAAGCCCAGCAACAGCGGCCCCAGTGTGAGAGCGGCCCAGTAAATCAGGATCCGCTGGCCGAAAGAGCGAGGTGTACGAACACGCCAGATGCTGTTGAGCGTATGGTCAATGGTCAGAATCAGCGCCAGCGCGGTGACAAACAGCAGGGCCACCCCGGCCCCGCCGAGTTTGGACGAATGGCTGGCAAACTGGGTCAAATAGCCCATCACCTGGCGGGCGATGTTGTCCGGAATCAGACTCTCCATCAGCCATTTCTGCAGCACATCCTGAAATCTGGAAAACATCGGAAAGGCGGTGAACACGGCCAGTGCCACGGTAAGCAGCGGCACCAGGGCCATGGTGCTGGTAAAGGTTAGGCTGCTGGCTGTCACACCCAGGCGATCCTCGCGAAAGCGCTCGCGCAGCGTGCGCGCGGTGCTCTTCCATGGGAAACGCAGAATTTTTTGAATCATGGCCGCTATGATGCCATTGCCATGCAGCCAATCCAAAAAACACCTTCCGTCGGGGTCGCCAGCACCCGCGTTGTCGCCGTCGGCAGTCTGCTGGGCCTGATCCTGCTGGGCTTGGCCTGGGAGCTTTACCTGGCGCCGCTGCGGCCCGGCGGATCCTGGCTGGCGCTCAAGGTATTGCCGATGTGCATCCCGCTGGCTGGACTGCTGAAGAACCGCATGTACACCTACCGCTGGGTCAGTCTCCTGGTCTGGCTCTATTTCACCGAAGGCGTGGTACGCGCCTACAGCGACAAAGCACCGGGAAACTTGCTGGCGCTGATCGAAGTGCTGCTGTGCCTGAGCCTGTTTGCCGCCTGCGTGCTGCACGTGCGCTTACGCCAGAGAACCCAAGTTGCAAGGAATTCCTGACATGCAAACCCTGCTCGACACCCTGCGCCACATCGTCGGCAATGCCCACGTACTCACCGATGGCGACTTGAGCGCCTGGACGCAGGACTGGCGCAAGCGCTCGCGGGGCAAGGCACTGGCCGTACTGCGCCCCGCGTCCACCGAAGAAGTTGCGCAGATCGTCAAGACCTGCGCCAGCTATCTCTCGACGCACCCGGACTGCGGCCTCAGTCTCGTGCCTCAAGGAGGCAACACCGGACTGGTGGTGGGCAGCACACCCGACGAGTCGGGGCGGCAGATTCTGCTCAGCCTGCAACGCATGAGCGCGGTGCTCAGCGTCGATGCAGCGAACCTGACGATGACCGTGCAGGCCGGCTGCATTTTGCAAAACCTGCAGCAGCGCGCCGAAGAAGCGGACCTGCTGTTTCCATTGAGTATGGCCTCCGAGGGCACCTGCACCATCGGCGGCAATCTGGCCTGCAACGCTGGCGGCACACAGGTGCTGCGCTATGGCAACACACGCGACCTGTGTCTGGGACTCGAAGCGGTGACAGCGCAGGGTGAGATCTGGCACGGCCTGTCGGGTCTGCGCAAGGACAACACCGGGTACGACTTGCGCGACCTGATGATTGGCTCGGAGGGCACGCTGGGCATCATTACCGCTGCCACGCTGATACTCTATCCACTGCCAGCGGCCCGCTTGACAGCCTGGACCACCGTACCGTCGCTGGAGCACGCAACGGATTTGCTGACACTGGCACGGCGTCACTTTGCTGCGGGTCTGACGGGCTTTGAAGTCATGGGAAGTTTTGCGCTCAGCCTGGTGGCCAAACACTTCTCTCAGCTGCACATGCCACCGCAAAGGGACGCACTCTACTGTGTGCTACTGGAGATCTCTGACCATGTGTCCGAAGCGCACGCCAGAGAGCAGTTTGAGGGACTGCTGGAAGCGGCGCTGGAGCAAGGCCTTGTCACCGATGCCGTAGTGGCCGAGAGCCTGTCGCAGGTCAATCAACTGTGGCACATCCGCGAGAGCATTCCTCTGGCGCAGCCGCTGGAAGGACTGAACATCAAGCACGACATCTCGGTACCCATCTCCAGCATCGCTGAATTCGTTCGCACGACTGATGCGCTGCTGCAGCAAGCCCTACCCGGCGTGCGCATGGTCAACTTCGGCCACCTGGGTGATGGCAACCTGCACTACAACGTGCAGGCACCCGAGCACATGGACCCGGCGCGCTTCCTGGCCGAGTACGAGGAGCAGGTCAACACCATGGTGTATGACAGCGTCACGGCATTCAAAGGATCGATCTCGGCAGAACACGGTGTCGGCAGCCTGAAAGTGGAGCAACTGGAACAATACAAATCCCCGGTGGCACTGGACATGATGCGTGCCGTCAAGCGCGCGCTGGACCCGCAAAATCTGCTGAACCCGGGACGGGTGGTGCGTAGTTAGGTATCGACGTCGGGTTTTGTCGCAAGGTCTGCGTATCGTGGAAGGGTCCCAACTACCTTCCAGGTGACCAGCATGACCGGTACTCCAGAGTTCGTCACTTTTCTCAGCGAAACAAAGCAACTTCACCTTCCGACGCTTCGGTTTGTTCTGCGCTGCGTTGTCGCAGCGGGTAATTATGACGAGCATTTCAGCGAAAGTGATCGTCTTTTGCGGCTTGTCGGCCCCGCCCTGCTGTGGCCAGAGCCGATGCGGATGGCGCTTTCTGCCAAATTTTCAAAAGAAATCCAGAGCCACTCGGTTGATTCACATGACGCTGTGTCATTGTGCAAATTGCTCTTGTCAAACCAAAGTGCTCTGTGGTCCATCTTTCAGTCGGAAATCCTCAGCACCTGGAAGCGCGAGCCAGAGCTGATCCGTTGCGCATTCGCTGAAACTCTATCGCTGCTGGAGTCCGATGCACTTCGCCAGCATGGACAGCATGAAAACCTTGCTCACGTCACCGCCTTGTACAAGCTCGCCCCGCTGGAGACAGAGATTCTTCAATGTGCAGTGACTTCCAGACAATGGGCGGGCTTTCGAGATTTCCTGAAGCATCTTCCAATGGTCTCCATGGGCGCCGCCTGGGGCCAGTTTGCGGCCATGGTAGGTTGCACCGAGCCTGAACTAAGAGAGGCGTTCAAACCCCAGCGAACCTTGCGTTCACATCATCTTGTCAAGCTCGACCGCGCCCCCGATCATATGGAGGAATTTGTAGGAGTCGGAGCGGTGGCTTACCGCCTGTTTCTCTTGCATGCCGATTCCTGCGATGGCTTGCAGGCCACTTTTCTTGACCCTGTTGCATCACCCTCTCTCACGATTTCCGACTTCCCGCACCTGGTAGACGAATTCAAATGGATTGTTGACTGCCTGAAGGCGGCTGCGCAGACACGCGAACGTGGCGTCAACATCCTGATTCAGGGGCCCTCTGGCGTTGGAAAGACCGAACTCGCCCGTCTTCTGATACAGGCCACCGAACTGGCTGGCTTTGAGCTCAAAACCGACTACAACACCACCGACTGGGCAAATGAGACAGAGGTACGCCTTGAGCGTTATCAGTGGACGCAGCATATCCTGCAAACGCATTCTGGCGCGGTCCTGGTCTTCAAAGAGTTCGATGAACTTGCGATTTCCCGTGAGTCACTCCTCAATGATCGGCTGGACACTTGCTCGATACCCACCCTTTGGCTCTGCAATGAATCCAATTCGCTGAGTTATTCGACCCTGCGGCGCTTTGTGTATCACCTAAAGCTCAGCCAGCCCCCCATGAGCGCGCGCCGGCAGTTGGTAGCCCAGGTCACTTCCGACTTCACCATCGACCAACGCAAGCTTGATGCCATTGCAGCAGACAACAACTTGACGCCCGCGCAACTCGCCATGGCAGCCCGCTTTGCGCGCCTGGGATCCCGTGGCGAAGCCAAGTTGAAAACCAATGCGCTGCTGGGTGCCATCGACGCCAGTCAACGCATCAACGGCCGCGCGCCGCTCGGACTCTTGCAGTCGATCAACAGCATGGACTGGGATCTGGACGCGCTCAACCTTGAAACCAGCGCCCCGCTTTCTCGGATTCTGGACGGCTTGCGCCGCACCGGTTGTGCCAGTCTGGCCTTTCACGGAATTCCTGGCACTGGCAAGAGCTCACTGGCAGCCTATATTGCCAACACTCTGGACCGACCGCTTCTAACCAAACGCGTCTCGGACCTATCAAGTAAATGGATGGGTGAAACAGAGAAGGCCATTGCCAACATGTTCCATGAGGCGGCAGCGGACGGATCGGTCCTTCTGCTGGACGAAGCGGACAGTTTTCTGCGTGACAGACGGTTGGCTCGCAGCCCTTGGGAGGTGACTCAGGTTAATGAGTTGCTCCAACAAATGGAGAACTTCAAGGGAGTCTTCATTTGTGCCACGAATCTGGTCAAGGCACTGGATGTGGCCGCGATGCGGCGCTTCACGTTCAAGATCAAGTTCTTGCCACTCGATGACGTACATCGGTGCCGGATGCTGGCGACTTATGCCCTGTCCGACGCCAACGCAGCCTTGCCGCAAACCATTGGTGATCGCCTGGCGGCACTCACTCAACTCGCACCTGGTGATTTCGCAACGGTGCGGCGTCAGGAGGTGCTGATCGACGAGCGATTCAGCCTTGAATCATGGATCACCGAACTGGAGCGTGAGCACGCCGTGCGCGTTCCGGTGGCCAAGCGACGTGCTGCCTTTGTCTGACCGATGGCGTTTGCCTAATGTCGGTGTAAGAGTGAATTGCCAGAACAGTTGAATTTTCATTTCTTGAAAGGTGAACCATGACCGCACAAATACCCGAGCAATTGACCTTTGAGGGAAAGGAATACAGTTTGTTCGCCGAACCCCTGTACCCCTGGCTGGCAAGGCGCCGCAACAGAAACATTCATTTCAAACGGCCCAATACGGCCAATAGAAGAGGATATTTTGGGCACTGGGAGATCATCGATGATCGCCTGTTCCTGGCCAGCATTCGGGGCAAGTTCCCTGATGGGCGAGAGGTCGCGCTGAAAGTCCTGTTTCCAGAGACGCCGGACCGAGTGTTTGCCGATTGGGTGACCGGGGAGCTTTGCTGCCCTTACGGCAAGATGCTTGCCTACTCCCACGCCGGCTACTCCAGCATTTTTGAGAACAGCCTTTTCCTGCGCTTTGAGCAAGGTGTTCTGGTCGGGCAACGAACGGTGAAGAACGAACCACCTGCACCAGACGAATTCGATCTCCTCGAAGACTGAAACGAGCCATGGTTAGTTGCTCGTGCGTGCATTCCGTGAACTTCTCTTTCTCGTTTGCCGGGATGTTGTCAACCAGCCACTGTGCAGGCTCAATGAAGATTTTTGAAAACGGCACGGGAGCGGGACCGATTTTGTCGCCACCTACGGCAAGAATCGATTTCTATGGCGTTAAGAACGCGGTGGCAACAGACTTGCATCGTGTACCCCTAACTTAAGGAACTTGAAATGGCAAACCCACAAAACTACTACGTCGAGCTGCGCAACAGCTCAGGTACAACCATTGGCGTCCACGTCTACGCCCGCAGTGAATATGACGCAATGCAACAAGCCAGCGACCGCAACCCGGGCTTTCGGGCTCTGTTTGCCCGACTGACTTGACTGATGTCGGCTTGGAAAACTTGACCGGAGAATGAATTGAAGCGCATTAACCACTACAAAAATGGGACCCCGTTTCAACAGCGGTCTCGTGCTCAACGCAAGTACGCGTATATCAATCTCAAGAATCAAATCCGTCTGGTCACCCCCGCACTGGGGGGAAAGTTCATGACAGAAGATTTGCTGGACGGTAACAATACGATCGTTTGGGCAGCCTTTCTGGGTACGAAGCCTTCTGACTATTACCGTGTTGCGATGCAAACAACCACGGTCCTATATGAAGATGCAATCGACGAGTTGATCAGAACTTGCAGGCCAACTTCTGTGAATGAACCATCTGAAATTCCGCATGTCCGGTATTGCGATGATGTCGTCGGGAAGGCGCGTGACTTGTTGAAGGATTTGGACTTGGGTGAACCTTCCCTGATCGAGATCGATTTCACTGATCCTAAGTTTTGGACGCCCACACCAGAAATTCCTGACAAGGCCCGCGCTCGAAAAATTCTGGCAGACGCTGGCGTTGTCTTTGTACGTGAGGAGTGGCAGTTACGACACG
>CAIYMN010000228.1 GCA_903927295.1 uncultured beta proteobacterium | reverse complement strand
TGCACCTGGGCTCCATGGGCGAGAGCATCAAGACCGTGATTCGTGAAAACGCCGGGACCATGCAGCCCGGTGATGTCTATGTACTGAACGATCCGTATCACGGCGGCACGCACCTGCCCGACATCACGGTCATCACGCCGGTCTACCTGAACGGTAAGGCGACCTTTTACGTGGGCTCGCGCGGTCATCATGCCGACATCGGCGGTACGACGCCGGGCTCCATGCCGCCGTTTTCCACGCGCATCGAGGAAGAGGGCGTGCAGATCAACAACGTCAAGCTGGTGGATCGCGGCGTGCTGCAGGAGGCACAGATCATCGCGTTGCTGCAAAGTGGTGAATACCCTTCACGCAACCCGCAGCAGAACCTCGCTGATCTCAAGGCACAGATTGCCGCCAATGAAAAAGGCGTGCAGGAACTGCGCAAGATGGTCGAGCATTTTGGGCTCGACATGGTGCAGGCCTATATGTGCCATGTGCAGGACAACGCCGAAGAATCCGTGCGCCGCGTCATCACACGACTGAAGGACGGCAGCTTCACCTTGCCGCTGGACAATGGCGCGCAGATCCAGGTGTCTATCCGGGTCAATGTGTCGGAGCGCAGTGCAGTGATTGATTTCACTGGCACATCCGAACAACAGAGCAACAACTTCAACGCACCCAAGGCCGTTTGCATGGCCGCAGTTCTGTACGTGTTTCGCACGCTGGTGGATGACGACATTCCGCTCAACGCCGGTTGCCTTAAGCCCCTGTCGGTGATCATTCCCGAGGGTTGCATGCTCAACCCCAATCCACCTGCCTCGGTAGTGGCGGGGAATGTGGAAACGTCGAGTTGCATCACCAACGCGCTTTACGGCGCGCTGGGCGAAATGGCAGCCAGTCAGTGCACCATGAACAACTTCACGTTCGGCAATGCGCGCTACCAGTACTATGAAACCATCTCTGGGGGCTCGGGCGCTGGCGATGGTTTCAACGGTACCGATGTCGTTCAGACGCACATGACCAACTCGCGCATGACCGACCCGGAGGTGCTGGAGTTCCGCTTTCCGGTTCGCCTCGACAGCTATGAAATTCGAGCTGGTTCGGGCGGGGCAGGACACTGGCACGGTGGTAGCGGTGGCGTGCGCAGGGTCCGGTTTCTGGAGCCGATGACGGCCAGCATTCTCTCGAATGGGCGCGTCCACCCTTCATTCGGTATGGCCGGCGGGCAAACGGGTCAGCCAGGCATCAACCGGGTGCTGCGCTCGGATGGACGAGTGGAAGCGTTGGCGCACATCGGGCAGGCCGAGATGCGGGTCGGTGACGTGTTTGAGATTTCTACGCCAGGTGGGGGAGGGTACGGCCAGGCATGAAGCGTATTCTTGCCCCCACCCTGGAATGGGTTTTCAGGTGGCGAGTACCATGTTCAAAACAGCGCCAAAGGTTGATCAATGTTTGAAATCCACAAACCCGAATGGCTATATGAGGCTCTCCCCTATGTTTACGGAGTGGCCGGGATTGTGACCATCACCAATCAAGGCAATTGGCTATCCATGGCGAGCGGCGGTCTGCTTGTCTCGGCAGGCGTGTTTACCTGGTGGCTGAGGCGGTCCTATCGCCTGGAACACAAGCGCGACGAAGTTGAACACAGACTTGCCCAGCGCAAAGCCGCAGATTATGCGGAGTCTGTGCGCAGGGAGTCCGAGCGCCTGCGCAACGAGGTGTGAATGCCAGCAAGCGCATGAAGAGTCATCACTGTTTCATGGCTGCTGCATAACGATCTTGATTGTCAAAATTGAAAGTCAGCTTTCCTTTGTTTTTTGGAGCTTGCGATGACAAATGCATTAGTGAAGACACCGCGGCATGTTTGGCTGGTTGGCGTGATCGCGGTGCTGTTCAACTTCGTCGGGGTGTTCGACTTCGTGATGAGCATGTTGCAGGGCGCCAAGTACCAGGCCAGTGCGGGTATGACGCCGGATCAGATTGCCCACTATCAACAAATGCCGAGCTGGATGATGGTCGTGTG
>CAIYMN010000227.1 GCA_903927295.1 uncultured beta proteobacterium | reverse complement strand
GTTGTTCGGAAAAAGTTGCGAGAACATTTTGATCTGTGCAGCACTCAGGGTTGCAGCTTGTTTGAGCACCAGCCAAAGAACGCCTTCGGTGCAAGGCGGCGTGGTCAGTGAACCCATGAACTGGTAATAGCGCTGGTCTTTCGGCAGCAACTCGTTCATGTCGATGATGCCGCCGGGCAAGCGCACCCGGTCATTGGAGTCCAGTGGCATGTGGGTCCAGACCTTGTTGATCAGGGCATTGGCTACTCCGGGGTCAAGCAGCACTGCGACCACCGCCAGCTGCCCTTCGGCATTCTTGTGCACCAGATGTGCCACCATGGCAAAACTCTGGTGGTTGATGCGCTCTTCAGATGGCGTGTGAAAATGAAACTGAAGCAGTTTGTAGGTCGAGTTGCGCACTGTCAGCGAGTTTTCACCGACCAAATCAACCTGGATCGTATGGCCATTGTTGACCACGGATGCCCCGCTTGTCTGGTAATTGAATTGCAGCGGTTCGGCTGGACCCTGCAGCGTGCCTGACTCTTCAATGTTGATGGGGGATTGGCGTTTGCCAGTGGCACAGACGCTGAACTCACTCTTGAGTTTGCCCCAAGCCGAGGGGCCATTCTCGCCCTCGTAGCTCCAATGCACGTCACCGTCATGGGACGGTTGACTGGACGCATGTTTTTTCGCTGTTTCTACCTCGGCGTGGCGTGGCTTGTCTGCCGCCTTGACAGTTTTCTTGCTATCGTTATCAATGGTCAGCGTCTGCTGCTTTCGGTTCAATGCACCACCGTCGACTGCCGCACGAATTTGATCCGCTACAGATTTTGCAATCGACCCAGGCGCCTTTTCGGTCGCCGTTTTTGTGGCTGAGGCAGTGCTGGCCGGCTTCCTGGTGGACACTTCTTCCGTGTGTGCGGCGTCCGAGGCCTGACCACGGCCTGGCAGACCTGCGACCAGAGCCGCGGCGAGTCCGCACCACAGGCACCAACTGCGCCAGGTTGATCGCGCATGAGGTAGACGGCAACCCCGAGGCAGGGATTTCAGGCAGCTTGTTTGCATATCAGGAGACTCATGTGAGGTTCACAATGACTAACTGGCCGAAAATGACCGGGTCATCTTGGGTTATCGGTTCATTCGATCAGACACTTGAGCCGGTGCGTCGCACTGCAGGCTATAGTCAGGGTTGATAGGAAAACCCCAAGCCGTGAGCATTCAAACCGACGACTTTGCCCCGCCACCCAAGCGTATGGTGTCCGCGGCGCCTGCCTCGCCGAATGAGGAAGCGCTGGAGCGCGCGCTGCGACCCAAACTGCTCGATGAATACGTCGGTCAACTCAAGGTGCGCGAGCAACTCGAGATCTTTATCGGCGCCGCCAAAATGCGCCAGGAGGCGCTGGACCATGTGCTGCTGTTTGGTCCGCCCGGCCTTGGCAAAACCACTCTCTCGCACATCATTGCCCATGAACTTGGCGTCAATCTGCGCCAGACCAGCGGCCCGGTGCTGGAAAAGCCGAAAGACCTCGCGGCCTTGCTGACAAACCTGGAAAAAAACGACGTTCTCTTCATTGACGAAATTCACCGCCTCAGCCCGGTGGTAGAGGAAATTCTTTACCCGGCGCTGGAAGACTACAAGATCGACATCATGATCGGTGAGGGTCCTGCCGCCAGATCCATCAAACTCGACCTGCAGCCCTTCACCCTGATCGGCGCCACTACTCGTGCCGGTATGTTGACCAATCCTCTGCGCGACCGCTTTGGCATCGTGGCGCGGCTTGAGTTCTATTCACCCGAGGAACTGGCGCGCATCGTCAAGCGCAGCGCTGGCCTGCTCAAGGTACCGACCGATGACCAGGGCGGTTTCGAGATTGCGCGACGCGCGCGTGGGACGCCGCGCATAGCCAACCGTTTGCTGCGCCGGGTGCGAGACTATGCCGATGTCAAGGGCTCCGGCCAGATCACGCTGGACATTGCGAACCGCGCACTGGCCATGCTCGATGTCGATCCACAGGGCTTTGACTTGATGGACCGCAAACTACTCGAAGCAGTCATTCACCGCTTTGACGGCGGGCCGGTTGGCCTGGACAACATTGCTGCCAGCATCGGCGAAGAGCGCGAGACGATTGAAGATGTGATCGAGCCCTATCTGATCCAACAAGGTTATTTGCAGCGCACACCGCGCGGTCGCATAGCGACACTGGCCGCGTACAGACACCTGGGTGTCACACCACCGAATCGCGACGGCGATATGTTTGACGCCTGATCAAGCGGCGTTCTGCCGTTGGGCGTTATGCACCATGAGGATCTGCGCCACGTAGTAGGTCGTCAGCACCCACAAAGACACCAGGGGCAACGGTTGCACGAAGCGATTGACGGCAATCAGCGAGTCACTCAGCATAAAGATGCAGGCACCCAGTGCTACCGCCTTCGATGCATCCTCACGCAGCACTGTGGCCCGTCCAATGGCTTGTGCCACCATCAATGAGATGATGGCGACATAGGCCGCGACGGCCACTTTCAATACCGGGTCCGTCAGCCCGCCCCAGACCCAGGCGTACATGGCAGCGCCCACGCCCATCGTGAGCAGCAGCGCGCGAGTGCTTGGAAACCAGCTGATGCCCTGACGGAACAGGGCGATGTAAAAGAGGTGCGCTACCAAAAAGGAAGCCAATCCCGGGATGAAGTAGCCACCAGGCAACATAAGGAACACATCGCCCGCCATGCTGGCCGCCAGCGCTGCCAGCAGCAGCAAGTCAAAGCGTTCCAGCGCACGCACCTGAGATGCGCGGAGATACACCCAAGCCATGGCGATCAGCATGGTCAGGGGCTTGCAGACAAAGTGCAGTGGCAGCAGGCCCAGCACGCTGCTCAGTATGGTCAGGGCGGCCGATACGATCAGCAACCGTTCCATCCGGCTGCGTGGTGCTTTCTGTACCGGGTCAAGCGCTGGTTTCATCAAGCGCCTCGTCGTCTTCGAGATGTCGCGTATCGGCCCAACCCACCAGAGTGAGGCCTTCAGGTGTCCAGAGCAGGCGATTGATGGTCGCGTTACCCAGATTCCAGCTGCGCGGTGTCTGCAGATCCTGCCGGGTTGCGAGGCGGTAAAGAACGTCCAGCACTCCACCATGTGCGACCAGAACAATTTGCTCACCCGGGTGACGCTCAGCCAGCGTGGACACTGTCTGTTCGATACGTTCGCGCAATTCCAGCAGCGATTCACCGCCTTCGGGTTTCCACAGCGGATCACGCTGGCGCCAGCGCATTGTCTGCTCGGGCCACATGGCTTCAATTTCAGTAAAGGTCCTGCCTTCAAAAGCGCCAAACCCGCGCTCGCGCAAGGTTTGCACAGCTTGCACTTCTTGACCGGTCGCCCTGGCGATCATGCAGGCCGTGTCCCAGGCACGCAGCAAGTCGCTCGAATAGACGGCGTCAATTTCCTCGCTTGCGAGTGCCTGTGCCGCGCGCCGCGCCTGCCAGCGACCCGTGTCGTTCAGGTCAATGTCAAGCCTGCCCTGAATGCGGGTATCCACGTTCCAGGCGGTCTCGCCATGGCGCAGGGCAATGATGCGGGTGGCTCGCATGTTTAAAGGGCCACTACCTGCAGTGCCGGCAGGCTCGGTGGGGAAAATTCTTCGTCATCGAAACCCTTGTCGCCGTTCTCGTTCGGTATGCCGGTGATGCGGACATTCTTGAAGTCGTGCTGCCGGGCGTCCATCAGGTGAGATGGCACCACGTTGTGCAGCGCAGTGAACATGCTCTTGATGCGCCCCGGGTCCTTCTTTTCCCATTCGCGCAGCATGTTTCCGATTTGCTGGCGCTGCAGGTTTTCCTGGCTGCCGCACAGGGTGCAGGGAATGATGGGAAACTGGCGGTGCGCAGCCCAGCGTGTCAGGTCATTCTCATTCACATTGGCCAGTGGACGGATCACGATATGGCCGCCGTCATCACTCACCAGTTTGGGTGGCATGGCCTTGAGTTTGCCACCAAAGAACATGTTCAGGAAGAAGGTTTGCAACATGTCGTCACGATGATGACCCAGAGCGATCTTTGTTATCTTCAGCTCGTCGGCAACGCGGTACAAAATGCCACGACGCAGTCGACTGCACAGGCTGCACATGGTCTTGCCCTCGGCAATCACTTTCTTCACGATGCTGTAAGTGTCCTGCGTCTCGATGTGAAACTCGATACCTAGCGTCTTCAGGTACTCAGGCAGGATGTGTGCCGGGAAGCCGGGTTGCTTCTGGTCCAGGTTGACTGCAATCAGCTCAAACTGGATCGGCGCCCTCGCTTGCAATTTCAGCAAGATGTCGAGCAATCCGTAACTGTCCTTGCCACCTGAAACACAAACCATGACGCGGTCGCCTTCCTCGATCATGTTGAAGTCCATGATGGCCTGTCCGACCTGGCGGCAAAGGCGCTTTTCGAGTTTGTGGGTTTCGCGTTCGATTTTCAGTTCCATGGGGGGGATTTTCTCTTACTTCCGGGTTGGCCCCCACTCACTCACCCCCGCCTCTCTCCCGCCCCGCCGGGCGGAAGAGAGGAGCCAACAGCCCTATTTGGTCGCGTTTCTAAACGAAAGAAGTGCATGTTCTAAGTTCAGTCAGGCAAAGGTACTTGACTGAAAGTCTTGATGACGATGGCTCTGTCTTCGTCATCAACGATGGCCTTCAGCGCCATCTGTGCGCTTTGATAAGCGATTCGATGCGCTTCAACAGCACCCGCTGCGCTTGCGGCGTGTGCGTGGATCACGTGCGTGAACGCAAGCTCCCAGTCGGCAGTCTCTCGGGCCGTAAAGTAGGCACGCATTTCTTCGGCGTAACGAAGTGCAGAGGCTCCAAAGCCAAGCAGTGCGTGCACTTCAGCCAGAAGCATGGTGGAGCGCATCCGGTTCAGCTCTGTGCCTATGGCGCTCCAATGCCAGGCCGACGCGTGCGCTGCGTCAAGCATCTCCTGGTCCTGCTCTGGGGTGCGCTCAAAGACAGACAACTCCCAAGCTCGATTGTTCGCCATGGCGGCGAAACGTTTGTGCCAGTCACGTAAATCAGAATCAGATGGGGATGGCTGCATGATCTTTCGGGTGTTGAAGGTGCTTTAAACCGAGAATGTACTGCCTTTGTTCAGGCATGCGGCCAAATAGGGCTGTTGGCCCCCTCTTCCGCCCAGCGGGGCGGGAGAGGGCGGGGTGTGAGTCGGGGAAATGGAAAAGTGAGAAGAACTCACCATTGCCCTGTTTCCACCCGGATCGCCACCTCGCAATCCTCAAAAATCTCCAGCTTGGCAATCTTGACGCGCACACCCAGCACACCGGGCAGTTGCAGCAGGCGGTTCGCCAGTTTGCCTATCAGGGTCTCCAGCAGATTCACGTGCTCCGCGGTGCACTCGTTGATGATGATCTGGCGCACCTTGCGGTAGTCCAGCACGCGCTTGATGTCGTCATCGTGCGGCAACAAGGCTTGGCTGCCCAGGTTGAGTTCGGCATCGACCTGAATCGGCTGCGGCGCATTCCTTTCCAGTTCCAGTATGCCCAGGCTGGCATTGAAACGCAGGCCCGTGAGTGTCAGGGTGTGATTTCCTTGGGTGGGAGACATGGTGTGACCCTGAACAGAGTGGGTGGGTGTTTGACTGGCACGTTACAGCAACGAGAAGTCGCGCTCGAACTTCATCAGATGTTGTCCGCCATCGACCAGCAGCGTCGTGCCGGTGATCGACTGGTTGTCGATTGCAAACTTGACGGTGGCGGCCACGTCGGCAGCAGTCGAAGAACGGCCTAGTGGTGAGAGCCGGTGCAGCGCTTCAAACTTTTCTTCACTCAGCAGATGGCTTGTGAGTGTCAAGCCCGGCGCGACGCCGACAATGCGCAGTTGCGGGCTCAAGGCCATGGCCAGCATGGTCGTGGCGGCTTCGAGTGCTGCTTTGGAGAGGGTGTAGCTGAAAAAGTCAGGGTTCTGGTTCCAGAGCTTCTGATCCAGCAGGTTCACCACGACGCCCAGCGGCCGGCGTGCCTGGGCACTCACCGAGCCATCGCGTCCGGTTACGTGTGCATGCAGAGCTTGCGCCAGAATGATGGCGGCACCGGCGTTGCTGCGCAGGTGCTTGTCCATGGCAGCGAAGGTGAAGTTGGCTGCAGTATCGTGCTCAAACGTGGAGGCGCTGTTGACAATGGCGTCAACCCGACCAAATCGCCGAATCACCTTTGGCAGCAAATTGCGCACCGCCGTCTCGTTCGTCAGGTTGGCGCGAAAGGCAGCACTGGCACCAGCCAACCGGGCGCAATCGGCAACCGTTTTGGTGGCGTCTTCCCGTGAATTTCGGTAATGCACCGCGACCTGCCAGCCGTCTTTCGCCAGCGCAAGCGCGATTTCACGACCCAGCCTTTTGGCGGCGCCAGTGACAAGGACCGTGCGGGCAGAAACGGGAGTGGACATTGGTGGACAATTCAGCCTGTGATGACAACAGCCTACAGTTTAACGAGCGCCCTGCAGTTGCATATTGCGCAAACCATTGCTGCGCGCGGTGGCTGGATCGGCTTTGACGAATTCATGGCGCTGGCCCTGTACACACCGGGCCTGGGTTACTACGCCAACGACAGTACCAAGTTCGGCCCTATGCCTGCTTCCAACGCGGACGGTGAAGCGGGCTCTGGCAGCGACTTTGTGACCGCGCCGGAGATGACCCCGCTGTATGGTCGGACCCTGGCAGCGCAGGTGGCGCAGGCCCTGCAGCTGACGCAGACCAGCGAGATCTGGGAGTTCGGTGCCGGCTCAGGTGCGCTGGCGCTGCAGTTGCTGGAGACCCTGCAGGCGCAAGGCCTGCCGTTGCCGCGTTACAGCATCGTTGACTTGTCGGGTACTTTGCGCTTGCGTCAGCAAGCCAGATTGGAAAAGTACGCTTCCGTAGTGCGCTGGGTAAGCGAGTTACCGCAGAGCATGCAAGGCGTGGTGATAGGCAACGAGGTGCTCGACGCGATGCCGGTCAAGTTGCTTTCCCGCGTGCGCGGTGTCTGGCATGAACGCGGTGTGGTCTTGAATTCGGTGCAGGACAAGCAGCCAGGTTCTTTCAGGTGGAGTGAGCGACCGACGGACCTGCGCCCACCTTGCCAGATCGAGGGTGAGCACGATTTTTTGACGGAGATTCATGAGCAGGGCCATTCCTTTATCGGAACGCTGGCTGACAAGCTCGAGCGCGGCGCGATCTTTCTGATTGATTACGGTTTTCCGGAGCATGAGTACTTCCATCCGCAGCGCCACATGGGCACCGTGATGTGCCACCGCAATCACCAGTCGGACCCCGATCCCCTGACCGATGTCGGACTGAAGGACATCACCGCCCACGTCAATTTCACGGGCATTGCGCTGGCCGCGCAAGAGGCCGGTCTGGGCGTGCTGGGCTATTGCACGCAGGGCCGGTTTCTGATCAATTGTGGCCTTGCCGGCCTGCTTGAAAGCGCCTCGCTGAATGAGCGTGTGCACGCTCAGCGATTGATCATGGAACATGAAATGGGCGAATTGTTCAAGGTGATCGGCCTGTTCAAGGGCGAACCCTGGGATGCCATCGGGTTCTCGCATGGCGACCGGACGCACACACTATGACCGCGAAGCAAATCATCGGCAACATCCTCACGCCTGGCGGTTTTGTCCGCGGTGTGATCGAGCTTGACGATGAGGGGCGAGTGCTGGCCGTGTCCGGCGACCAGGTCGACGAATCCCAGGTTCGCGATTCCATGGAACCCTTGGTCGTTCCAGGCTTTATCGATCTGCATGTACATGGTGGTGCCGGTCGCGACATCATGGAAGGAGGCGACGCCTTGCGGCGCGTCAGCGAGTTACATGCCCGCCATGGAACAACGGCCTTGCTCGCAACCACCATGACGGCGCCCGCGCCGGAGCTGGAACAGGCTTTTGTTGCGATGCGGGACCTGGGTTTGCAGCGCAGCCCCTCTGGCTCGCGCGTCCTTGGTGTGCATCTGGAGGGGCCCTACATCAATCAGGGCAAGCTCGGTGCCCAACCCGACTTTGCAAGGGCCCTCGATCTAGCGGAATTGCAGCGTCTGAACGACTTGTTCCCGATCCGGCTGATTACGCTGGCCCCCGAAGTGCCGGGCCACATGGAAATCATCGCGTCGCTCTGCGCGTCGGGTTTTCGGGTGCAGATTGGCCATACCGAGGGGACCTATGAAGAAGGTCTGCAAGCCTTGTCCAAGGGGGCTGGCAGTTTTACTCATCTATTTAACGCGATGACCGGTCTGCACCATCGTGCTCCCGGCATGGTGGGCGCGGCGCTGGCGCACGCGAATCACGCTGAAATCATTCCAGACCTGATCCATGTACATCCAGGCGCCATTCGAGTCGCCCTGCGCGCCATTGCGGGGCTTTACTGCGTCACTGACTCGACGGCTGCGGCCGGCATGCCCGACGGCGACTACCGACTGGGCCGCCACACGGTTACAAAGTGCCTGGGTGGTGTGCGTCTGGCCGATGGCACGCTGGCGGGCTCAACCCTGACCATGGATCAGGCCTTTCGCAATCTGGTGAATGAGCTCGGTCTGAGCCTTGGCGAGGCCTCCAGCCGGGTCTCGACCCACGCGGCCGATTACCTTGGTCTGACGGATCGCGGGCGTCTGGCTCCAGGTTGCTGGGGCGACGCGGTACTGCTGGATCGGGATTTCAAACTGCTCAACATCTTTGTGGAGGGAAGGTCCATTGACGACACACATGCTGCGTGAAGCGCTTGATGCGCCAACGGCAGTGGCGCGGCAATTGGCGCTCGACGGCGAGCATTACGGCGACTTTGGAGTATGGCTGCAGGAACACGCGCCGTCATCGGTTCTGACCATCGCGCGCGGCAGCTCTGACCACGCTGCGCACTTCGTCTCCTACCTGATCATGGCGCGCCTGGGGCGCCTGGTGACCTCGCTGCCGATGTCGCTGATCACCCTTTATCACTCCAAAATCGCTTGCGATGGCCTGCTGTCGATGGCCTATTCGCAGTCAGGACAAAGTCCGGATCTGGTGGCGCCAACCCGCTTTCTTGCCGAAGGTGGTGCCTGCACAGCAGCGTTTGTCAATGATCCCGACTCCCCCTTGGGACGCGCCGCCAGATGGCTGTTTCCCTTGCATGCCGGAGCCGAGATCAGCGTTGCTGCCACCAAAAGTTTCATCGCCCAAATGGTGGCTGGTGCCCGTGTTGTCGCCGCCTGGCAAGGAGATGAGCAGTTCGGCCGGGCTCTTTCGGGCTTGCCCGAGGTGTTGGCGCGCGCTGCGAGGGCTGACTGGTCGGCCGCCGTGGAGACGCTGGTTACGGTTGATCGACTGTTTGTGATCGGGCGTGGTGCAGGTCTGTCAGTGGCGATGGAGGCGGCATTGAAGTTCAAGGAAACCTGTGGTATTCAGGCCGAGGCATTTTCCGGTGCGGAGATCAGGCACGGGCCGATGGCCTTGATCGATGAAGGCTACCCCCTTCTGGTCCTGGCGCCGCGCGGCCCGGCACAGGCTGGATTGCTCGCGCTCGCTGAGGAAATGCGCTTGCGCGGTGCCCGGGTCCTGCTGGCTGCGCCCGAGGCTACGCCGACGGCCAACTTGCCGACGGTACAAAGCGCCGCGCCGGACCTCGATCCGGTTTCCATGGTTCAAAGTTTTTATCCGATGGTGGAAGCACTGGCCCGCGCGCGAGGCATGAACCCGGATCAGCCGCCTCACCTGGCCAAAGTCACCCGCACTCACTAGCCGTTGACGAGACCGCTGGCCTTGACAGCAAGCGTCCGCGCTTGGGCAATCAGTTCGCCGACTTTTCTGCCGTCAGAGCCGCTCTTCAGGGCCTGTTCGGCGATCGGTTGCGTGGCAACACTTTGCGCCGCAGTCAGTGCTGCAAGCAGCCGCGTTGCCTGTGGATAGCCTGACTCGGAAAATCCGAGGCGACCGCGCGCATCGCATTCACAGGCAAGAAGCACTTCGGCGAAGCGCTGAGGCTTGCGAAAAGCGTCGCAGCGTTGCAGCAAGCGAACCAGAGCAGTGGCGCCAAGCTCGCCGCTTCGGTGAATGTTGCCATGCTCGCGTGCCACCACCTCGGCCAGCTCACGGCATTCGGTGGGCACACGCAGGCGCTGGCAAAGGCCCCTGAGCAGCCGCTCGCCGCGCTCCTCGTGGCCGTGGTGCCTGGGCAGCAATTCGGCAGGGGTAGTGGCCTTGCCCAGATCGTGCAACAGGCAGGCCAGGCGCACCGGCAGCGGCGCCTGCAACCGGGCGCTCATTTCGAGCACCATCATCAGGTGCACGCCGGTGTCAATTTCGGGGTGAAAGTCGGCACGCTGTGGCACGCCCCACAAGCGCTCCACTTCGGGCAGCACACGTTCAAGCGCGCCGCACTCGCGCAGTACTGCAAACATGCGCGACGGCGCGCTTTCCATCAGGCCCTTGGATAGTTCCTGCCAGACGCGTTCGGCCACCAGATGGTCTGCTTCGCCGGACTGCACCATTTCCTGCATCAGTTGCGTGGTCTCGCTGGCCACACTGAAGTCGGCAAAGCGCGCCGCCAGCCGGGCCACGCGCAGGATGCGCACCGGGTCTTCGCGAAAGGCTTCGGTGACGTGACGAAACACCCTGCGCCTAAGATCCAGCTGCCCTCCGTAGGGATCAATCAGTTCCGCGCTGACCAGATCAGCGCGTTGCTCCAGGCGGTTCGTGTTGGCGGCCACGGCGATGGCGTTGATGGTCAGGTCGCGACGCGCCAGATCCTGCTCCAGCGTCACATCGGCGGCGGCATGAAACTGAA
Source organism: uncultured beta proteobacterium (assembly GCA_903927295.1). Lineage (GTDB taxonomy): Bacteria > Pseudomonadota > Gammaproteobacteria > Burkholderiales > Burkholderiaceae_C > Rhodoferax. Next base: position 16,720 of record CAIYMN010000227.1, on the reverse strand, counting down.
AGCCGTGGTAGCCGGGAGCCGTCTTGCGCTCGGTGCGGGCCAGCGCAAACTCTTCATGCGTCTTTGGGTGCAGAAACACCGGGAAGTCCTTGCCAACGGGCAGAAAGCCTTGCTGCAGCATCAGTTCGGGCGTCGCACCCACCACGACCCAGTCGCGGTCCTTTAGTTCCAGCCCGAGCAGGGCATCCCTTACCGCACCGCCGACCAGGTAGGTTTGCATGCCAGCCGCCGCGCCGGGCCGCCCCAAGTCAGGCTGCGCCCCCTCGGGGGGCAGTGCAGCACGCGAAGCGTCAAACGTGGGGGTCATATGCTCAGCGCCGTAAGCGATAAGGCTCTTCAAACGGCAGGAAGTCCTGCTCGGCCATAGCAGCCTCAAGCCAGGCCTGCACGCCCGGTAGAGCCAGTACCCGCTCTACATAGGCCGCAATCGTCGGCGTCAGTGGCAAAGCGTAGGTCTTCAGGCGCGTGCAGATGGGCGCAAAGTAGGCGTCGGCGATAGTGAAATTGCCAAACAGCAGCGGCCCGCCGTGCTCAACCAGCAGGCTTTGCCACATCGACAGCAGACGCGCTACGTCACTGCGTACCGCTGCCTGGTCACGCCAGATCAGGCGACCGGTATCGGCCAACGACGCTTCGATGTTCATCGGGCAATGGCTGCGCAAGCCACTAAAGCCGGCGTGCATTTCAGCGCACACGCTGCGCGCTCTGGCGCGCGCTGCCCGGTCCTGCGGCCACAAGTGCTTGTCGGGAAACTGCTCGGCCAGGTATTCAGCAATCGCCAGCGTGTCCCAGATCGCCAGATCGTCATCAAGCAGCACCGGCACCTTGCCGGTGGGTGTCAATTGGCATATCGCCTTTTTGAAGGCAGAAGAGGCATCGAACGCATCAAAGCGCAGCATCACTTCTTCAAACGGAATTTCGGCTTGCTTGAGCAGCACCCAGGCGCGCATCGACCAGGAAGAGTAGTTCTTGTTGCCGACAATCAGTTTGAGCATGGCTTCTTTCCAGTCAGTTGAGGACAGATCCGGCTCGCTACGCGTAGCTGCGGTCTGTCGCCCAAGGTTAATGGTTTCAAGGCAGATCCAGATTCACGTCCGGTACTCGCGCATCTTTCGGACCGACCATGCCGAGCCGGCTTTTCAGTGACTGCGGCTGGGCGCTAATGAGCGCTGCATAGCTGGTGCTGTTGGCCAGCACTTTCTTCACGTAGTCACGCGTCTCGGCAAAGGGAATATTCTCGGCCCAGATGGCGCCCTCCAGCAGCGGCGCGTCACTCGGCCCGCGCCAGCTTCGGGCGCGACTGGGGCCGGCGTTGTAGGCAGCGGCAGCCATCGGCAGGGAGCCATCAAAAGTATCGAGCACCAGTTTCAGATAGCCGGTACCGATGGCGATATTGGTGTCCCGGTCGTTGATCTTGTGTGCCTTGAAATCGCTCAAGCCTATTTTCCGGGCGGTCCAGCGTGCCGTGGCAGGCATCACCTGCATCAAGCCGGCGGCACCGACACCAGACTGTGCATCCATCACAAAGCGGCTCTCCTGGCGGATCAGACCGTAGACGAAGGCCGGGTCGATGCCGATCTGCCCCGCGCGCTGCAGCAGCGCGTCCTTGTGCGGCATCGGGAAGCGTTGCTCAAAGTCGATGACAGACCTGGTTCGTTCGCTGCTGTTGATGCATCGATCCCAGATTTCGTGCTGGCAGGCCAGATCGGCAGCGGCCAGCAGTTCGCGATCGCTCATGCCGCCGCGCTGGTGCATATTGGTGCTGTAGTTCCACTCCCGTACGCCGTCACTGCGCAAACCAAGCTGAATCGCGTACAGCGCCCGGTTCAAACCGGCATTGTGCCGCGCGCTATCTTTTTCCTGAGCAGTCAGTGGCGCTGGTCGCGCCGGTACGCTGATACGCTGATTCAGTTCTTCAAGCGCCAGTTGTTCGTAGAAACCCCGTACGCCGGCAATTTCCGCCAATGGTGCCAAAGCGGTCCTTCGATCGGCATCCGACTTGGCCAGTTGCTGCTGCGCGCGCGCCTTCCAGTAGATCCAGATAGGCTCATGGCGTGTCTCGGGGCTCATTGCAGCTATGGTCGGTGCAATTGCGCTCCACTGGCCCAGGCGCAGCGCGGAGCGAGCTTTCCAGCCCAGGTGCTCATCGTCAAGGTCGGCGTCGCTGGCTTTGGCAAAGTATTCGCTGGCATGGCTCGACAGGCGTTGCGCCGCCTGTTTGCCGATCACGCCCCAGGCCCAGGAACGCTGCTCGGACGTCAGGTGTACGCTCCAGTGGTTTTCCAGCACACTGGCGGTAACGTCAGGGTCGCCAGCAGCCATGCGGATCAGCGCCAGCACCACGGCTTCGCGCGCAACCCGCCGGATGGCGACCACGCGCTTGGACAGATAGCGTGCCGCGTTGTTGCCTATCTCATCGATGGGTGCTGCTGCGGTGCTTGAAATCATGGCTGCAGCGGCCTTGGCAGCTTTAGGTCGATTCGCCTCCATGGCCAGACGCGCCTTGTGCCAGACATCGCTCTCGCTCAGCAGTTTGGCGGCGTAGAGTTGGGCTGCTCCATAGGCGCAGCCATCGTCCATTTCCTTCTGTCCGTACCATTGACGCTTGAATTCGTTGACCAGTTCCGGGCTGCTTTGCAGGGGCTCCAGGGCCAGCGTGTAGCAGCGAACTTCGCGGTCGTCACTCATGCGAAACAGCGCCTGCTCGGCCGCAAAATCAGTCCAGTAGCGGCGCTGGCCGAGCAGCAGCAGCCAGTCATTGCGAAGCCGGTCCTCCTGGTAAGTGCCGGCATAACGGCTGAAGAACTGCTGCACTTCACTCGGTGCCGCCGTGTCCAGGCGGGCGCGCAGTTCCCAGTAGGCGGCCCAGGGCTCCAGCGGATGACCGGCGACCTGTGGCAGCAGGCTACTCAGGCGCTTGCTGTTGCCCTTCTTGAAGGCCTGGCTCATCTCCAAGATCAATTCGTCGGCTGACCCCTTTGCTGCAGCGCTCGACTGTGCGCAGGACGGGGCCTGCGGCAGCAGGAGCAGGCACGATGCGAGCGCAATCGATGTCAAAATGGGATGAAACTGCATGTAGGGATTATGAATAACTCCGACAGACCAAAGGCATTGGAAAAAAAAGCCTTGCGCAAGCGCCTGATTGAACAACGTCTGAACCTGCCTGACAGACTACAGCGCGCCGACCTTCTGCAGCGCGTAATGCGCATCTGGCTGGTCGGACGACCTGACGCCGTGATTGGTGCTTACTGGCCGATCAAGGGCGAGTTTGATCCACTGCCCGCATTGCACCGCTGGAAGGAAGACGGTGAACTGCTGGACCAGCCGCAGCCGCGCCGCATTGGCCTGCCTGTCGTGGACAAGGTTCACAAGACCATGACCTTCCACGCCTGGTATCCGGGTTGTCCGATGGAAGATGACGCTTATGGCATTCCCAAACCCAAGGATACCGAGGTGATCGTTCCAACCCTGTTGTTTGTGGCCTGCGTCGGTTACGCCGCTGGCGGCTATCGACTTGGCTATGGTGGCGGCTTTTACGATCGGATGCTGGCGACCCTGCAGCCGCGCCCGTTGACGGTTGGCCTAGGTTTTACACCGGGTTTTCTGCCGGACTTTGAGCCCGAGGCGCATGACATGCCGCTCGATGCCATCCTGAACGATAACGGTGTTGTCTGGCCAGTCTGATGTTGAGTGTTGCCGACTTTCTCGATCCGTTGATTGATTCCTCGTTCAAGGGCTTTCCGCACAGCAGCCCCGCGTTGCGGCGATCGCAGATCGGGGCGCAGGGCTGGAATGTGTTGCGCGGTGACCTGCCGTTACCGCTGGCAGTCGTCCGGCGCGAGCCGATGCGGCGCAACCTGGCCTGGATGCAGGATTTCGCGAAGGCGCGCGGCCTCGGTCTGGCGCCGCACGGCAAGACCAGCATGTCGCCGCAGCTCTTTCGGCAGCAGTTGGATGCCGGTGCCTGGGGCATGACGGTAGCCAACGTGACCCAGTTGCGCGCCGCGCTGGCTGCAGGCGCGCAGCGGTGCCTGATCGCGAACCAGGTTTTTGCTGCGGTTGATTTGCAATGTATTCGCGACTTGTTGAAGATTCAGGCCGATCTGCGCATTGTCTTTCTGGTGGATTCGGCCGATCAACTCGGCCTGATCGAGGCCTGGCGGCAGGAGCACCCGGGCGCCCACGCTTTTGAAGTGCTGCTTGAAATCGGTGTAGCGGGTGGCCGCACCGGCTGCCGTGAACTGACGCCGGCGCTGGAGCTGGCAGCAAGACTCCATGCCAGCGCAGCCGTGCGCCTGGTTGGTGTCGAATGTTATGAAGGGCTGGCCGCCAGCGGCAACACCGAGCACGACCAGCCCTACGCGCAGCGGCTAACCGATCTGCTGGTGGCGGTGGCCAAAGCGTGTGACGAACAGGATCTGTTTGACAGCAGCGAAGTCTTGCTCAGCGCGGGTGGATCAGCCATCTTTGATTTGGTGAGCAGCGCTCTGGCTACAGTGCTTGGGCGCCCGGTGCAGGGCCTGCTGCGTTCGGGCTGTTACGTGACAAGCGATCAGGGCAACTACAAACGCATGATGAGTGCGGTAGCAAAGCGCACCGGCTGCGGTGCCGGTCTGGAAGCGGCGATGGAGGTCTGGGCGCGCGTTCAGTCCTGCCCCGAACCGGGTCTGGCGATTCTGGCCGTCGGCAAGCGCGATATTTCCTACGACCTGGAAATGCCGATCCCGCTGCAGTACTGTGCTCGTGGTGGTGCCAGATTGATCCCGGTACCCGCAGACTGGAAGGTCAGCGCACTCAATGACCAGCACGCCTACCTGCGCGGCAGCGATGCCCGGCATGCGGCGCTGCGGGTTGGCGATCTGGTCTGCCTGGGTATTTCGCATCCCTGCACCACCTTTGACAAGTGGCGCTGGATGCCGCTGGTGGACGAAGACTACAAAGTGTGTGACGCCATCGTTACCTGTTTTTGATTGACTGGGGTTGGCGTGCAGCCAATGCTGCTTCCAATGCCATTCGCGCCCAGGGTGCCATAGCCTGAGCTGATTCCAGAGCCTCGTCGGGCACGCAATAGTAATTCATGCTCATGGGTTTGCCTTTGGCGAGGTACACAAAGCGCTCACAGCCCGCAGCCTCGAAGATGCCCCGCGAAGTTTCGCTGACCTTGAGCCAGAGCTTCTCGCCGCTGCCCAGGTCAGCCAGAATCGCCAGCATCAGGCCATCGGTGCTGATGCCGTAGGCGCCAAACATGCGCCGTGCGACACAGGGGCCAACGGTGGACAGCAGTTCACAGCAGTAGAGGGCAAACTCGCTCGGGGGTGCAGGCATAGGGGAGACCTAACATTCGACGATATTGACCGCCAGACCGCCGCGCGACGTTTCCTTGTACTTGGTCTTCATGTCGGCACCAGTTTCACGCATGGTCTTGATCACCTTGTCGAGCGAGACGACGTGCTGGCCATTGCCGGCCAGCGCCATGCGGGCGGCGTTGACGGCCTTGACGGCGCCCATGGCGTTGCGCTCGATGCAAGGTATCTGCACCAGGCCGCCAATCGGGTCGCATGTCAGCCCCAGGTTGTGCTCCATGCCGATCTCGGCAGCGTTCTCTATCTGCTCCGGGCTGCCGCCCAGCACCGCGGCCAGTCCCGCAGCGGCCATGGAGCAAGCCACACCGATCTCGCCCTGGCAGCCAACTTCGGCGCCACTGATGGAGGCATTGAGCTTGTACAGCATGCCAATGGCGCCGGCTGTCATGAGAAACTCAATGACAGCGTCTTCTCCCGTGCTGCTCTGGCTGCGCTGACCCTGATTCAGGATGAAGCGGTCGCAGTAGTGCAGCACTGCGGGAATCACACCGGCAGCGCCGTTGGTGGGAGCCGTTACAACGCGGCCGCCGGCGGCGTTCTCCTCGTTCACGGCAAAGGCGTAGACGTTGATCCAGTCCAGCACCGACAGCGGGTCTGCCAGCGCGCGCTCGGCGCGTTCGCGCAGTTGCGCAGCTAGCACCGGGGCGCGGCGTGGAACCTTGAATGGTCCTGGCAGCGCGCCCTGCTGCGTCAGACCGCGATCGACACACTCCCGCATGACACGCCAGATGTTGAGCAGGCCGTAGCGGATCTCCAGGTCACTGCGCCAGCTGCGCTCATTGGCCCACATGAGTTCGCTGATGCGCATCTGATGGGACTGACACAGACGCAGCAACTCATCACCCGATGCAAAGGGGTAGCGTGTTTTCTCGAAGGCGTGCAGCACCGCCTCGTTGGCGGCGCCTGTCGTGACGACAAAGCCGCCGCCGACGCTGAGGTAGCGGCTCTCCTTGAGCAACTTGCCCTGCGCGTCCATGGCGCTGAATTTCATCCCATTGGGATGCTCGACCATGGCCTCGCGCCGGTTCAGCAGCAACTGTTCGTCGGGATCGAAGACGATCGGGTGTTTGCCCAGCAAGGACAGGCGCTTGCCGCAGCGTACGGTCTCCACCAGCGCGGGCACGACTTGTACATCCACGGTGTCCGGCTGGTGGCCCATCAGCCCGAGAATGACGGCGCTGTCCGAGCCGTGTCCCTTGCCGGTGGCACCGAGCGAGCCATAGAGCTCGCATTTCAAGCTTGCCGTAGCCTCCAGCAGACCATCGCGCTGCAGCGCCAGCGCGAACAGGCGCGCGGCCCGCATCGGCCCGACGGTGTGGGAACTGCTCGGGCCGATGCCGATCTTGAAAAGGTCGAAAACACTGATCGCCATGACCTGATCTTATGTCGCTTCAGTGCCCACCCGCCATCATTGCACGCAGGTCACTCTCGTAGCCTCGCAGGGTCTCCCTGAGGTGGCGCCGCTGTTCGGCAGTGCTGCTGTTGTGCAGTGTCGCCAGTGTGGTGCAAGTGTCAAGCTGCCATCTGGCGGCGTATTGACGGTAATCCGCGTCAGGTGATGCCATGAAGCGCGCGGCCAGTCCGCGCATTTCGAGCCGGACGCCGAGCTCGTCCAGATTGCTCCCTTGTACGCGGCGCAAGATCTGCACCGCATCGTGCTGGCGTCGCAGTGTTTCGCGGTGATTCAGATCAGGGTCAAAGACCGATTGGGCCAGCACACTTTGCAACTGCGCCCGCTGCGCCTTGTCAAGCTGGCCGTAGAAGGGCTCAACGCGCTCCAGAAGTTGTTTGAAGCGTCGTTCCAGGCGCGCCGCGGGCGTGCCGGCAATCCATTCTTCGCGCCATTTTTCGGCGCGCTTGTCGAATTGCCGCGCCAGGTGCGTCAGTTGTGCCGCTGTCAGCGTGGGTGCCAGCGCCAGCGCCGTCGGCTCGGACTTGTCCAGCAATGCTCGCAGATGCGGCCGCAGTTCGTCATAGACAGCACAGAGCTGTCCAGCAGTCACGCTGGTGCCAGCCATCCCCTGCAACTTTTCCAGCGTAGCGACGTACAAAGGCAGTTCGTGCTGGCGGTGCCAGTCGTGCAAGGCAAGCAGATCGCTGCGCACCCGGCTCGACTGGGCCGAGTTGAAATCAAGGTAGCCATCGAGCCACCAGTAGCTCAGTTCCGGGGCGTTGCTGTAGGCCAGCTTGATGGTGCTGCAGCCTGACAACAGCAGCGCGGCCAGCAGCACGCCGATAATGTGGCGCAGGTCAAGGAATCGACAAGCTGACGGATGGGAAAAGGGCATGACTGAATTTTCAAAAAATACCACTGCGCCAGGCGCTGTGGACGTGGTCATCATGGCGGCTGGCAAGGGCACGCGCATGAAAAGCAAATTGCCTAAAGTGTTGCACCTTTTGGCCGGACGCGCTTTGCTGCAGCATGTTGTGGATATTGCCGCAGAACTTTCGGCCCGTCAGGTGATCGTGATCACCGGTCACGGTGCCACTGAAGTTGAGGCTGCGCTGACCGGCAGGAAGGGACATATCGCAGGGTGCTTTGAGCTCGACTTCGTGCGCCAGGAACCGCAGCTTGGCACCGGGCATGCGGTGCAACAGGTGGTGCCGGTGCTGCGTGATGACGGGGTGGTGGTGATCCTCTCGGGCGATGTGCCGATGATTCGTGCCGACACCTTGCAGCAATTGATTGCAGCCTGTGGTGGCAACAAACTGGCCTTGCTGACGATTGATTTTGCCGACCCCACCGGCTACGGCCGCATCGTCCGTCGCGGCGACACAGTGCAGGCCATCGTCGAACAAAAGGACGCCAGTGCCGAGCAGCGTGCCATCAACGAGTTTTACAGCGGCATGATGGCGCTGCCGGCTCGGCAGCTCAAGCAATGGCTGGCCCGGCTCGACCGGAACAACGCACAGGGCGAGTACTACCTGACCGACATCGTGAAATTTGCGGTCGCCGACGGCGTTGCCGTGGTGGCGCAAAAGATCAGCGACGCCCTGCAGGTGGCGGGCATCAACAGCCCGCTGCAACTGGCCGAACTGGAGCGTGCCTGCCAAAAGCGGACTGCCTTGCAGCTGATGGAGCAGGGCGTGCGTCTGGCCGACCCGGCGCGCCTCGATGTGCGTGGCAGCCTGCAGTGTGGGCAGGATGTCTCGATTGACGTGAACTGTGTTTTCGAAGGCCAGGTTACGTTGGCTGAAGGTGTCCGCATTGGGGCCAACTGCGTGATTTCCAATGCCAGCATCGGCGCCGGTGCGGTGATTCATGCCTTCAGTCATATCGAGGGAGGAGCTTCCGACCCGAAAGACTTGGTCGAGGTTGGCGCCGGTGCGCTGGTGGGGCCGTATGCACGGCTTCGGCCTGGCGCCAAACTGGCTGACGAAGTTCATGTTGGCAACTTTGTCGAGGTCAAGAATTCCAGTCTGGCGCGCGGTGCCAAAGCCAATCATCTGGCCTACCTGGGTGATGCCACGGTGGGTGAGCGTGTCAATTTTGGCGCCGGCAGTATCACGGCCAATTATGACGGCGCCAACAAGCACCGCACTGTCATTGAAGCCGACGTGCACATCGGCAGCAACTGCGTGCTGATCGCGCCGCTCACCGTGGGTGCCGGTGGAACCGTGGGCGGCGGCTCGACGCTTAGCAAGGACACGCCATCGGGTGCCTTGACCGTGGCGCGCGCACGCCAGGTCAGCATCCCCAACTGGAAGCGGCCCAGTAAAACAAAATAGGATTCTGGCAATCGTAATTTGTCATTGCGGACTCGATCCGCAATCCAGAGTGTGCTGGACACTGGATGCCGGATCGGGTCCGGCATGACAAGGGTATGGTTAGGTTTCGGTCTCCTCAACCGGGTTTCGCGGGCAGCGGTAGCCGGGCTCCAAACTTGCTGCGCTTGATGCTGAAGAAGGTCTTCACGTTGCGCACATTGGCATCTACTGTAAAGAGCTGCTGCACCAGCGCCAGATACTCCGGCATGTTGGCGCAGTGCACCACCAGACAAAAGTCGGGCCCAGGTGAAACGCGGTAGCACTGCTGCACGGCATCCTGCGCCGCCACACGTTGCTCGAAGGCTTCGAGCGCCTGATTGTCCTGCCGGTCCAGCGTGATTTCGACAATGGCGCACAGTCCATGGCCTACCGCCGAAGCCAGCCTGTCAACGCTCAGAACGGCAATTTCGCGCTCGATCAGACCGATGTCGTGCAGCCGTTTCACGCGGCGCAAGCAGGTTGGCGGCGAAATGTGAAGGCGCTCCGCCAGCGCCTGGTTGCTCAGCGAGGCGTCAGTCTGCAACTGCGCGAGCAACTGCAAATCGGTGGCATCCAGAACAAGCGTGCTCACTTTGATGGCAATGCGGAAAATCCAGCCTAGCGTGCTTGCAGCTTGGCGGCGGAGCGGCGGCGTTCCAGAAAGGCCTGCAACTCACCGACCACGCCCTTGCGAAACGCCAGCACGCAGAGCACAAAGATCACGCCGATGATCACGTTGACCCAGGAGCCGACCTTGTCGGCCAGCATGTCCTGCAGCGAAATCACAATGCCGGCGCCAAAAACCGGGCCGAAGAACGTCCCAACACCACCGAGCAGTGTCATCAGAATCACCTCACCCGACATCGACCAGTGCGCGTCCGACAAGGTGGCAAAACCCATCACCAGCGTCTTGAGCGAGCCGGCCAGACCCGACAGGGCCGCCGACAGGGCAAAGGCGAGTAGTTTGTAGCGGTCGACCTGGTAACCCAGCGAAATGGCGCGCGGCTCGTTCTCGCGAATCATCTTCAGGACTTGCCCGAAAGGTGAATGCACGATGCGCGAGATGGCCAGAAAAGTTGCCACAAAGACGGCCACCACCAGGTAGTACATTGCGGTGTCGGTGGCGAGCGAGAGCGTGCCAAAGAGAGCGCCGCGCGGCACCCCCTGCAAACCATCTTCACCGCCTGTGAAGGGCGCCTGCAGGCAGACAAAAAACACCATTTGTGCAATTGCCATCGTGATCATCGCGAAGTAGATGCCCTGACGCCGGATCGCCACCAGGCCCACCACCACACCGATCACGCCCGCGCCCAGCACGCCGGCCAGAATACCAAGCTCGGGCGTCCAGTGCTGCATCTTGATCAGCCAGCCTGTGATGTAGGCAGCGGATCCAAAAAATGCGGCGTGCCCAAAGGAAAGCAATCCGGTAAAACCAAGCAGCAGGTTGAAGGCGCTGGCGAAGATGGCAAAGCACAGCAGCTTCATCACAAACACCGGATAGAGCCCGATCATGGGCGCCAGCAGTGCCAGAATCAGCAGCGCAATGTAGGTGATACGAATCAGTTTTTGAGAGCTATTCATTGAAGTCTCGGAGGGGAAAACAATTTTCCGACGGGCCGCTCCCTAGGAAAATTAGCCCCCTCGGGGGGCAGCGCAGTACACGAAGTGACAAGCGTGGGGGCCACATCCTAGGCTTCCTTGCCAAACAGGCCGGCCGGTCGGAACATCAGCACGATCACCATGATCACGAAGACCACGATGCTGGACGCCTCCGGGTAGAAGACACGCGTCAGACCTTCCACCACACCCAGACCGAGACCGGTGACGATGGAGCCCATGATCGAGCCCATGCCGCCGATCACCACCACGGCAAAGACAACGATGATCAGGTTCGACCCCATCAGGGGATTGACCTGAATGATGGGTGCAGCCAGCACACCGGCCAGTCCGGCCAGCGCGGCGCCTGCGCCGTAAGTCAACATCACCATGAGCGGCACATTGATGCCAAAGGCCTGCACCAGCGGAGCGTTTTCGGTACCGGCGCGCAGATAAGCGCCAAGCCGTGTGCGCTCTATCAGGTACCAGGTGCCCAGACAGACCACCAGTGACACCAGCAGGACCCAGGCCCGGTAGTTGGGCAGCACCATGAAGCCAAGATTCGTGGCGCCCGAGAGCAGCGCCGGCACATCGTAATTCTGGCCCGATGCGCCGTAGAGTTCGCGAAAGATTCCTTCAAAGATCAGTGCCAGGCCAAAGGTCAGCAGCAGGCCGTACAGCGGATCGAGCTTGTACAGATGCTTGAGAAACAGACGCTCGATCACGACACCCAGCGTACCTACTGCGAGCGGCGCCAGCAGCAGCGCGGCCCAGTAGTTGATGCCGAACTTGTCGAGCATGATCCAGGCCGCAAACGCACCCAGCATGTAAAGCGCGCCATGCGCGAAATTCACGACCCCCAGCAGACCAAATATCACTGCCAGGCCGAGGCTGAGCATGGCGTAAAACGCGCCATTGACCAGCCCCAGCAAAAGCTGGCCCAGAAAGGCCTGAAGGGGAATGCCGAAAATTTCCATGACGGTGCGTCGCTTCCCGTCAGCCTACTTCTTCAGCAAAGTGCACTTGGACTCGGCCACGGTAGTGAAGGACTGCTCACCGGGAATCTTGGCGATGGTCTTGTAGTAATCCCACGGTGTCATGGAGTCCTTGCTTGACTTCACCTCGAACAGGTACATGTCGTGAATCATGCGTCCGTCAGCACGGATCTGACCCTTGCTGTAGAAGTCGTCAAACTTCATGGTCTTGAGCGTGCTCATGACTTTTTCAGTGTCGGTGGTGCCGGCAGTTTGCACCGCCTTGAGGTAGTTGGCAGCAGCGGAGTAGTCAGCGGCTTGCAGGCTCGAGGGCATGCGCTTGTATTTTTCAAAGAAGCGTTTGGCAAACTTGCGTGAAGCGTCGTCCTGGTTCCAGTACCAGCTGTCGGCCAGTTGCAGGCCCTCGGTATTGGCCAGGCCCAGACTGTGCACGTCGTTGATGAACACCAGCAAACCAGCGACCTTCATCGTCTTGGTAATGCCAAATTCCTTGGCTGCCTTCATCGCATTGGTGAAGTCACCGCCGGCGTTGGCCAGACCCAGAATCTGTGCCTTGGAGGATTGCGCCTGCAACAGGAAGGCCGAGAAGTCAGACGCATTGAGTGGATGGCGCGCCGCACCAGCTACCGTTCCGCCATTGGCCTTGACCACCGTAGCGGCATCACCTTCGAGCGAGTAGCCAAAGGCATAGTCGGCTGTCAGAAAGTACCAGCTCTTGTTGCCGGCTTTCACCAGCGCCGTGCCTGCCACCTTGGCCAGCGCCACGGTGTCGTAGGCGTAGTGAATGGTGTACGGTGTGCAGTCCTCATTGGTCAGGCGGGCCGAGCCGGCGCCAATGGCAATGAAGGGGCGCTTCTTCTCCAACGCCACCTTGGACATGGCCAGTGATGTGCCCGAATTGGTGCCACCGATCAGCAGCGCCAGGCCTTCCTTGTCCATCCACTCACGCGCTTTGGAACTGGCGACATCGGCCTTGTTCTGGTGGTCAGCAGTCAGCACTTCAATCGGTCGGCCCAGCACCTTGCCACCGAAATCCTGTGCCGCCCATTTGATCATCTCGCCGCCCGCCGGACCGTCAATGTCGGCGTAGAGGCTGGACATGTCGGTGATGAACCCAATTTTCACCGGTCCTGGGGCCTGGGCAAATGCGAAAGCGCCAAAGCCAATGGTCATGGCAGCGACGAGGGTGTTGAGTTTCATGGTGTCTCCTGTTAAGTTAAGGTTGGGAAAATCAGTGCAAATGCCGGCATGAGTTGATGACGATGGGTTCAGACACCCAGGTATTCCTGTAGCATGCCCATGTTCTCGGTCAGTTCAGCTTGTGCGAACTGCTTGACGATGGTGCCGTGCTCCATGACATAGAAGCGGTCTGCCAGCGGCGCGGCAAAACGAAAATTCTGCTCCACCAGCACAATCGTGTAGCCTCTGGCCTTGAGCGCCAGGATCATCTCGGCAAGCTTCTGCACGATCACAGGTGCCAGTCCTTCCGAGATTTCGTCGAGTAGTAAGAGGCGTGCGCCAGTGCGCAGGATGCGTGCGACTGCCAGCATCTGTTGCTCGCCGCCAGAGAGCCGCGTGCCGGGACTGCTGGAACGCTCTTTCAGGTTCGGAAACATGGCGTAAATTTCTTCGACGCTCATGCCGCCATCGGCGATGGTGGGTGGCAGCATCAGGTTCTCGACAGCGGTCAGGCTGGCGAAGATGCCGCGTTCTTCGGGGCAGTAGCCAACACCCAGTCGCGCCACTTTGTGCGGGGCCAGATGGATCGCCTCAACACCCCTTATCCTGATCGCGCCCCTGCGTTTTCCGGTCAGGCCAACGATGGCGCGCAGCGTGGTCGTACGTCCGGCGCCGTTGCGTCCGAGCAGTGTCACTACCTCGCCTTCGTGCACCGTCAGGTTGACGCCATGCAGGATGTGCGATTCACCATACCAGGCGTGCAGGTCCTCGATCTTCAGCAGTTCGGCGCCCATCGAACGCTGCGACGGGCCGCCCCGAGCAAGTTCAGCCCCCCCGGGGGGCAGCGCAGTACGCGAAGCGACAAGCGTGGGGGTCATGTTAATGAGCTCCCTGCAATTCGGTATCAACCGTACCCATATAGGCTTCAATCACCAGTGGGTTGCTGGCGACTTCGGCATACGGACCATCGGCGATGATGGCGCCGCGTTGCAGCACCGTGATGCGGTCGGCGATCTTGGCCACCACATTCATATTGTGTTCAACCATCAGGATCGTGCGTCCGGCAGACACCTTCTTGATGAGTTGAGTGACCCGGTCCACGTCCTCGTGGCCCATGCCCTGGGTTGGCTCGTCGAGCAGCATCAGTTCGGGCTCCAGTGCCAATGTGGTTGCGAGTTCCAGGGCACGCTTGCGACCATAGGGAAGATTGACCGTGAGTTCATCGGCAAAATCCTGCAGATCCACTGCGGCCAGCAGTTCGTGGGCGCGTCCATGCAGATGGGTCAGTGTGCTTTCGGCCTTCCAGAAATGAAAGGAAGTACCCAGATTGCGTTGCAGCGCCGCGCGCACATTCTCCAGCACGGTCATGTGCGGAAACACTGCGGAGATCTGGAACGACCGAACGATGCCACGGCGCGCCGTCTGGGCCGGCTTTTCGGTTGTGATGTCGACGCCGTTGAAGGTGATGCTGCCACTGCTGGGATGCAAAAACTTGGTCAGCAGATTGAAGAAGGTGGTCTTGCCAGCGCCATTGGGTCCGATCAGCGCATGGATATGACCGCGCCGGACCTTCAGGTCGACATGATTGACAGCCACGAATCCCTTGAATTCTTTGGTCAGTCCACGCGTTTCAAGAATGAATTCCGCTGACAAACAGGCCTCCGGCCAAAATGGCAAATGAACAGGAGCTTACTCCGGCGACGAGAACTCGCATGCTATCTATTTACATGACGTGACGCCAGCGGGTTAGAGTCTGGCTCATTCTACGTGTAGCTCTATCCATCTGCTTTGAACAACTGGTATGTAATTATATTTCATATTAGTTTTATAATTGTTTGTATATTTTATAAAAATAGATAGATGAAATAAACAATCAAAATATTTAACAATTAGATGACATATTTCTCTGCAGGGCTTTTACGATCAGGCATCACATTTTCTGGAGCATTCTATGTGTGGCATCGTTGGTGCGATCTCTACCCGCAATATTGTCCCTATCCTTGTACAGGGACTGGCCCGGCTGGAATATCGCGGCTACGACTCCTGTGGCGTGGCCGTGGTGGCCAAAGGCTTGCAGCGTGCGCGCAGCACTTCTCGCGTGGCTGAACTGGCTGAGCAGGTAAGCGCAAGCAAACTTGAAGGCAACACCGGCATCGCGCATACGCGCTGGGCAACCCACGGCGCACCAGCGGTGCACAACGCGCACCCTCATTTCAGCCATGGAGCAGGACCGCAGGCCGCCAGTCGGCCCGGTCGGGTTGCTCTGGTGCACAACGGCATCATCGAAAACCACGACGAGTTGCGCGCTGCCCTGCAGGCCAAAGGCTATTGCTTCCAGAGTCAGACCGACACCGAAGTCATCGCACACCTGATCGACAGCCTGTACGACGGCGATCTGTTTGACGCCGTCAAGGCAGCCTTGCCACAACTGCATGGCGCCTATGCGATTGCCGTGTTTTGCAAGGATGAGCCGCACCGGCTGGTAGGCGCGCGCGCCGGCTCACCGCTGGTTCTGGGTGTGGGCAAGGATGGCCAGGAACACTTTCTGGCAAGTGATGCCATGGCGCTGGTTGGTGTGACAGATCAGATCGTCTACCTCGATGAGGGCGACCTCGTTGACCTGCAGCTTGGCAAGTACTGGCTGTTCGACAGGGGTGCCAAAGCATTGAGCAATGTGCAGCGACCGGTGAAGACCGTGCTGGCGCACAGTGGCGCGGCTGAGTTGGGTCCCTACCGCCACTACATGCAAAAAGAGATTTTCGAGCAGCCGCGCGCCATCGCCGATACGCTCGAAGGCGTCGACGGCATCGTGCCGGAACTGTTCGCCGGTAGCGCCAGCGCGGCCCGGGTATTCAAGGACATCGATTCCATCCTGATTCTGGCCTGCGGCACCAGCTACTACAGCGGGTGTACCGCCAAGTACTGGCTTGAAAGCATTGCCAAAATTCCAACCCAGGTCGAGGTGGCCAGCGAATACCGCTACCGCGACTCGGTACCCAACCCAAGAACGTTGGTGGTTACCATCACCCAGTCGGGTGAAACTGCCGACACGCTGGCCGCCCTGCGGCACGCGCAGAGCCTGGGTATGAAACACACGCTGACCATCTGCAACGTCGCCACCAGCGCCATGGTGCGTGAATGCGAACTGGCCTACATCACCCGCGCCGGCATCGAAATCGGTGTCGCTTCCACCAAGGCCTTTACGGCGCAACTGGCGGGCCTGTTTTTGCTGACACTGGCGCTGGCCCAGTCCAAGGGGCGTCTGAGCGAGGACGAAGAGGCGCGCCATCTGAAGGCCATGCGCCATCTGCCGATCGCGCTGCAGGCGGTGCTGGCACTGGAGCCGCAGGTGATGGCATGGGCGCAGGACTTTACCAAAATGGAAAACGCGCTGTTTCTGGGCCGTGGCCTGCATTACCCGATCGCACTGGAAGGTGCGCTCAAGCTCAAGGAAATCAGCTACATCCACGCCGAGGCCTACCCGGCTGGCGAACTCAAGCACGGCCCGCTGGCCCTGGTGACCAGCGCCATGCCGGTTGTGACGGTGGCGCCGAACGATGCGTTGCTGGAAAAGCTCAAGAGCAATATGCACGAGGTGCGGGCCCGCGGCGGTGTGCTGTACGTGCTGGCTGACGCCGACACCCGGATCGAAAGTGGAGAAGGCATTCACGTCATCCGCATGCCCGAGCATTACGGCGAGCTCTCGCCGCTGCTGCACGTGGTGCCGCTGCAGTTGCTGGCCTATCACACCGCCTGCGCGCGTGGGACTGATGTCGACAAGCCAAGGAATCTGGCGAAGAGCGTGACGGTGGAGTAAGGCCGCAAGGACTCCCGCCGCAT
>CAIYMN010000226.1 GCA_903927295.1 uncultured beta proteobacterium | reverse complement strand
CTGGGCCTGGGTCATCAACAACAGCGTGGCCGCCAGTGCGCCGGGCGCACCTCTGACTTCACCGCTGCTGCGCCAGCGTGCCCGCAACGAGCTGGTCGAAATTGAGTCGGTTGCCACGCGGCACGCGCGCCGCTATGCGCTGGTGCCCTTGCTGCGCGAGGAGCCGATTGGCGTTGCGCGGCTGTTGCAACTGGCCACCCATGAAACCCATCCTGTCCACCCCACTGAGGAAAAATGAATTGAGCGAAAAAGTCCTGAACGTGCTGTTTTTATGCACCCACAATTCGGCGCGCAGCGTCCTGGCTGAAGCCATCCTGAACCACATCGGCCGTGGCCGCTTCAAGGCCTGGTCGGCCGGTAGCAGTCCACGTGAGAACCAGCAACCGAATCCGCTGGGCTTGCAGGTGCTAAAGAGCGCAGGGATATCGGTCGAAGGTTTGCGCAGCAAGTCCTGGGACGAGTTTGGCAAACCCGATGCGCCCCACATGGATCTGGTGATCACCGTCTGCGACAACGCGGCCGGTGAGGTCTGCCCTTACTGGCCGGGTCAACCGGCCACCGCGCACTGGGGCTACGCCGACCCTTCAGCAGGTGAGGGCAGCGACGCGAAAAAGCTCGAAGCTTTCCGACAAACCCTGCACGCGCTCAAGCGCCGGCTTGAGCTGCTGATCAGCCTGCCGCAGGCCAAACTGGAAAAGACGCTGTTGCAACAGACGGCGCGGGCCCTGGCCAAGGAGTGAACACATGAACGTCTTTGAACGCTACCTCACGGTCTGGGTCTTTCTTTGCATCGTGGTCGGCATTGCGCTGGGCCAACTGCTGCCCGGCGTGTTCCGGGCCATCGGCGGCATGGAGGTCGCGCATGTCAATCTGCCGGTCGGTCTGCTGATCTGGGTCATGATTGTTCCGATGCTGGTCAAGGTCGATTTTGGCGCCTTGCAGGAGGTGCGCAAGCACGTCAAGGGCATAGGGGTCACGGTCTTTGTCAACTGGCTGGTGAAACCCTTCACCATGGCTTTTCTGGGCTGGTTCTTCATACGCCATCTTTTTGCGCCGCTGCTGCCACCGGACCAGATCGACAGCTACATCGCCGGCCTGATTCTGCTGGCCGCCGCACCCTGCACCGCCATGGTCTTTGTCTGGAGCCGGCTCACCGGCGGCGACCCGCTGTTCACGCTATCGCAGGTGGCGCTCAACGACAGCATCATGGTGCTGGCCTTTGCGCCGCTGGTGGCTTTTCTGCTCGGCATCTCGGCCATCACCGTGCCCTGGGCTACGCTGCTGATCTCGGTGCTGCTCTACATCGTGATTCCGGTTGTGCTGGCGCAACTCTGGCGCCGTGCGCTGATGAGCAAGGGCCACGCGGCTTTTGACGCTGCGATGGAAAAGGTGGGCCCCTGGTCCATTGGTGCGCTGCTGGCCACCCTGGTGCTGCTGTTTGCCTTTCAGGGTGAAGCGATCCTGAAGCAGCCGCTGGTGATTGCGCTGCTCGCGGTGCCCATCCTGATCCAGGTCTTTTTCAACTCGGCGCTGGCCTACTGGCTCAATCGCGCGCTCGGTGAGAAACACAACATCGCCTGCCCGTCAGCGCTGATCGGTGCCTCCAATTTCTTTGAACTCGCGGTGGCCGCAGCCATCAGCCTGTTTGGCTTCAACTCCGGCGCTGCGCTGGCCACGGTGGTGGGCGTGCTGATCGAAGTGCCGGTGATGCTGCTGGTGGTTTACATCGTCAATCACAGCCGGCACTGGTACGAGCGGGGCTGAGCGCCCACGCCGGGTCGGGTTGCCAGTTTTTCACCCAGAGCGGAATTTCAGCACCGGACATCGCTTGTGCAATAGCGTAGCCTTGGGCCAGTTCGCAGCCCAGTTGCAGCAGCTTGACGCCGTGCGCGACGGTTTCGACTCCCTCGGCCAGCACCTCAATGTCAAAGGCTTTGGCCAGTCCGACGATGCTTTCGAGGATCGCCAGGTCATCGGGGTTGCCCAGCATCTGGCTGACAAAACTCTGGTCAATCTTGAGCTGGGACACCTGTAGCCGCTTGAGGTAGATCAGTGATGCGCTGCCCGCACCAAAGTCATCCAGAGCACACCTGACCCCCATTTGCTGGCAAGCCTTGACCACACCCGAAACGCGCGCCAGGTCGGCAACGGTGCCAGACTCGAGCAATTCAAGTTCCAGGCAGTGCTGCGGCAAGCCGGGGTGAGCCTCCAGCGTCTGGCGCAGGCGCTCCACAAAATCGCTCTGCTGCAAATGGTGCGTGCTGATGTTGACACTGATCTGCATGGTGAGCCCCGCTCGCTGCCAATGCCCGATCTGTTGCAGTGCGCTTTCAATGACCCACTGGCCCAGTTCGATGGCCAGCGCATGGTCTTCGATCATGGGTAGAAAATCGGCCGGCGGCAGTATGCCCCGTTCGGGATGAATCCAGCGGATCAGGGCTTCCACACCCTTGACCTCGCCGCTGCGCAGATTCACCTTGGGTTGGTATTCAAGCACAAATTCGCCCTGGCTCAAGGCGCGTTCCATGCGCTGCATGCTTTCATGGTGCGCATGCACGCTTCGGTCCTGGTCGGCATCAAAGACGCAAAAGCGGTTCTTGCCCGCCAGCTTGGCCTGGTACATGGCCTGATCGGCCTGTCGAATCAACTGCTCGGCATCGATCTCCTGCGCCTGTGGGTAAAAAGTGATGCCCAGACTGGCCGAGACCTGCAGCAGGGCTTGACCAAAGTGCACTGGCTCAGCGACTGCGGCCAGCAGCCGGTTCAGCATGGGCGCGCTGGCGTCCACATCGGCCAGATCCACCAGTACCGCGACAAACTCATCTCCACCCAGTCGCGCCAGCGTGTCGCCATCGCGCAGCGCCTGCTTCATGCGCCTGGCCAGCGTGATCAGCAAATGGTCTCCCGCATCATGACCGTACGAGTCATTGACGGCCTTGAAGCCATCCAGATCCACAAAGGCAACCGCCAGCTTCTGGCCACGGCGCTGCGTCTGCAGCAGGGCCAAGCTCATGCGATCGGCCAGCAGGGCGCGATTGGGCAGTCCGGTCAGCGGGTCGTACTTGGCGATTCGTTCCAGTTCGGCCTGCTTGTCTTCAATCAGTTCGCGCAGGTGTTCGCGCTCGAGCAGGTTGCGAATGCGCAGTTTGACAATCTCGAGCTTGAACGGCTTGCTGACGTAATCGGCAGCGCCCAGCGCCAGGCCAGCGACTTGCGACTCGGAGTCGGACATGGCAGTGATGAAGATCACCGGGATGTTCGTCAGGGCCGGGGCCGCCTTGAGCAGCTTGCACACCTCAAAGCCGTTCATCTCGGGCATCATGACGTCAAGCAGAATCAAGTCGGGCGGATGCTTTGTCGCCAGTTCCAGTGCGATGGCGCCCGAAGTGGCAATCTGCACCTGGAACTCGGCTGACAGTGCTGCGGTGAGCACGTGCAGGTTGGTCGGCGCATCGTCGATGACCAGAATGCGTGCTCTTTTGCTTTTGTCAGTCATGTGCGATCCTTTCTTCAATTTTTCTCGTCTGCTTCCTGCCAGCCCTGGGAGATCACGATGTCGCGCAGTTGTTTCAGCGTCGCGTCAAACCGGAATTCCTGCAAGGGCTGTCCGGCCCGGGCGATGGCGCTCGCCAGTTCGGTTTTCGCCACGGCCTCCTGCAACTCCCTGAACCGCGTGATGGCGTCAAACTGATGATTGATCAGCAGGGGCACGATCTCGCTGATCAGGGACTGGACCCGGCGGCAATCCAGATCCTTGATGCGCGGGCTGCCAGTGACTGCCGGCAGAACCGGACGCCAGCGCTCCAGCAGGTGCTTGAGCTTGTCCACCGAGATCGGCTTGGTCAGCACCTCGTCCATCCCGGCGGCCAGGCATTGTGCTCTGTCATCTTCAAAAGCGTCCGCTGTCAGGGCAATGATGGCGCGCCGGGTTTGACCATGGGACTGCTCCCACTCGCGTATCCGGGTGCAGGCGGCATAGCCGTCAAGCAGCGGCAAGTGCAAATCCATCAGGATCACAGGAGCGGCGTCGCCACGGATGACGGCATCGAGCCCCTGCTGCCCGTTCTCGGCCAGTGAGACATCGACGCCAAGGCGTTTGAGCAGCAGTGCCGTCAGGCGACGGTGGTCAGCGTTGTCCTCCACCAGCAGCACGCGCAGCCACGGCACTGTGCTGGTTGCGGGGCCGGAGTTGTCTGCGGCGTGCGTCTGCGGACCCGGGCTCTCGTCGGCTGAACTGTCGAGCCGCGTGGCGCGAATGCGAAACCAGAAACGCGAACCCTGCCCCAACTCGCTGTGCACGCCAGCCTCACCGCCCATCAACTGCGCCAGTGTGCGCACGATGGACAAACCCAGGCCGGTCCCGCCAAAGTGTCGCGCGGTGGAATTGTCCACTTGCGAGAAGGTCTGGAACAACAGACCGAGCTTGTCCGGCGCGATGCCGCAGCCACTGTCCGAAACCGAGAACTCCAGCGTGGCCTTGTCATCGGTGCAGGCAATTTCGCGTGCCTGGATCTTGACGTCGCCGTTGGCCGTGAACTTGATCGCATTGTTGACCAGGTTCGAAAGCATCTGGTGGACACGATGCAGATCGCACAGATAGTGCGCCTCGGGGCCGATCCATTCCCATTCAATCTGCAAGCCTTTGTCATCGCAGCTTGGGGCAAACAGCGCCTGCGTTTGCGCCAGCAATTGCTCTGGTGCCATCTCCAGGGATTCGAGCTCAATCTTGCCGGCTTCGATCTTGGCCAGGTCCAGAATGTCGTTGAGCAGCTTGAGCAGGGTCTGGCCGGAGCGCAGGATCGTGCGGGCGTAGTCCAGGCGTTCCGTTTCCGTGACGCCGGCCGTTAACAGCACTTGTGCCATGCCAAGGATGCCGTTCATGGGTGTGCGCACCTCGTGACTCATGGTGGCGAGAAAGCGGCTCTTGGCACGGTTGGCAGCTTCGGCCGCGTCCCTGGCCTGAAGCAGGAGTCTCTCGGCGGTTTTGCGTTCCGTGATGTCCTCGACAATCGACCAGATGAATTGCTGGCCATTGTGGTCAGTGATCTGGATGCCATTGAGCGCCAGCGGCACCAGGCTGCCGTCCTTGCGGATGTACTCCTTCTCATACGGACCAAAACGCCCGGTGGCGACCAGTTTCTCCATTTGCCGCGCTTCGTCAGCCATGTAGCTTTCGGGTGTCAGCTTCCAGTAGTCGATGGCCTTGAGTTCGGCTTCGCTGTAACCACAAAGTTTCTGAAATGCCGGATTGAACTCGACAAAGCGACCACTCATGTCGGCCATGGCAATGCCCAGTGGCGACAACTCAATCAGCCCGCGCAGCTTCTCTTCGCTGCGACGCAGCGCCTCTGATGCGTTCTTGATGTCCGAGATGTCCGACACCATCGAGTAAAAACCCTGTACCTGACCGTCGACGATGTCGGGCAGGTACTCGGCCAGCGAATGGCGCATCGAAGCGCCATCGGGTGTGGCAATGGCGCGCTCAAAACGCTGCTTCTCCCCGCGCAAGGCGGCTTCGATATAGGGCAGATTGAGCTGGTAAAGCTCCTCCCCTATCACTTGCCGGATGTGCATGCCCGGCATCTCGCGCTGGCCCACACCGAACCAACTCGTGTAAGCGGCGTTGCCAAAGCGGCAGCGCAGGTTTTTGTCCCAATAGCCGATCATGGACGGCATGTTGTCGATGAGCGTGCGCAGTTCGCGCTCCTTCTCGCGCAGCGTAGTCTGGCTGCGTTTGCGCTCGGTGATGTCACGCGAGGAGCAGTAAACCAGACTTTTTCCGTCGATGCTGATGCCTCGCGCGCTGACTTCAACGTCAATCAGCTGGCCATCGCGGTGCCTGTTCCGGCTCTCGAAAAGTGCGCCCGCTTCTGCATGGATCAGCGAAGCGATGACTTCACGGATCGTGGACGCTTCGAGGTGGCTGTCCCAGTCGCCGACGTGCAGTCGGCCAACGGCCGACTCATCCAGCCCCAGCATCTTCAGGAAGGCGGGATTGGCCTGAACCAGCAAACCTTCAGCGTCCAGAATATGCACGCCGTCGGTGGCCGTTTCCAGTATCGTTTGCAGGCGCAGGCGCTCGCGGCTCAGTTCCTGCGTGCGCTCCTGCACCATGTCCAGCACCAGCTGGTGTCGCTGCTGGCGCCGACGCAGGAAAAGCCAGAGCAGGGCAGCGATCAAGACGCCCAGACCCATCACCAGCCACGGGGAACTGTTGTCCAGCGTGTCATTGAAATTCGGTTCGGCGTTGACACGGATCGACAGCTCGCGCCCCATCAGTGACAGCGTTTGCCATGCCGAGTAGCGGTGTCTGGTCCGCCCCGTCGCGTGGGCGTCGAGCGTGGCGCCGCGTTGGTCAGAGTCGTACATCAGGCCGGGGCTGGCAGAACTTGCCGTGCTGTCAAAAACTTCGATGTCGAACAGGCCGCTGGCCACCTCCGGCAGGCCCCTGAACATCTCTTCAAAGACGACAGGCGCGGCCAGCAAACCCAGCAGTGCGGCGCGCCGCTCCGCCGTATTGCCGGCGGGCATTCCCTTTCGGTAAACCGGCACCAGCAGCAGCGCGCCTGGCGTGCGGCGCTGATCCTGCAGCAGCATGAGGGGCTCGCTCATGGTCGCTTCACCACTGTCGATGGCGCGTTGCATGACGCTGCGGCCAGGCAGGTCGGCATTGACGAGCCCGATGACCCCTGGGTTGCTGGCAGTCGGCTCCATGAAGCGCACGATGTAATAGTCGTCCTGGTCTTGCGCTGGCGCGGGGTGTACGCTGAAGTCCGGCGCACCATCGGCACGCTCGGCTGCGACAAACGCGTTCAGTTCCGGTCGCGCAACATGCTGGATCAAACCAAAGCCGCGCACGCCGGGAAAGTCCTTGTGCAGATCACGCGATTCGACGTAAGCGCGAAAGTCAGCCCGGTTCAGTCTTTCGTCGTGGGCAAAGAGGCCTCGGGCGCCATTCAATCCGTAGATCGGTTGGCGCAAGCGCCGCACCACTTCGCTGGTCAGCCGCTCACTGGCATGCTGGATTTGGCTCTGCGCCTTCTGGCCGATATCGTCAGCGCGCCACAGGGCCGCCGCGCCAAAAGCGCCGAGCGCGAGCACAACCACCAGAGTCGGCACGGCGGCGTCGAGCCGGGTGCGCAGTTCCGGGCTGAAGTTCATGGCATGCAAGCGCTTCGGCCCGGCCGCAGGCCGCTGATCGGTACGAACCAGTGGTGGTAGTCGTGGAGGGCGTTGACAGACAAAGTGCTCTGAGCCTAGTTCACTTTGACTGGAAGGGTCAACCTGAGGTAAAAAATGAAACCTGGTTTCATTTTTCTAATCCGCACGCAAAGGCTTTTGCGGCATGACGAGAGCTTCGAATTCCTGGATGGGCAAGGGCCTGCCAAACAGATAGCCTTGATAGGCGAGGCAGCCCAACTCTGCCAGAAAGGTGCACTGCGCCTCGGTCTCCACGCCCTCGGCGATCACGCCCAGATCGAGGCTGCGTGCCAGCGCAATCACCGTCTTGGCAATGGCAGCGTCATCGGGGTCGATCAGGATGTCGCGCACAAAACCCTGGTCAATTTTGAGCTGATCCAGCGGCAGGCGCTTGAGGTACGCCAATGACGAGTAACCGGTGCCAAAGTCGTCCAGCGAAAAGCCGACACCGTGCTCCCTGAGCTCGCTCATCTTCTTGATCACATCTTCGACGTTGGCCACCATCAGGCTTTCGGTGAGCTCGATCTTGAGCCGGTCGGGGCGGGCACCGCTGCGCTCCAGTGCTTGCAGCACCTGCGGGACAAAGTCGTGTTGACGAAACTGGCGCGCGCTGACGTTCACTGCCAGCGTGAGCTGTGCGAGTTCGGGTTGCTCGGCCCACAGCGCCAGTTGTCTGCCGGCTGTCTCCAGAACCCAGCGCCCCAGTGGCAGGATCAGCCCGGTCCGCTCGGCCAGCGGAATGAAATCGGCCGGAGAGACCATTCCGCGCTGCGGATCCTGCCAGCGCAGCAGCGCTTCGGCACCCGTGGCACGTTGCTGGGCGTCGACCTGCACCTGGTAGTACAGCACAAACTCGTGCTCCTGTACGGCCCGGCGCAAGGCGGCTCCTAGCGCCATGCGGGCGCTGACCTCGAGCTGCATGTGCGCGTCAAAGAAGCGCAGCGTGTTGCGTCCGGCGGCCTTGGCCTGGTAGAGCGCCAGATCGACCTGGATCATGGGGTCGTCAACGCTCTCTGACTCGTCGCCAAACAGCGTGATGCCAATGCTGGCCGTTCCGTGGTGCGTCCAGTGGTTGAGCTGATAACTCTGATTCAAGGAAGCAAGGACTTTTTCAGCCACCGCTTCAGCCTGGTTCGCCGCCTGCATTGCATCGGTATCGAGGTTTTCCAGCATGACGATGAACTCGTCACCACCCAGGCGCCCCACGGTATCGCCTTCGCGCACACAAGCGAGCAAACGCTTGGCAACCTGTTCGAGCATGCGGTCCCCCTGAGCGTGGCCCAGCGTGTCGTTGAGCGCCTTGAAGTCGTCCAGATCGATCAGCAGGAGCGCTCCATGGCGCTGATGGCGCTGGCTCACCGCCAGCGCTTGCTGCAGCCGCACGATCAGGTGACGGCGGTTTGGCAGGTCGGTCAATGTGTCCGTAAATGCCAGGCTCTGGATCAGTTGCTCGTCCTGCTTGCGCTCGGTGATGTCGCGGCAGAAAGCCTGAATCAGGCGCTCTCCCTCGTGGACGATTGCGCTGCACGAAACCTCTAGCACAATGACTTTGCCATTCTTGTGCAAGTGTTCAACCTCAAAGCGAAGCGCCTCACCGGCGAGCAGTTGCTGCATGCGCTGTGGAATCTGCCTGGCTGTTTCAGGCGTGCTCAGACTGTTCAAATCCATCGCCTGCAACTGCTGAACCGTGTAGCCAAACATGTGCGCGAAAGCTTCGTTGACCATAATGATCCGGCCCGACGCTGCGAGGAGCACGATACCGTCGCCGGCGCGCTCAAACAGGGTGCGAAAACGCTGTTCCTTGGCGACCAGTTGCTGCCCCTGCCTGCCCAATCTCGTATGTAGCCAGAACAGCACCGACGCCAGCAGCGAGAGTAGCAGCGTAGCCACAAGAATGCGGCGGTCGATCGTTGCAATCGGGGCAAAGGCCTCTTGCGTTGGCAGCGTGGCCAGGACAAACCATCCTGCGGCGGGGATGCGCGCCGAAGCCCCCAGCACCTCCGTTCCACGCGAGTTGACGCTCACCGTTTGTCCGTCGAAGCCGAGCAGGCGCCGGTCCAGCACCGTGTTGACTCCGGGTGCCGGCAGCGGCTGCATGATCAGGTCTCTGTAGTTGATGGTGGCTGTGACGAACAGGCGGTGCACGGGATCGATGATCGCGTAGGCACCCGTCTTGCCGTAGCGCCCGGCATTGAAGCTGTCGAGAAAATTGGGCTTGCTCAGGTCGGTGGCGCCCGCCAGCGCGCCTATGACCTTGCCCTGAGCGTCGCGGAGCGGCACGGTCATGGCAAAACTTCCGGCGCGTACGCGCTTGCCGACGACCGGCTTGCCGATGGTCGCCTTGCCCTCCTGCAGGGCGGCGGCAATATGGTCGCGATCCAGGTAATTGAGGCCGACGTGTCCGATTTTCGGTACCTCGGCCACGGCCGTGCCATCAAGCCGGGTCACGAAGACGCCAGCGTTGAAAAGCGTCAGAAAGATCGGGCGCTGCTCCAGCTGTTTTTGCAAAACTGCCGGCTGCTCGAGCAGCGCGGCATCAATGCTGCTGGCGATCAGCTCCAGCGCATCGCGTCTTCCCTTCACCTCGGAATTGATGCCCTCAGCCAGCATCGCCACGTTGGCCCCCTGCTGCTCGCCGAACAGGGTTTGCATCTCGCTGCGCAGTGCGCGGCTTGCGTAAAGCGCGAGCGACCAGACACCCATCAGGAACAGGAGCAGAACCACCAGAGAAGCCCTGGCCAGGAACCAATGCCTCAGGGCATCAAATCTGAAATGCAATCGCCGCTCCCAGTTTTTCCTCCGGATCATAACCCCGCCCATGCACCCAGTCCAGCAACTCGGTGCCACTCATGGGCCTGGCAATGGCAAAACCCTGCGCCAGATCACAACCGAGTTGCAGCAGCAGTCGGCCTTGCTCATCTGTCTGCACACCCTCGGCCAGCAGTTCCACGTCAAAGGCGCGCGCCAGCCCCAGGATGCTTTTCAGGATCGCCAGCTCATCCGGGTCGTCGAGCATCTGCAGAACGATGCTGCGGTCGAGCTTGATCCTGGCAATTTGCAGGCGTTTGAGATAGCTCAGCGAGGAGTCGCCCCAGCCAAAGCCGTCGAGCGCGAAGCGGATGCCGATTTGGCGGCACTCGGCGATGACCTGCGCGACGTGTTCCAGGTCACCCATCGCACTGGGCTCAAACAGTTCGAGTTCAAGGCAGGAGGGTGCGAGCGTCGGGTGCGCTGCCAGGGCCTGGCGCAACTGCGTGACAAAATCAGACTGCTGCAGATGGCGCGCGCCGATGTTGATGCTGACCGGGATGGACAGACCGGCCCGCTGCCAGTGCTCAAGCTGCCGCAATGCGGTCCCCAGCACCCATTGGCCCAGTTCGATGGCCAGCGGATGATCCTTGATCAGCGGCAGAAAATGGGCCGGCTCTAGCAAGCCTTTGTGCGGATGCTGCCAGCGGATCAGCGCTTCGGCTCCGACCACCTGCTTTGTGCGCAGGTTCACCTGCGGTTGATACAGCAGCGTGAATTCGCCTTCGAGCAAGGCACGCGCAATGTCGTCGCGGCTGGCATGACGCTCGCGCACGCTGCGGTCCTGCGCGGCATCGAAGAAATGAAAGCGGTTCTTGCCGGCCAGCTTGGCCTGGTACATGGCCTGATCGGCCTGGCGCATCAATTGGTCGGCATCGATGTCCTGGCTTTGCGGGTAATAGGTCACACCCAGGCTGGCCGAGACCTGCAGTGTGACACTGCCAAACTGCACTGGCTGCGAGGCAGAGGCCAGCAAGCGGTTCAGCATGGGTGCGCTCGTCGCGACGTCGGTCAGGTCCAGCAGTACCGCAACAAATTCGTCGCCACCGATGCGCGCCAGCGTGTCGCCGTCGCGCAGCGCGAGTTTCATGCGATCCGCCACGGTAACCAGCAGAAAGTCTCCGGCAGCGTGACCATGGCTGTCGTTGACCGCCTTGAAGCCGTCGAGATCAAGAAACACCACCGCCAACTGCTGCCCACGACGCTGCGCTTGTGTCATGGCCTGGCTCATGCGGTCGGCCAGCAGGGCGCGATTGGGCAGCTTGGTCAGCGTGTCATAGTGGGCAACGCGCTCGAGCTCCTGCTGCTGACTCTTGGCTAGCGTGATATCGGACGACAGCGCAATGTAGTGCTGCAACTTGCCCTGCGCGTCGCGCACCGCGCTGATGTTCTGGGTCGCCGGGTAGACCTCGCCATTCTTGCGCCGGTTCCAGATTTCGCCGTTCCAGTTGCCGTGCTCGGTCAACTGCTGCCACATGGTCTGGAAGAATTCCTTGCCCTGCATCCCTGAATTGAGCAGGCGCGGGTTCTGCCCCAGTACCTCGGCGCGGCTGTAGCCGGTAATGCGGCTGAAGGCGGCGTTGACGTCGATGATGCAGCTGTGCGGGTCGGTGATGACGATGGCCTCCATCGCATGGCGGAAAACGCTGGCGGCGAGTTGCAGATTTTCCTCGGCTTGCTTGCGCACGCTGACGTCAGCGTGCGTGCCTATCATGCGCAGCGCCGTGCCGTCGGGGCCGCGGCTGACAATCATGCCGCGGCTCAGAATCCATTTGTAGCGTCCGTCCTTGCAGCGCAGGCGAAACTCGGCCTCGTAAACTTCCGACTTGCCGTCCAGATACGCCTGATCGCGCCGTATCACCTCCGCGCGGTCGTCCGGATGGATGCGCCCCAACCACTCATGTTCCGCTGGCAGGATGTCATGTTCTTCATAACCCAGCATGGCCTTCCAGCGCGTGCTGTAGAGTGCAGCACCGGTCAGCAGATTCTTGTCCCAGACGCCTTGGGCGCTACCTTCGAGGGCAAACTTCCAGCGGAATTCGTTCTCCAGCAGGACGGCCTGTTGCTTCTCCAGCGCGTCCGACAGGGCGCTCTTCTCGTCGACCAGGCGCGCCAGCTTGATGTTGGCGCGACGTTCCAGCACCGCCTCGCGTTCGGTCTGGGTGGCGCTTTCGAGCAACTGGCGGCGTTCCACGTACATGCCACGCAAGCGCACCGCCAGCGCGGCCTGCATGGTCAGGGTCACCAGCAGCAGTGTCCATTGTTGCAAGGCCAGCAGGTGGGCAAACAGCTCACCCGAGATCAGACCGAGCATGAACATGGCCGCGCCGAGGCCCGCCACCAGGGTCAGGGCGCCACCCGCCAGCAGGAAGGGAGATTCGTGCCGTCCTTCGCGCCAGAGCTTGAAAGAGACGTACAGCACCAGCAAGGCGGCCAGACCGGCAAAGCCCACGGCAATGCGCGCGGCTTCCGTGAAATGCCCGGAGTACAGTGAAACCAGCAGGACACAGGGCAGCAGCACCATGGTGCGGAAGATCGTGAAGTAAAACTTCTGGTGGCGTTCGATGTGCAGAATGCGCCGATAAAAGGGTGCGGTCCCGGACAGGAAGAGCAGCAGACTGGCGCCGACCGATGCGTCGGCCACCAGGGGCATCTCGGGCAGCAGGTATTGCGCCGTCAGACCGTTGGTGCTGAAGTACAGCATCAGGTTGGACGCAACAAACAGGCTGAACCAGCCGTAGAGCGATTCGCGCAGACCCAGCCAGAGGATCAGGTTGAGCAGCAGCACCAGGACGTAGAACCCGAACAGCACGCCCAGACTGGCGTATTCGATATCTTTTTCCGCGTGAAATTGCTCGGGGCGCCACAGGTGCAAGGTCAGCACAGACGAACTGGTGGTCTGCAGGCGCAGGTAAAACGTGCGCGGCGCGCTGTCGGGCACAGCAAGCTTGAATACAAAGCCATGGTAGTTTTCTTCACGGCTGGCGAAGGGCAGGCGGTCGCCGCTGCGGCGCTCGGTAAATCCGCCGCTGCCGTCAGGTACGTATAGGCGCAAATCGTCCAGAAAGGGTGGTTCAATCTCGAGCCACCAGGCGCCCGCAGCGGGCGTCTGCACGGTGAAGCGAAGCCAGTGGACACTGCGTGTGTAGCCGGCGCTGAGCATCCCGTCCAGGTTGCCATAGCGCTGCTGATTCTCCGGCGCACTGGCGCTGGCAAGGGTTTGCGAGCCATCCGGATCCACCAGAACGGCCAGATCCCGCACGCTGATTGGCTGTCCGATCGCTGTGAACGGCAGGCAAAAAGTGAGCAGGAGCAGAAAGGCGCGCAGGTATCTCAAGACAGCAGAGGTAAATGTGGACAAAAGTGGTCAAGGGTGCGCCAGAATTGCCCGTTGGTCAAGCCCGGAGAAAATATGAAAGCAGGTTTCATATTTGAGGTATCGTCAGGTTTCGCAACTTCCTCGTTCTTCCATGGTCGAAAACTACTACACCACACGCGACGCCGCCAGGATACTGGGCATCTCGCTGCGCACGGCGCAGCAGTGGCTTGAGAAGGGCTATCTCAAAGGCTGGAAGACGAGCGGCGGACACCGACGCATCCTGCGCAGTTCGGTAACCAGGCTGCTGGCCTCGCGCGGACCCGTGGAGCCTGCGCCGGTTGCGCCGAAGAGCCTGCAGGTGCTGGTGGTGGAAGACAACGAGACCCTGCTCAAGCTGTACCGATTGCAGATCGCCAGGTGGAAGTTTCCGGTCGTGCTGTACACCGCAGCCAACGGCTACGAGGCGCTCGTGATGGTGGGCAATGTGGCGCCGGATTTGCTGATTTGTGATTTGCGCTTGCCGGGTGTCACCGGTTTTCAGGTGGTGCGGGCTTTGTGCGACATGGAGCGCTACAGTCAGCTGGCCATTGTGGTGGTCAGTGGCATGCCGTCTCTGGAGATCGACGCACACGGCAGTTTGCCGGCACGCGTTGAACAGATGGGAAAGCCGATTGACTTCGAGCGTTTGCAACAGTTGGCGCAGTCGCTCTGGGACCGCCGCATGGCAACGCCGGCCCGATGACCGCAGCCGCTGTTTCGCCTTTTGGCTTGCGCCGCTACAACGCCTGGAATGAAGATGTGAAAGTGCGCTACGGCGCGCGTGTGCAAAAGGTGTCGGTTGAGGCCGGGTTCACCTGCCCGAACCGTGACGGTCTGGTCGCGACAGGTGGCTGTACTTTTTGCAACAACGACGGTTTCACGCCACTGTATCTGGAGCGGCGCCAGAGTGTCACGCAGCAGATCGACGCCGGGCTCGAGTTTTTGCTGCGCCGCTACCCTGGCACTGATCGCTTCATCGCCTATTTTCAGAGCTACAGCAACACCTATGGCGAGTTGCAGCGACTGCGCTCGCTCTACCAGGAGGCGCTGGCGCACCCCCAAATCCGTGGTCTGGCCATAGGTACCCGGCCCGATTGCCTGGGTCAGCCGGTACTGGAGTACCTGGCGGAGCTGGCCAGGGAGCACATCATTGAGCTGGAGATTGGCGTCGAGTCATGCAACGACGCGGTGCTCTCCAGCGTCAATCGAGGGCACGACTTTGCTGCCAGCGCTGACGCCATAACGCGAGCCGCCGCGCAGGGGCTGGAGGTGACGGCGCACATGCTGCTTGGTTTGCCGGGCGAGTCGCGCGAGAGCATGCTCGACGGCGCGCGCAAGCTTTCAGCGCTGCCGATCCGCGCGCTCAAACTGCATCAGTTGCAGCTGGTGCGTGGCACGGCGCTGGCGCGCCAGTGGCAATGCGACCCGGCGAGCGTGCCCTTGTTCGACGAGCAGGAGTGCATTGCCCTGCTTTGTGATTTCATCGAGCGTCTGGCGCCGCACATCCTGCTGCAGCGCGTGGGCAGCGAAGTGCCACCCTCGATGAAGCTGGCCCCTGTATGGAACGTGCGTCTGTCAGAGCTCGCGCCACGCATCTCGGCCGAACTCGCGCGCCGCGGTAGCTGGCAGGGCCGTCGTTATGGGCTCGTGCAAGACTGAATCGGTCCCAGCTCGTCATTGCGAGGAGCGAAGCGACGTGGCAATCCAGGAAGTCCAACTGCATGGACTGCCGCGCTACGCTCGCAGTGACGTTCTGCTCAGGGCCTCGCGATGACGAAAGTTGGTGTCTTGAACTTTGAAAAGATCAATAAGCGCTTGCCGGAGCCGGCAGCACAATCACCGGCGCAAAGCCGCCGCCCTGGGTTCTGAAGTTGGTGGTCTGGCCGGCGTACATGCGTGCTGCGAGCAACTGCACCCGGCCTGCGTAGCTGTAGGCG
>CAIYMN010000225.1 GCA_903927295.1 uncultured beta proteobacterium | reverse complement strand
TCAATTTTTCGCCAAGCCAGCTAGCAGGAAGTGCCTTTATCTGGCCATGTTTCTGTTCTTTGCGCTTGCCTTCAAGGCACAAGCCGCTTCGTACAGCATCAGGCATCTGGAGCCACCGTCCTGGTGGGTCGGGATGAAGCAGGGACAGTTGCAACTGATGGTGCATGGTGAGCAGATTGCCGAGCTGACACCAAGCCTGAGTTATCCCGGCCTTGCCATCAGGGGCGTGACCCGCGTCGCCAGCAAGAACTATCTCTTCATTGACCTTGAGATCAGCGCGGACGCGCTCCCCGGTGAGGTATTGCTTCGCTTCACGCAGCAAGGCCAGACGGTACTCAGTCATCCCTATCGTCTGGAAGCGCGTGCCAGGGATTCGGCGCAAAGGAGAGGTTTTGGCCCAGTCGATGCGATTTATCTGGTCGTGCCGGATCGCTTTGCCAATCGCAATCAGAACAACGACAGCGTCACGACACTGCAGGAAAAAGCGAACCGCGCTGATCCGGCTGGTCGGCACGGCGGCGATTTGCAGGGCATCAGCGAGCATCTTGATTACGTTGCGGAAATGGGTTTTACGCAAATCTGGTCGACACCACTGACAGAAAACAATCAACCCGAGGCTTCATATCACGGCTATGCGTCGACCAATTTGTACCAGGTAGATGCCCGCTTTGGCAGCAATGAGGAATACCGTGATCTGGTGGACAAGGCAAAACGCAAAGGCCTGGGTTTCATCCAGGATGTGGTACTCAATCACATAGGTTCCGGGCATTGGTGGATGAAGGATTTACCGGCCACCGACTGGTTGAATTACCAGGATAAATTTGTCGTCACCAATCACAAAAGAACCACCATTCAGGATCCTCATGCTTCGCTTGCTGATCGCAAGAGGTTTTCCGATGGCTGGTTCGTTGAATCCATGCCGGACTTGAACCAACGCAATCCATTGCTGGCGAACTACCTGATCCAAAACAATATATGGTGGATTGAATATGCTGGCTTGTCGGGGTTTCGTGTTGACACCTACCCTTACTCTGACCCGCTTTTTCTGAGCACATGGTCGAAGCGCATCATCGACGAGTACCCGAATTTCAACATGGTGGGGGAGGAGTGGACCGCCAATCCGGCCATTGTTTCTTACTGGCAAAAGGGCAAAGTCAATTCTGATCACTACGTTTCCTACACGCCCAGCATGATGGACTTCCCGCTCTATTACGCATTGCAGGAAGGCTTGATGGGCGAGGACGGCGATCGAACCGGCTTGAATGTTCTTTACGAGTCGCTGGCCAACGATTTTCAGTATCCGGCACCGGAAAACCTGGTGATCTTTGAAGGCAATCACGACACCAATCGGATCTTCTCGGAACTGGCGCAGGATGACGGTCTTTATCGGATGGCGATGGTCTGCCTGGCGACGATGCGCGGCATTCCGCAATTCACTTATGGCACCGAAATATTGATGACCAGTCCGAAGCGGCGCGACGACGGTCGCGTGCGCGCCGATTTTCCTGGTGGCTGGCCAGGCGATGCTGTGAATGCGTTTTCCGGACAGGGACTCGGCAAGGCAGAGAAAGAGGCACAGCAATTCCTGCGGCGACTGTTGAACTGGCGCAAGGGTGCCGGCGTTATCCACACCGGCAAGCTGATGCATTTTGTGCCGGAACAGGGAACTTACGTCTATTTCCGCCACGACAAGAGCGCGCGCGTGATGGTGGTTTTGAACAAGAACCGACAACCGGCAACACTGGATCTGAGCCGATTTAACGAGATCCTGACACCGCAGTCCTCAGGCACAGATGTTTTTTCCGGGCAACGGATATCGCTGGCAAAAACACTGACAGTGCCAGCGCGCTCGGCCACGATTCTCGAAGTCAATGATTAGGGTCTGACAGGCCAGGGTGCCGCTCTGCGCCAGCGGCTAGAGACTGTGCGATGTCAGATGGGCCAGCGCCCCAGCGGCACTGATGCCCGGACTGCTCTGGCTTGTCGTGGGTTGCGTGGCCTGGGACTCGTCCAGCGCAGCCGTGGCCTGCGTGCCGAGGATTGGCAGGCTCTTGACGCCACGGCGCATGCTGACACCAACCACCAGAATATCGAT
>CAIYMN010000224.1 GCA_903927295.1 uncultured beta proteobacterium | reverse complement strand
CCATTGCGCCAGGTCATCCAGATAGCAGTAGACCACGGGCACCACAACCAAAGTCAGCAGCGACGAGGTGATGACACCGCCAATGACCGCCTGGCCCATGGGAGCACGCTGTTCAGAGCCTTCGCTCAGCGCAAACGCCAGCGGTAGCATGCCAAAAATCATGGCCAGTGTCGTCATCAGGATCGGACGCAGCCGCACTTTGGCAGCCATCAGCAGGGCGGCGCTGCGCTCCATGCCGTCCTCGCGTGCGCGAATCGCAAAATCCACCAGCAGGATGGCGTTCTTGGTCACCAGACCCATCAGCATCACGATGCCGATGATGGAGAACATGGACAGTGTCGAGCCGAACATCAGAAGCGCCAGCACGACCCCGATCAGGGTCAATGGCAGTGCCGTCATCAGTGCCAGTGGCTGGAAGAAGCTCTTGAACTGGCTGGCCAGAATCATGTAAATGAAGACGATGGCCAGCATCAGGGCCGAGATCGCATAGTCAAAGGACTCGGCCATGTTCTTCGTCGAGCCGCCCATCTGGTAGCGGTAACCCGGGGGAAAGGTGATGCCGGCCAGCGCGGCCTTGATGTCATCGGATACTTCGCCGACCGAGCGTTGATAGACGTTGGTGTTGATAGCGACCTCGCGTGTCATGTCGCGCCGGTTGATCTGATTCGCTCCGGTGGATTCGACTACCGTGGCAATCTGGTTCAGGCGCACGATGCGCGCGCTGCCGTCGGCGTTGGCACCTAACGTGAACGGCAGGTGTTGCAGATCATCGGGGCTGTTTCGGGCATCGGGTGCCAAGCGCACATTCACGTCGTATGTCTGGTCATCCGGTGCGCGCCAGTTGCCCACCGTCTGGCCGGCAATCAGCGTGCGCAAGGCACTGGCAATCTGCCCGATGCCCAGGCCCAGATCGGAGGCCGCATCGCGCCGCACCGCTACGGTCAACGTCGGCTTGTCCGGTTTGACGCTGGAGTCGAGGTCAACCAGCCCAGGGATCGTGCGGATCTTGTTCGTCACCAGTTTCGTGAGGCGCTCAAGCTCGGCCAGATCCTGACCCTGCAGGGAAAACTCGATCTGCTTTTGCCCACCCACCGGATCCATCAAGCCAACGTGCGTGACCGTAATGCCGCTGACCTGCTTGAGCCGCTCGCGCAACTCGGAAGAAAGTTCATCGACACTGCGTTGGCGTTCCTTGCGGTCGACCAGCCGGATGTAGAAATTGGCGTAGCTCTTGCCGGCAGCGCTGCCGGTATTGATGGTCGCCAGCGAGTAGTGGACTTCGGGGTAGCTGCGCAAAATCGCCTCGACCTGTTTGACTTTGCCTTCGGTTACATCGATGGAAGAACCCATCGGCGTATAGAAGTTGAGCCAGGTTTCAGAGAAATCGGCAGACGGAACAAATTCGGTGCCCAGGAGCGGGACCATGAAGATGCTTGTGACAAAGATCAGCAGGGCCGCGAACAGGGTTTTGAGCTTGTGTACGAGGGACCAGCGCAGGATGCTCTGGTAGAGGTCGATCAACACATCGGTTGCATGATCGAACCAGCCTGTGACGCGGCCAATCGTCTTGTCGTAGAGGTTGGCCGGTGGGCCGTGGCGGCCGTGCGCTTCAATGCTCGGGTCATGCCAGATGGAAGAAAGCATGGGGTCGAGCGTGAAGCTGACAAACATCGAAATCAGCACCGCGGCTACGATCGTCAGACCGAACTCGTGGAAAAATTTTCCGATGATGCCGCCCATGAAACCGATGGGCATAAAGACGGCTACGATCGACAAGGTGGTGGCCAGCACAGCCAGACCGATTTCCTGCGTTCCGTCGAGTGAGGCCTGGTACGGCTGCTTGCCCATCTGCACATGGCGTACGATATTTTCACGCACCACGATGGCGTCATCGATCAGCAGTCCGACGCACAGGCTCAGCGCCATCAGCGTGATCATGTTGATGGTAAAACCGAACAGGTTCATGAACAGGAAGGTTCCGATCAACGCAATCGGCAGCGTGAGGCCGGTAATGACGGTGGAGCGCCACGAATTGAGAAAAAGGAACACGATGAGAATGGTAAGCAAGGCGCCTTCGAACAAGGTCTCGCGCACATTCTCCACGGCGACCCTGATCTGTCGTGAGCCGTCATAAACCGGCTCCAGGCGCACGCCCGGCGGTAGTTCTGCCTTCATGGCCGCGACGGTCTTTTGCAGTCCGTCGATCACTCCTATCGTATTTTCGTCCTGCGCCTTTTGCACGCTCAGGAGCAGCGTACGCTGACCGTTGTAGAGCGCCAGACTTTCAGTCTCCTGGGCGCCATCGACGACGCTGGCAATCTGGCCGATACGCACAGGTGCGCCGGCCTTGCGCGCGACGATGATTCTGGCGAAATCTTCCGGGCGCTTCATGCGTGCTTCGATTTTGACCACACGCTCCTGTTCCAGCGAGCGGATCGCGCCCATAGGCAGGTCCTGATTTTCATAATTGACCGCTGCCACGACCTGATCCGGCGTGATGCCAAAAGCCTCCATCGCCTGTGGCTTGAGGTAGATGTTGATTTCGCGCTTGGTACCGCCGACCACAGTCACCGATCCGACACCGCGAACATTTTCCAGGCGCTTTCTGAGTGTCTGATCAGCCCAGTTGGTCAGTTCAACCTCGGACATGGATTTGCCGCCCGCTGGGCTGTTGTGCGCCGCGCCGGACCGCTCCAAGCAAGCACGCGCCCCCTCGTGGGGCAGCGAAGCACATGAAATGGCAAGCGTGGGGGCTGCCAGTACCGCGAGTGACCAGACCGCCTTGCTGGCCGGGTCAAAGCGCAGCACACGCGGCTCCTTCACCTCGGTGCGCAAGGTCGGGCGCACGATGGCCACTTTCTCGCGCACATCGTCAGCCGCCTTGCGACCGTTGATATGCAACTGGAATTCAATGATCACGACCGACATGCCTTCGTAGCTGCGCGAGGTCAAGGCATTGATGCCGGCGATGGAATTGACGCCTTCTTCGATCTTCTTGGTGATTTCGCTTTCCACAATTTCGGGTGAAGCGCCAGGATATTCGGTTGTTACAACGACGACAGGAAAGTCAACATTGGGAAACTGGTCGACCTGCAGGCGTTGGTAGGAAAACAGGCCCAACACCACGATGGCCAGCATGATCATGGTGGCAAAAACCGGATTCTTCAGGCTGATGCGGGTGAACCACATGGCTTACTTGCCGCTCGCCGCGGGCGCGAACCTGACGGCAGTGCCATCGCGCAGAGCGCCGACGCTGCCTGCCACCACGCGGGCGTTCTGATTCACGCCCTTGATGGCGATCACGACCTGGCCATCGATCTCGCCGCGGGCACCAATTTCAACTGTCTGGTGCCTTACCTGTTGCTGCTCGACCAACTGCACATAGGGTTGCGGCTTGTCAGTGCGCACGGCGCTCAGGGGCACCGCCAGGGTCTGCAGTCGGCCGGTGCTCAGCGTGCCCTGTGCGAACAAACCCTGGCGCAGGCCAGGGGCCGCGTCCACTGCGAGGTAGGCGACGACGGCGCGGCTGCCGGCAACGGCGCTCGGGTTGATCCGCACTACGTGGGCGTTCACCGGTTTGGCAGAACCCTCAATTTGCAGCACGGCACTTTGTCCCAGGCGCAGGTCCATGGACTCGGTAGCGCTCAGGCTGGCTTCGAGTTCAAGACGGCTCAGATCGACGATCTCGACAATCCGTGCCTCTGGCGAGACCCGCTCGCCAGGTTGAGCCAGACGCTGAGAAACCAGACCCGCCAGCGGTGCGCGCAAAACTGTGTCGTCCAGCGCCTTCGCTGCGACGTCCATGCCGGCCTGCGCGGCTCTGAAGCTGGCCTCGGCGGCTGCCAGACTGGCCAGCGAAGTATCGAGTGCCGTCCTGGAGATGAAGCCCTGATCGACCAGTGAGCGGTTGTTGTCGAAGCTGCGCCGCGCAATGTCGACCTGCGCCTTGGCCGACTCGGCCAGCTGTTGTGCCTGGCGCACGCGCGCGTCGTATTCGCCGGGATCCACACGCGCAACGATCTGGCCCGCCTTTACCGAGTCGCCCTCACGCACCGTCAGGTCCCGAAGCTCACCAGCGACGCGGGCTTTCACGACGGCTGAATTGACCGCCTTGAGTGGTCCGGCAATGGCCAGACCCAAGGCCATATCGCGGCTCTTCACCTCAACCACGTCAAGCGCGCCGAGTTCGACAATGGTCTGCGTTTGATCACTCGCCAGTCTGGCAACCGTTGCCTGTTGTGCCTGGCGACTCGACAAGGCGCGCCAAACGCCGCTTGCCAGTAAACCGGCGAGCACCGCGAGCAGCGCCCATTTCATCCAGCGTTTCATAAACAGGGAGTTCCTTTTTTGGTCAGGGGGGAAGCGGGGCGCAGACACAAGCCAGCCAGAATGATTTGCAACTGGCTTGCGAGGTATTCTTCTGGAACCAGTTCGCTTGCTTCTGCCGGGTCATAGCAGGCCGTGTCGGAATGCATCAGAAGTTGCAGGAAGATCATGGGTGCAAGCACGGCGAAGACCGCGTATTTCATGTTGAGTGGTGCAAATTCGCCGCGGTCAACACCGCGTTGCAGGATGCGACGGATCAGCAGGTGAGCAGGCTGGATCACTTCCTGCTGATAAAACAAAGCCAACTCCGGAAAATTCTTGCCTTCGCCGAGCATCAGCTTGGTAATCCCTGAGACCTTGGTGTTGCCCTGGCGCTGCCACCACAGCGTCATGCAGTGGCGCAGCATGTCCGGCGTGCTGCCGTCGAACGCTTCAAATTCTGCGTTCCATTGGGAAAACCCTCCGGAAATATTTTCCCGAACCACTGCTTTGAACAACTCTTCCTTGCTGTTGAAATAGAGAAACAAGGTTCCTTTTGAAACACCGGCGCGGCGCGCCACTTCCTCCGCGCGGGTAGCCGCAAAGCCCTTTTCCACAAACAGGTCCAGCGCGGCGGCGGCCAGTTCGCCCGGGCGCGCATCCTTGCGCCGCTCGTGCCTGGCTGGCACCAGCGCTTTGTCGCTGCGGTGGGGTTTGCTGAAAGACATATTTTAATGACTGACTGGTTAGTAATGTAACTTCCAGGCGATAAACTGTCAACGGCGATCTGTGCCAATTCATACATCAAGGAGACTCCCCATGTCCAATTCCCTGCAGACCCTCACGCTCGGTGGCGGTTGCTTCTGGTGTCTTGAGGCCGTCTATGTCTGCGTCAAGGGAGTGGTGGATGTTGAGAGTGGCTATTGCAACGGCGAGGTGCTGCAACCAAGCTACAACCAGGTCTGCAGTGGCGCGACCGGTCACAACGAGGTCGTCAAACTGCTATTTGACTCGACTCAAATCAGCGCACGCGAAATTCTGGAGATCTTCTTCGTGATCCATGATCCGACGACGCTCAATCGGCAGGGGCATGACATCGGTACGCAGTACCGCAGTGGCATTTATTTTTCCACGCCTTCGCACGAACACGTGGCCAGGGAGGTCATTGAAGAGATGAACAGCAGTGCGGTCTATCGCAGCCCCATCGTTACCGAAGTCTTGCCGCTGGAGAATTACTGGGCTGCCGAGGATTACCATCAGGACTACTTTGCGAAGAACCCGGAGCAAGGCTATTGCCTGGCGGTTGCTGCACCGAAAGTTGCCAAATTCCGGCGAACTTTTGCACGCTTGGTGCGCTGAAATTTCTCCAAGGCTGAAGTGACCGATCCCGTTTTCTCCTCCCTGTTTCCGGTAGTGCTCCTGATTGCGATTGGCTACATCAGCGGTCGCGCCGGCTGGATTCGCTC
The DNA here is from genome assembly GCA_903927295.1 of uncultured beta proteobacterium. Lineage (GTDB taxonomy): Bacteria > Pseudomonadota > Gammaproteobacteria > Burkholderiales > Burkholderiaceae_C > Rhodoferax. The sequence goes on along the minus strand of CAIYMN010000224.1, from coordinate 16,426 downwards.
CGAGGCCAGCAAAGACCTTTCGAATCTGGTCTTCATGGTGCTGACGCCGGCATTGTTGTTTCGCACCATGAGCACGGTTCATGTCGAGCATCTGAACTTCAAGCCGGTTGCCATGTATTTTGTGGCGGCGGCCGTGCTGTTTGCGGCGATGCTGGTCTGGCAGGGCGCAACGCGGCGCGCAGCCGTGCTGGCGCTGGCAGCAACTTTCAGCAACACGGTGATGATCGGTGTGCCGCTGGTTTCGCTTGCGTATGGTGAAGCCGGCCTGGTCATGCTGTTCACACTGATATCGGTGCATGCCCTGGTGCTACTGACGCTTGCCACGGTGGTTCTGGAACTGGCTGTGGCGCGCGAGCAGGCCGCAGGCGACACGGGCGTGCCGCGCCACATGGCGTTGACTGTACTGGCAGCGATGCGCAACGGCATCATTCATCCGGTACCGCTGCCTATCATCCTGGGGCTGGTGTTCGCGCAAACCGGGTTCACGATTCCGGTGGTGCTGGACAAGCCCTTGCTGCTACTCAGCAACGCGTTTGGTCCGATTGCGCTGATGCTGGTCGGCGTCACGCTGACGCAGGTGCGTGTCGGCGAGCATCTCCGAGGCGCGTTCGGCCTGGCGCTGATCAAGAATCTGGCGTTCCCTGCGCTGGTTGCACTGCTGAGTTGGTCGCTCGGTTTGAGCGGCTTGCCATTGTCAGTGATGATTGTGGCTGCTTCCATGCCCATCGGAGCCAACGTTTTCCTGTTCTCGCAGCGCTACCAGGTGGCACAGGAACTGGTGACAGCCAGCGTGGCGGTTTCAACCTTGCTGGCGCTGGTGACGGTCTCGCTCGTGATGGCCTTGCTGGGTGCGGCTTAAATACGGATAAATGGATCGCCACGGCCTGCGGCCTCGCGATGACGGGCGAGTCATTGCGAGCGCAGCGTGGCAATCCATGCTGTTCAGGGCGCCAGGCGTTCGCGTAACCAGGTCTTTTCTGCCGTCAGCCTGTAACGCAGGCGGTCATGCAGTCGGCTCTTGCGGCCTTGCCAGAATTGCCAGTTGTCCGGCTCAAGGCGGTAGCCACCCCAGTGCGGCGGACGTGGCGGCTGCAGCAAAAATTTGGCGCCATACTTTGCCGCGTTTGCCACCAGCACGCTGCGCCCGCTGATGACCTGACTTTGTGGTGAGGCCCAGGCACCGATACGCGAGTCCAGCGGCCGGCTGTCGAAGTATTTGTCGCTCTCGGTGGTGCTGATTTTTTCCACCAGACCTTCGATCCGCACCACGCGCTCAAGCTCGACCCAGTGAAACTGCAAGGCGGCGTAGGGATTGCCGGCGAGTTCCAGCCCCTTGCGACTGTCATAGTTGGTGAACCAGGTGATGCCGCGTTCGTCATAGTCCTTGATCAGAACCACGCGCGTTGAAGGACGCAAGTTGCTGGCGACTGTCGCCAGCGTCATGGCATTGGGTTCGGGTACCTGCGACGAGATCGCCTCCTGCAGCCATTGTTCAAACTGACGCAGCGGATCGGCATGCGACGCGTTTTCGCTGAGTTCGGCACGTTCGTAACTTTTGCGTAGATCGGCAAGAGATGTCATGCTGTCAGTATAGGTAGATCTGAAATTCGCGGTACCATCGGCCTTGTAATTTTGTTACCATCTTTTTAGACAATCATGAAACTCCACTCCGTCGTTGCGACAGTTACCGGGCGCATCCGCCAGCGCAGCGAGCAGACGCGCCTGCCCTACCTTGAGCGCCTTGCGCGTGCCGCAGATCGACGGCCCGGGGCCGAACGACTCGGTTGTGCCAATGTGGCACACGCCTTCGCTGCGCTGCAGGCAAACGACAAATTGCGCGTGGTCTCCCAGCGCGCGCCCAACATCGCCATCGTGACGGCTTACAACGATATGCTGTCTGCGCACGCCCCGTTTCAACATTACCCCGACATCATCAAAGCTGAGGCGCGCAGACTCGGTGCGACCGCGCAGGTGGCTGGCGGAGTGCCCGCCATGTGCGATGGCGTGACGCAGGGGACACCTGGCATGGAGCTCAGCCTGTTTTCGCGCGATGTGATTGCCATGGCTACGGCGATTGCGCTCAGCCATGACGTCTTTGACGCTGCGCTGCTGCTGGGTGTATGCGACAAGATTGTGCCGGGGCTCTTGATCGGGGCTTTGCAGTTCGGTCATTTGCCTGCCGTCTTTGTGCCTGCCGGCCCGATGACCTCCGGCATGTCAAACAACGACAAGGCAAAGGTGCGCGAGCAGGCAGCGCAGGGGCTGGTAGGGCGAGCTGAATTGCTGGCGGCCGAGTCCAACGCCTACCACGGCCAGGGCACCTGTACTTTTTATGGCACAGCCAACAGCAACCAGATGCTTCTTGAAGCAATGGGCCTGCATGTACCGGGCACCGCATTTGTCAACCCGGGTGCGGCACTGCGCGAGGAATTGACACGCGAAGCCGTGCGCACGGTGCTGGACGTCACCAACGCAAAGCGTTTTGCTCCCATTGGCCGGCTGGTCGATGAGCGCTGCATCGTCAACGCGATGGTGACTCTGCTGGCCACAGGCGGCTCCACCAATCATCTGATTCACTGGGTCGCCGTAGCGCGTGCCGCCGGCATCGTGATTGACTGGGATGACTTCGCGGCCCTGTCCGAGGTGGTGCCTTTGCTGGCGCGCGTTTATCCCAATGGCAGCGCTGACGTCAACCAGTTTCAGGCGGCCGGGGGTCCCGGCTTTGTCATCGCGGAATTGCTGGACGCGGGCCTGCTGCATGGCGACGTATTGACGGTGCGCGCTGGTGGTCTGCGCGAATACACCGGCACACCTGAGAGCAATGGAACTGGTGGCCTGCGCTGGGCAAGCGTTGGCCGCAGCGGGGACGACAGTGTGCTGCGGCCCGCCAGTGATCCGTTTAGCGCTACCGGCGGCCTCCAACTGTTACGCGGGAATTTGGGGCGCAGCGTGATCAAGGTCTCAGCGGTGCCGCTGGAGCGGCATCTGATCGAGGCGCCGTGCCGCGTGTTTGACTCGCAGGAGGCGCTGCACCGTGCCTTTGACGCCAATGAACTCAATCGGGACATCGTGTGTGTTGTGCGCTGGCAGGGTCCACAGGCCAACGGCATGCCGGAATTGCACAAATTGACACCGCCACTGGCAGTACTGCAAGGCAGGGGATTCAGGGTGGCTTTGGTGACAGATGGCCGCATGAGTGGCGCCTCGGGTAAGGTGCCGGCAGCCATTCATGTCTCGCCGGAAGCCGCCGCTGGTGGTCCGCTGTCCAAGGTGCGCAATGGTGATGTGATTCGTCTGGACGCCGCCGCTGGTACTTTGCAAGTTCTGCTGGACAGCGCCGAATGGGACGCCCGTGTACCCGACTCCATGCCCGAGGCCCGTTCGACAGACAATGCGCTTGGCATGGGTCGCGAACTGTTTGCCGGGATGCGGCGCGCCGCACTGACGGCAGAGGCAGGTGCGTGTTCCTGGCTGTGAAGACTGCTTTATCGAAGGGAGTAGGCAATGACTGACGAGGTGAAAATTTCGGCGCTGCAAGTGATGCAGGACGCACCGGTGATTCCCGTTATCGTGTTGCACAGCGTGGCCGACGCAGTACCGATGGCGCGCGCCTTGTTGGCTGGCGGCATCCGGATGCTTGAAGTCACCCTGCGCACGACACAGGCGCTGGCCTGCATTGAAGCGATTGCCCGTGAGGTGCCCGAGGCTGTGGTTGGCGCCGGCACTGTTCGCAGCCGCGCCGATGCCCAGGCGGCGGCCATGGCGGGTGCCCGCTTTGCCGTCAGTCCGGGTTACACCACCGTCCTCGGCCAGGCTTGCTGTGATGCCGGGCTGGCGCTGTTGCCTGGCGTAGCAACAGGCAGTGAAATCATGCTGGCGCGGGAAGAGGGCTTCACTGAATTGAAGTTTTTTCCGGCATTGCAGGCCGGTGGCGTGGCCATGCTCAAAGCCTGGAGCGGCCCGTTCTTCGACGTCCGGTTTTGCCCCACCGGTGGCGTCAGTTTGAACAATGCGGCAGATTTTTTTGCGTTGCCCAACGTGGTCTGCGTTGGCGGCTCCTGGCTGGTTCCGCCAGATGCGCTGGCGCAGGGCGACTGGTCACGCATTACGCAATTGGCGCGGGACAGCCGGCGCTTGCGCGGCTGAAATTGGGTCGAGCTAAAGCGGTCGCTGAATCAATTCGATTTTGTAACCGTCGGGATCGGTGACAAAGGCGATGATGGTCGTGCCACCTTTGACCGGGCCGGCTTCACGTGTGACTTTGCCACCGGCATCCTTGATCTTTTGGCAAGCGCCATGCACATCAGGCACGCCCAGAGCCAGGTGCCCAAAAGCAGTGCCAATCTCATACGAATCAACGCCCCAGTTGTAGGTCAATTCAATCTCTGCGTGGTCCGGATTCTTGCCAAATCCGACAAACGCCAGGGTGTATTTGTATTCCGGGTTGTCAGTCTTGCGCAGCAATTGCATGCCCATCACCTGAGTGTAGAAATCAATGGAGCGTTGCAGGTCGCCCACGCGCAGCATGGTGTGTAGAAATCTCATGGGCCGGATTGTGACGGAATTTCAACCGCCCGGCACTCTGTTGGGGGAGGAGGGAACTGCAACGTAGATGACCATCAAAACTGCGGACGCAGGGGCACTTTGTCAGCGAGCATCTGCTCAAACAGTTCCGATTGTCGCTCTTGCGAGATGTGAAGTACGTCCAGGCAGGCCGCTCCCAACTTATCCCATTCAAGCGTATGGCTCTGCTGCGTCGCACGCTGATGGAAAAGCTCAGCCAACTGGGATATGGCAATAAAGTATCTGGACACGTTGGGAATAGGTGCAGGGCCGAGCCCCTCAATCATGGAGCGGTCATGGTGGCACTCAATTGCATACCTGTACTCTGACGACATCTCCCACTCTTCCGCCAACTTGGCGCCAATGAGCGCGTGATTCACACCCAACTCAAGGTCCTCGACGGCAGTAAAGTCCTGGACCGCTTCGGAGTTTGCAACCTTCAAGATGTCTGTGTAATTGGAGAAATTTGACAGCAGCACCGGGATGCCGGCGTCCCTGAACAAGCCAAGCGTGTAGGCCTCCTCCGGTCTGACAGTCCGGTCTGAGCAGCGAACCTGCAGAGTCAGCCAGGCTGATATTTGTGCGACACAGGCAGAGGCATCCCAGAATCGCTCCAGATTGGGAACGTTGGTAAACGCCTTTCTCAGTGCCAGACCGGCAATGGCAGTACCGACAACTTTGAGCCCCAGAATTTGCAGCGCATCCTTGACGGTGTTGACGTGAGCCGACGAAATGCCAAAAAACGGGGAATTTGCAATTTTCAGCAAACTTGCTGCAACCCCTACATCAAGACTGATGACGGTCTCGAGTGTCGAAAAGTCTGGCTGGTCCTTGCGCATCTCCCGCTCAATGCTCTGCAGGATGGTTGGGCGGGGTGGAATGCCAATAGTGACGAGTTCATCCTTCAGCGCCAGGACAAGCTTCTCTGAATTGGTGGTTGGGACGTTAGAGTCGGTCATGGTCAGTTTCATTTTATCGCGCGCACCGCCATGACTCGACAGTTTGCAAAGGAAAAAAAAGGGCCAGTCTTGCGACCAGCCCTATTAAGGGATCCCTGAACCTGTTGGTTTCGAAAGGACCCGAGGAGACAACCTGTGAGAACTAATGTGTTCTCGAAAACCTTACTTGTACGAAGTATCTCAGGGTTTCCCCTTGCTTTCTAGAGTCAACCCTCAAAAGGGTGACCTGCCTCAAAGATTCTTCAAACAAGCGTTGCAAATCAGCGCTTTTTCGAAGTCGGCTTGGCGACGTCAGCAGCAGAAGCTGCAACTGCGTTGAAATTGGATTGAGCAACATCGGAGGCTTGCTTGACCGCTTTTTGCACAGACTCCAGTGCGTTAGTGGCGGCGGCAACAGCGCTCTTCATGGCAGCAACAGCGGTTTCAGAGCCCGCCGGTGCGTTCTTGGCAGCGTTGTCAACCAGGCCCATGAACTTCTTCTGCGCGTCCGCTGCCTGACCTTCAAAAGACTTGCTGAACTCTGCGCCAGCGCCAGAGGCGATGTCGTACAGATGGCGGCTGTAGGCGGCCGTCTTTTCTGCCAGGGGCTGGAACAGGCTCGATTGCAGCGCCAGCAGTTCCTGTGCGTCCTTCACGCTCAGCAGGGCTTTGGCATGATCCGACGTTTCAGCCAAAGCGGCTTTGGAAGCGGTCAGGTTGAGTTCAACAATCTTTTCCACGCCTTCAAAAGCTTTGGTGGTCAGGCCCATGAGGGTTTCGACATTTGCTTTTTGGGAAGCCAGTACTTGTTCGACGGTCAGCATATAAATTTCTCCAGTAAGAGGGGGATCAAGAAGGGTATCTGCGCCGAAACCTGGCCTTGGCCGAAAGTATGTTGCAGTGCAGCATGATCTGAATTATAGGGACATCATTGAGACCCACAAGTGTTTTTTGCTGCAATGCAACATATTAGATGGAAAATTCTAAATCACTGCGTTTTCATCGCTTCGACACACTGGCGAAGTCGAAATATTGGTGAGTATGTTGCAGGCTTGCCGGACATTTGCCGACACACTGGCAAAATCGGGCACCATGAGCGAGAACAAACTTGAGAAGCCGCAAGCCGCGCCGCGCAGTGCCTACCGGGTATTTCGCAGCATCACGACGCGCTGGATGGACAATGACGCCTATGGCCACGTCAACAACGTGGTCTATTACAGCTGGTTCGATACCGCCGTCAATGCCTACCTGATAGAGCAGGGCGTACTTGATATCGAGCATGGGCAAACCATTGGCCTGGTGATTGAAACCCGCTGCAACTACTTCACACCGCTGGCATTTCCACAGACCGTCGAAGCCGGCATTCGCGTGGCCCATCTGGGGTCAAGCAGCGTGCGCTACGAAGTCGGCCTGTTTGCCCAGGGTGAAGCCCTGAGTGCCGCCCGTGGCCACTTTGTGCATGTCTATGTGAACCGCGAAACGCGTCGTCCAAGCGCTTTGCCTGCCAAACTGAAAACCGTACTGGAGACTCTCTTATGACACAAACTGTTCTGAATCCCGCCTTGGTGGATGCAGCCATTACTTCACGCATGGCGGTGCGCGCCTTTACTGCCCAGACAGTGGCGCGCGAGACCATTGCCGAAATCCTGCAAGTGGCCAGTCGCGCACCGTCGGGAACCAACACGCAACCCTGGAAGGTTTATGTTCTGCAGGGGGCGAGCCGCGACGCGCTGGTGAACAAGGTTTGCGCTGCACACGATGCCATTCAGGCCAACCCGGCGCTGCTCGCTGACTACAAGGAGCAATACGACTACTACCCGGCCCAGTGGTTCAGCCCGTATATCGAGCGACGGCGCGAGAACGGCTGGGGACTCTATGGTCTGCTGGGAATCGGCAAGGCAGACCGTGACAAGATGCAGGCCCAGATGCAACGCAATTTCAGGTTTTTCGATGCACCGGTCGGTTTGATGTTCACTGTCGATCGTGGCATGGGCCGCGGCTCCTTGCTGGACTACGGCACCTTTTTGCAAAGCATCATGGTGGCGGCGCGGGCGCGTGGACTGCACACCTGTCCGCAACAGGCCTGGAATATGTTCAACAGCATCATCCTCCCGCACGTCCGTGCCGGATCACAGGAAATGCTGGTTTGTGGCATGGCCATGGGCTACGCCGATTCGATGGCTGTCGTGAACACCTTCCACACGCCCCGCGTACCGCTGGATGAATTTACCCAGTGGCTCGAATGACACGGTTGACCGGCCGGGTAAACACGATGGCGGCGTTGTCTCCAGCGCGATAAAGTTGCAGCATGATCATTACCAGTCTCCTGGATACCGACCTCTACAAGTTCACCATGATGCAAGCCGTGCTGCATCAGTTCCCTGGCGCTCAGGTCGAGTACAAGTTCAAGTGCCGCAATCCTGGCATTGACCCGGCCACGGGTCATGCCAGCCGGGGGCTTGCCGCCTTTGCGAGCGAGATACGCGACGAAATACGGTCTTTGTGCAATCTGCACTTTCAGGATGCTGAGTTGACGTACCTGCATTCGCTGCGATTCATCAAAAGCGACTTTATTGATTTTTTGGGCCTGTTCAAGCTCAACGAGAAGTACATCAACGTCTCTGCGCGCCCAAGTGGCGAGATTGACATCTCTATCCGTGGCCCGTGGCTGCACACCATCCTGTTCGAAATCCCGGTGTTGGCCATCGTCAACGAGGTCTATTTTCGCAACACGCAGAAACTGCCTGACCTGATGGAGGGACGCAGGCGACTCGACGTCAAAATAGGCCAACTGCGCGAAGCAGGTTTGGGTGAGTTGAAGATCGCCGATTACGGAACGCGCCGGCGTTTTTCGCAGGCTTGGCATGAGGAAATCCTGCGTGTGCTGGCGAGCCGGCTCGGTACCGCGCACAGCCCGGGCAATGTGGCCGGTGCGGCCGGCCAGCTGGCTGGCACCAGCAATGTACTTTTTGCCATGAAGCTTGGCCTGACGCCGCTGGGCACCATGGCACACGAGTATCTGCAAGCCTGTCAGGCGCTGGGGCCGCGCCTGCGTGACAGCCAGATCTACGCCTTTGAATCCTGGGCCAAGGAATACCGGGGTGACCTCGGCATTGCCCTGAGCGATGTCTACGGCATGAGTGCTTTCCTGCGCGACTTTGACCTGTATTTCTGCAAACTGTTTGATGGTGCGCGGCATGACAGTGGTGACCCGTTCCAGTGGGCCGAGCGCATGCTGGAGCACTACCAACAGCGCCGGGTTGATCCACGTACCAAGACCCTGATCTTCAGCGATGGTCTGACCGTGCCGCGCACCATCGAGCTTTACCAGCAATTCAAGGGACGCTGCCAGCTGGCGTTTGGTATTGGCACCAATCTGACCAATGACCTCGGCTACGAGCCACTGCAAAACGTCATCAAGATGGTCCGCTGCAATGGTCAACCGGTGGCCAAGTTGTCGGATTCGCCGTCCAAGGACATGTGCGAAGACGAAAAATACCTGGCCTATCTGCGCCAGGTATTCGATATTTCACACGGCCGATAATCCGGTTCGTCTTTGCATCTCCACTTCATAGCCAAGGTAGGCCCTCATGTTGACTGCTATCTCCATCATTTTTGTTCTGTCTTATCTGGCCATCGCCCTCGAGCACCCTCTCAAGATCAGCAAGTCGGCGTCGGCTTTGATGGGAGCGGGCTGGTTGTGGACCGTGTACGCCCTGCTCAGCGGTGATGTCAATCAGGTCGATGCGGATCTGAACCGGTCCCTGATGGGGACGGCGCAGATTGTCTTTTTCCTGATGGGTGCCATGACCATCGTTGAAGTCGTTGATGCGCATGAAGGCTTTCTTGCCATCACCTCACGCATCAAGACGACCAGGCTCTCCAGCTTGATGTGGATTGTCGGCTTCGTGACCTTTTTCCTCAGCTCGATACTGGACAACCTGACCACTACGATCGTCATGGTTTCACTCATGAAGAAACTGCTCGACAAGCGCGAAGACCGGATTTACTTCGCCGGCATTATTGTTATTGCAGCGAATGCGGGTGGCGCCTGGACACCGATCGGGGATGTCACCACCACCATGCTCTGGATTGGGGGCCAGATCACAACCCTGTCGATCATGAAGAGCGTCTTCCTGGCGTCCATGGTCAACCTGCTGGTGCCGCTGGCGATAACGAGCCGGGTGCTCGGGTCCCGGCCCGTGGTGGCGCCTGCGCGCAAAGCAGGCGCTGAACACCTGCAGTCGACAAACTTCGAGCGCAACCTGATGCTCTTCCTTGGCTTGGGCATTCTGGTTGGCGTGCCGGTTTTCAAGACCGTCACCAATCTGCCGCCCTTCATGGGCATCCTGTTTGGCCTGGGCATGTTGTGGATGGTCGGGGATCTGCTGCATCTGAAAAAGGAAGATGGCAAGAAGCAACACCTGACGCTCGTCCATGCGCTCACCCGCATCGACATGAGTTCGATCATTTTCTTCATCGGCATTCTGATGGCAGTTGCCGTACTGGAGCACACCCATGTGCTGAGCTCGCTGGCGCAGTGGCTTGACAAGACTGTAGGGCGTCTGGACATCATTGTCCTGATCATTGGCCTGGCCAGCGCCGTGGTGGACAACGTACCGCTGGTGGCGGCATCAATGGGCATGTACAAGCTGGCGCAGTACCCAACCGACAGCTTTCTGTGGGAATTTGTTGCGTACTGCGCTGGCACCGGCGGCTCGATTCTGATCATCGGGTCAGCCTCCGGCGTGGCAGCCATGGGACTGGAGAAGATTGACTTCTTCTGGTACGCAAAAAAGATCGGCGGAATCGCACTGGCAGGTTACCTGGGAGGTGCCCTGGTCTATGTCCTGCAGTACCGTTTGTTTCATTGAATGGTCTTAGCATTCGTCACTGCGAGCGAAGCGTGGCAGTCCATGACTGCATGGATTGCCACGCTTCGCTCGCAATGACACCTTCAAAGGTGAGCATGTTGCCCAAAATCCTGATTGCGCGCGCCATCTTCCCCGAAGTGATAGCCAAACTGGCCCAGCACTTTGAAGTGACATCGAATCAGGAAGATGCGTTGTGGACTCAGCCAGAGCTGATAGAGCAACTGGCGGGTAAGCAGGGTGTCTTCACCACCGGCGGTGAGCGCATTGATGCAACTTTGCTGGCGCGGTGCCCAGAGCTCCGAATCTGCGCCAATATGGCGGTTGGCTACAACAATTTCGATCTCGACGCCATGAGCGCTGCCGGTGTGCTTGCCACGAACGCGCCTGATGTTCTGACCGAGACCACGGCCGACCTTGGTTTCGCTCTTATGATGGCGACGGCGCGACGCATGGCCGAGAGCGAGCACTTCTTGCGCGCCGGTTTGTGGACGCGCTGGCGCTATGACATGTTCATTGGTTCCGACATCCATGGCGCAACCCTGGGCATTCTGGGAATGGGCCGCATCGGTCAGGCCATTGCCCGGCGCGGCGCCCATGGTTTTGGTATGAAGGTGATTTATCACAATCGCACACAGCTTGACGGCAAGGCCGAAGCGGATTGCAAAGCGCGCTACGTCAGCAAGCAGGAACTGCTCAAAACGGCCGACCATCTGGTACTCGTGCTGCCTTACTCAGCATCCTCGCACCACGCCATCGGTGCTGCCGAACTGGCACAGATGAAACCCACGGCGACGCTCGTCAATATCGCACGCGGTGGCATCGTCGATGACGCTGCGCTGGCACAGGCCTTGCGCGAAAGGGTGATTGCGGCCGCGGGCCTCGATGTATTTGAAGGTGAGCCCAGGGTCCATCCCGATTTGCTGGAACTGCCCAATGTGGTTCTGACGCCGCACATCGGCAGCGCAACGTTGCCGACGCGTCTGGCGATGGCCCACCTTGCAGCGGATAACCTGATTGCTTACCTGGTCCACAAGAAGCCGCTGACGCCTTTAAACCTTGGTATGACCGACCGAACGTAGTCCACAGGCGCCTCATTTCGCGTAAATGAGGCAAATATCACGCGTTATTCGGGGTTTGGGCGCGGTTGGTTGAAGTTAGGATGACCGGCAAAACATGTTGCCATGAGCCAAACAAGCGACACCAGCCCAACTGAATTCAGGTTATTGAGCTATTTCACTAGCGCAAGCTTGGTGGCGTTCGTCGTGGTAGCGGTGCTGCTTGGTTACGTATTCCGTGCCTTGTCCATCGAATCCATCGTCAGGGCGTATGAGAGTGAGCATGTTAACCACGCCCAGATTCTTGCCAACGAGATGTGGGACGATGCTTTTGGCCCACTGGAGAGTGCGGTGGCGGAAAAGTCGCCGGCAGAGATGCAGATGGCGCCGCAAATTTCACCGATTCATCAGAAAGTTTTGATGCTGCTCAGTGGCACCAAGGTTTTCAAGATCAAGGTCTATGACGTAAGAGGCATGACCATTTACTCGACCGAGACTAAGCAGATCGGCGAGGACAAAAGCAGCAATACCGGGGTCATCGACGCTCTGCGCGGCTTGAACGGGTCAGAACTGGTGCATCGCAATCGCTTTAGCACCTTTGAGGGCGAGGTGCAGGACCGTGACCTGGTTGAGACCTATGTGCCGCGTTTTGACCCTGCCAGCCGCAAAGTGGTTGGTGTCGTCGAGATTTATGGTGATGCCACCGACGTGATGACGGACATCGGAAAGCGTCAGTGGATCCTGGTGTTTGCTGTCATCTCGCTGTTGAGTTTCCTTTACATGGCGCTGTATGTCATTGTGCAAAACGCCCAGAAACACATTACTCGCGAGACGCAGCAGCGCGAAAAGGCGCAGCAGGCGCTGTCCTTGAGCGAGGAGCGGTGGAAGTTTGCACTTCAAGGTTCGGACGCCGGCGTTTGGGACCGCAACCTGCAAACAGGCGAAGTTGTCTATTCCGGGCGCTACCGCGAAATCTATGGCTATGGCGAGGACGAACTGATCGATCCTGGGGAGACTTGGGAAGACCGCGTACACCCTGAAGACTTGCCGCTGGTTAGAGCTGACCGTGAAGCTCATTTCACGGGCAAGACCGACACTTACTCCAATGAGCGGCGCATGCGTTGTCAGAATGGCACCTGGAAATGGATACTTTCGCGCGGCATGGTGGTGTCACGCGATGCGCAGGGAAAGCCCGTGCGCATGATAGGTACACATACGGACATTTCAGAGCGCAAGGCGGTGCAAGAGCGTATTCAGATGCTGGCGCATTTTGACCACGTCACCGGATTGCCGAACCGCGCGCTCCTTTATGACCGTCTGCGCCAGGGCCTGGCCAAGGCACGGCGCGACAAGACCAGTCTGGCACTGATGATGATCGACCTTGATAAATTCAAACCGGTCAATGACCAGTACGGCCACCAGATTGGTGATCTGTTGCTGAAAGAAGTCGCGCTACGGATGCTGGCCTGCGTGCGGCGTGAAACTGACACCGTGGCGCGCCTGGGCGGCGATGAGTTTATGGTGATACTGTCTGAAATAGAACAGGCACAGGATGCCATCACTGTTGCTGGAAAGATCAGGCATGCGCTGAATCAGGTTTTCGAGATTGGCGCTCACCAGGTCAATATCTCGTCATGCATCGGTCTGGCGGTATTCCCCGAGCATGGTTCAGACGAGACGCTGCTCATCAAGAGTGCTGACGCTGCCATGTACCGTGCCAAGGAAAACGGCCGCAACAGGGTAGAACTCGCGAACGCGTAGCACCCCGTTGCCCAGATACAAGCCTACTTCTTGGCTTTGTCCATCGAATCCTGCATCGCCTTCATCGGGTCGTCGTCGCTCTGCTTGTCGTTGGCTGGCGGCAGCAGTTCACCCATGACCGGATCTGACGCGGGTTTGGCCGGGGCTTCGGCCTGAACTTCCAGCACGACGTTGTCCAGATTGACCTTCTCGGTCTTGTCGAGTCCGCTGGAGACGATACCGGGAAAGGCGATGATCAGACCCACCATGATGATCTGGATCAGCACAAAGGGCACGGCACCCCAGTAGATCTGCATGGTGGTGACCGGCGCTATCAACTTCTTGGTCAGCTTGTCGGTATATTCACTGCTGGGCGCCACGCTGCGCAGATAGAACAGCGCAAAGCCGAACGGCGGGTGCATGAAGGAGGTCTGCATGTTCACACCCAGCAGAACGCCAAACCAGATCAGATCAATGCCAATCTTCTCGGCCACTGGCGCCAGCAAGGGCACCACGATGAAGGAGAGTTCAAAGAAGTCCAGGAAGAACGCCAGGAAGAAGATAAGCAGGTTGACGACAATCAGGAAGCCGACCTGGCCGCCTGGTACCGCGCCCAGGAGGTGTTCTACCCACCTGGAACCATCAACACCCTGAAACACCAGACTGAAGACGGTGGAACCGACCAGAATGAAAACCACAAAGCTCGACAGCTTGGTGGTTGACATCAATGCCTGTTTGAGCAGTTTCATGTTCAGACGACCCCGACTCATGGCCATGATCAATGCGCCCACAGCTCCCATCGCGCCGCCTTCGGTCGGCGTTGCCACGCCCAGAAAGATCGTGCCGAGCACGAGGAAGATCAGCAACAGCGGTGGAATCAGCACAAAGGTCACGCGCTCTGCCATGCGCGAGAGCAGTCCCAAGCCTGTCGCCTTATTGATCAGGGCAATCACAAAAGCCAGTATCACGCCGGCGCACAGCGACACCACAATGGTTTCATCGGTTGGCACGGTCAAGGCTGTGTTGCCCGTCATCCAGTTGTTGACGGCGGCATAGTTCATGCCGAGGTAAATCGCCAGACCACTGGAGACAATTGTCAGCAGCAGCAGCGAGCGCAGGCCGCTCTGGCCATTGTCTTCGCGAATCGTGCGCGCTTCTGGTGGCAGAGCCGGTACCCAGTTCGGTCGAATGAAGGTCAGCAACACGACGTAGGCGATGTACAGGCCCGTCAGTGCAAAACCGGGGATGAAAGCGCCCTTGTACATTTCACCGACGCTGCGACCCAATTGGTCGGCCAGAATGATCAGCACCAGGGACGGCGGAATGATCTGGGCCAATGTGCCGGAGGCTGCAATGACGCCCGAGGCAACACGGCGGTCGTAACCATAGCGCAGCATGATGGGCAGCGAGATCAGTCCCATGGAGATCACGGAGGCTGCTACCACGCCAGTGGTAGCAGCGAGCAGGGCACCGACAAAAATAACGGCAAAGGCCAGGCCGCCGCGCAGCGGACCAAACAGCTGGCCTATGGTGTCAAGCAGATCCTCGGCCATGCCACTGCGCTCCAGTATCAAGCCCATCAGCGTGAAGAAGGGAATCGCGAGCAGCGTGTCATTCTTCATGATGCCGAAGATGCGCAGCGGTAGCGCTTGCAGCAGTGCTTCGGGCAGGATGCCAAGCTCGACGCCGACAAAGCCAAAGAAAAGACCGCAGGCACCGAGGCTGAAGGCCACCGGAAAACCGAGCAGCAGAAAGATAATGAGGCCCGCGAACATGATCGGGGCGATGTTGCTGATTAGAAATTGCATCTGTTTCTCCCGATCAGGCGGCGTTGGCCTTGGCCGCTTTTTCTTCAGCCAGCTTTTGAATGGCTTCAGCCAATTCCTCTTCCGCCGTCTTCTCGATCTTCTTGAGCGTCGGGTCCGGGATCAGTCCCTGCAGAAAAGCGATGCGCTTGATCAGCTCAGAGATTCCCTGCAGCATTAACAGAAAAAATCCCAGCGGCATCATGGCGTAGACCGGCCACAGGATCAGGCCGCCAGCGCTTGGTGATAATTCGTTGGAACGGTAGCCCTGCAGAAAAAATGGAATGCTGAACCAGAGCACGGCGGCACAAAACGGCAACAGGAAGAACGTGAAGCCCAGGAGGTCGATCCAGATCTGAACGCGCTTGGACCAGCGGCTGTAGATGACGTCGATCTTGACGTGCTCGCCGTTCAAGAGTGTGTAGGCTGACGCCAGCAGAAACGACGCTGCAAAAAGGTACCACTGCACCTCAAGATAGGCGTTCGAACTGACGTTGAAGGCTTTGCGCACGGCAGCGTTGACAGCGCTGATGACCGTGGATGCCAGAATCAGCCAGATCAGGTGCTTGCCAATCTGGCTGTTCAGCCAGTCGACAGCCTTTGAAATTTTTAGAAGCGCGTGCATGGGGTCTCCAACTTAGAAAACTGCAGGCGCCTATTCTAGGGGGCTTGGTGCTCGAGTTCCTTCAGTTCCGATGCAGTAAATACCCTTGAGCGAGTGTGAAAGGCCTTGCCTTCCGGGCCTTCGAGCGAGAAGGCGCCGCCGTGGCCTTCAATCACATCGATGATGAGCTGTGTGTGTTTCCAGTATTCGTACTGCGATTTTCCAATGTAGAACGGACAACCGCCGATGTCTCCCAGATACACGTCGCCGGCGCCCATGGTGATTTCGCCTGGCAGGAAGCAGTTGGCGGCGCTGTTGTCGCAGCAACCGCCCGACTGGTGGAACATCAGATGCTCGCCGTGCCTGCTTTTCAGAAGCGCGACGAGTTCCAGCGCTGCCGCTGTGGCAATGACTTTTTCAACCACGCAAGTCTCCTCCAAATGGAAAATGGGGCGGTTGCCCGCCCCCGTCTGCTCAGTCACTGCGAGGAGCGTAGCGACGCGGCAGTCCATGGATTGCCGCGCCCTTCTGGCTCGCAATGACACACTGATTTGCTCTAGAAAAAGCCTAACTTGCTTTCGCTGTAGCTTACCAAAAGGTTCTTGGTTTGCTGGTAGTGGTCGAGCATGACCTTGTGGGTTTCACGGCCAATACCTGATTCCTTGTAGCCGCCGAACGCGGCATGCGCCGGGTAGGCGTGATAGCAGTTGGTCCAGACGCGGCCCGCCTTGATGGCGCGACCCAGGCGGTAGGCCACGTTGCCGTTGCGGCTCCCGACGCCGGCGCCCAGCCCGTACAGGGTGTCGTTGGCAATGGCCAGCGCTTCGGCTTCATCCTTGAAGGTCGT
>CAIYMN010000223.1 GCA_903927295.1 uncultured beta proteobacterium | reverse complement strand
CGCCGTCAACTCGACTTCGGTCTCGTTGATCTCCAGCAGCGCCGGCGAAGCAGTATCTGTCATGTCGTCAAGCGCCCAGGCTCTCCGACTCGGGGGTCGACAGGTAACGCGCGACAAAGGCACCCACCGCGCTCTCTGGCAGCGGTAACCAGACTGTGTGACCGCTGCCCGGTGCCACCGTCATGGGCTGGGCTTCGCTGTTTTCCATTTGCGTGAGTTGCACATCGCTGTTGCCAGCGGGATGAATGATTTCCAGCCAGTCACCCACGGCAAACCGATTTCTCACATTGACCTCGGCCAGGCCGCGCGTGGCGTCAAACGACAGCACGTCACCCACATACAGGCTGCGCCCAGATTCGGAATAGCCGCGCAGGTAGTTCTGCGTTTCCTCCGGCGTGTGACGCTGAAAAAAGCCCGAGGTGTAGCCGCGGTTTGCCAGCCCTTCGAGCTGGCCCAGCAAAGCCGGGTTGAGTTCACGCCCGGCGACGGCATCGGTAATCGCACGGGCGTAACTTTGCACCGTGCGCGCCACGTAATACGGGCTCTTGGTGCGGCCCTCGATCTTGAGCGAATCGACACCCATTTCAACCAGTCGTGCAACATGTTCGATGGCACGCAGGTCCTTCGAGTTCATGACGTAAGTGCCGTGCTCGTCTTCCTCGACCGGCATGTAGCTGCCAGGGCGCTGGCCTTCCTCGATCAGATAGACCTGATCGCGCACCAGTTCATGCACGCGCTCGGCGGCCTCCTTGGGCGCCAGAATATCGCCCGAAGCATCGACCACGCCGGGCTGCGTCTTGTAGTCCCAGCGGCAGGAATTGGTGCAACTGCCCTGATTCGCGTCACGGTGATTGAAATAGCCCGACAGCAGACAGCGCCCGGAGTAGGCAATGCACAGCGCGCCGTGCACAAACACTTCGATTTCGGTATCCGGACATTCCTGGCGGATTTGTGCCACCTGATCAAGCGACAACTCACGCGACAGGATGACACGCGCCACACCCACGCTTTTCCAGAAGCGTACCGCGGCCGAGTTGACGGTATTGGCCTGCACCGAGAGGTGGATTTCCATCTCGGGCCAGGTCTCGCGCACCAGCATGATGAGGCCGGGATCCGACATGATCAGCGCGTCGGGCTTCAAGGCGATCACGGGCGCCATGTTCTGCACGTAGTTCTTCACCTTGTTGTCGTGCGGAAAAATATTGGACACCAGATAAAACCTGTGGCCCAGCTGATGCGCCAGATCGATGCCCTGCTGCAATACCTCTGTCGCGCCGAAGTCGTTGTTGCGCACACGCAGCGAGTAGCGCGGCTGGCCAGCATAAACAGCGGTCGCGCCAAAGGCGAAAGCAGTCTGCAGCATCTTCAACGAGCCTGCTGGCGCCAGCAATTCGGGTGTTTTCAAGGTCATACGCAGATTATCGACGCTGTCCTGTTCCGGACAAGCCAGCAGGCTCTTGTGCAGCACAATGCTCCACCCGTGAAAACCAAATACCTTGCGCAACTGTTTGCGCTGTCCGCCCTGTGGGGCGCCTCCTTCATGCTGATCCGCATCGCCAGCCCCCTGCTCGGGCCCAATGTGCTGGCGGCCCTGCGCATTGGTGTGGCCACGCTGACACTGACTGTCCTGATGCGGGCCATGCGGCACCGCTGGCCGCTCAAACACTGGCGGGAGCTCGCGCTGCTGGGCGCACTTTCCGTGGCCGCCCCCTTCCTGCTTTTTGCCCGGGCTGCCCTGTACCTGCCGGCCGGCTACAGTGCACTGCTCAACACCACCGCGGTGCTGTTCGGCATCTTTGCGGCGGCCTGGCTGAAGGAAGACACGCTGACGCTGCGCAAGCTGCTGGGTTGTGTCTGCGGCTTTGTTGGCGTCGCGCTGATCGTGGGGCTGGGGCCGGTCAAACTTTCCCCCGAGGTGATTCTGGCGGCGCTGGCCTGCATTGCTGCGTCCGCCTGCTACGGTACTTCAACGCCGCTGATGAAACGCGCCATTGGCCGCATGCAACCGCTCGAAATCGCTGCCGGCATTCACGGCCTGTCCTTGCTGATGCTGTTGCCCGGTGCTGTCTGGAGTTGGCCGCAGGCGCAGTTCACGCCGGGTGCCCTGGCGGCAGTCGCCGTGATGGGTGTGGTGACCTCGGGCCTGGCGTACTGGCTGCACATCCGTATCCTGGTGCACGTTTCACCCGTGGCCGCAATGAGTCCGACCTTCCTGATCCCGATCTTCGGCGTCACCTGGGGGCATCTGTTTCTGGGTGAACAGCTCAGCAGCGGCATTTATCTGGGCGGTGCCCTGGTGCTGCTGGCCAGTGCCTTGGTAACGGGTTTCAGCCCGTGGCAGAAGTGGCTGGACGCAGTGGATGCCAAGCTCTGAACTCAGGTAGCGTCACTGCGAGCGAAGCGTGGCAGTCCATGCCTGGATCGCCACGGCCTGCGGCCTCGCGATGACGAAAGTAGACATCGTAAACCGGACAAGGGTCAATCAACGGAAGCCTTGATCGGCCGCAAAGTCACTTTGACATCGCCACACTGGGCACGCTGGCGTAGCGCGTGCTCCATCACGACCAGCGCCAGCATGGCCTCGGCACTCGGCGGGGCGCGAATGCCAACGCAGGGGTCGTGCCGGCCTTTGGTGCTGACCTCGACCGACTGGCCCGAAACATCAATCGATTCCCGCGGCGTCAGAATCGAGCTGGTGGGTTTCACCACGATGGATACTTCCAGATCCTGCCCGCTACTGATGCCGCCCAGCACACCACCGGCATTGTTGGCTCTGAAACCCTGCGGTGAAAGT
>CAIYMN010000222.1 GCA_903927295.1 uncultured beta proteobacterium | reverse complement strand
TCTGGCGATCTCCGGGTATGCCTGCACCACCCCCACAATGTTGCGCCGGTTCACTTCAGAGTCGAAGCCAAGCAACAGATCAGGCGCCGCCAGATAGAAAAAGTGCAGGGCATGCGACTGCATGACCTGGGCGTAGTGCATGAGGCGGCGAATCTTCTGCGCCGAAGGCGTCGCCGTGGCCCCCAGCACGCGGTCAAAGGCCTTGGACGCGGCCAGGTGGTGCGACACCGGGCAGATGCCGCACAGGCGCTGCACCATCACCGGAACTTCCCAGTAGGGCCGGTCTTCAATAAACTTCTCAAAACCACGAAATTCCACGATGTGCAGTCGAACCTGCTGCACGCGGTTTTGCGCGTCGAGCAGAATCGTTACCTTGCCGTGGCCTTCGACCCTGGACACCGGGTCAATGGCGACGCGGCGCAAGCCGCTGACGACAGCCTCGGCGCTGGCGGTTTCAAGTGACGGTTTCATGCAACATGCTTTCAGTCGTAGCGCAGCAAACTGCCACTCAGCTGTGGGGTGCGACCGGCCATCAGGTCGTTCAGGAAAGACCAGAAGGCCTCGGCCGAGGGCGGACAGCCGGGCAGGAAGTAATCGACCTGCACCACCTCGTGAATCGGGCGCACCTTGTTCAGTGGCAGTGGCAATTCGGGATCATTCGGAAACGCACTGCCAGCGCTCATGCCGCTGCGACTGCGGTAGACATCGGTCAGCAAGCCCTCCAGGTTCAGGTGATTGCGCTGCGCTGGCAGGCCGCCGTTGATGGCGCAGGCGCCTACGGCCACCAGGGTTTTGCAATGGAGACGAAAATCGCGCAGCACGTGCACGTTCTCGGCGTTGCACAAGCCGCCTTCGATCAAGCCGATGTCGCAGCGCCCGATCTGCTTGATGTCGGTCAGTGGTGAGCGGTCCAACTCGACGTGCTCAATCAAGTCAAACAGCCGCTCATCGATGTCGAGAAAGGACATGTGACAACCAAAGCAGCCCGCGAGCGACACGGTAGCCAGCTTGAGCCTGCGTGCGGGACGCGGGAAGGCGCCGGCTCTCACTGGTGTTCTCCCGGTTGCTGGTCCGACACTGGCCGCAGGTCAAAGCGCCGCTGCCCGATCGGAATCGCAAAACCGCGCCGCTTGGGCAGGATCACGCCCACCGGACAGATGCTGGCAGCGCGGTCCTGCAGCGTCATGTCGGTATCGGCCAGGGCGCCCGATTCGCTATTGACCAGCAACCTGGTTGAGATGCCACGCCCACCAATGGCAAAGACGCCTTTGCCGTCGACATCGCGGCTGGCACGCACGCACAGGGCGCACAAGATGCAGCGGTTGAAGTCCAGCAGGATGTCGGGGTGGCTGGCGTCGACCGGTCGGTCTGGATAGAACTCCTCGAAGTGCGGCGCTTCCATGCCCATCGCATAGGCCGTTGCCTGCAACAGGCAGTTGCCGCTTTTTTCGCAGCTAGGACAGAAGTGGTTACCCTCGATGAACAGCATCTGCAGCAGCTTCTTGCGCTGGCCATTGATCTCATCGGTATTGCTCTGCACCACCAATCCCTCCACTGCCTGCAAAGTGCAGGCGCAGACCATGTGGCCATTGACCATCACACCACAGAGACGGCAGGAACCATGGGCCGGGAACTCCTCATGCCAGCACAGGTGGGGGATGTAGCTTCCGGCGCGCGTGGCCGCCTGCAGCACCGTCTGGCCCCTCTCAAAGCCGATCTCGACCCCGTCCAGCGTGAAGGTCTTTGCGCTCAGACTGGCCGCTGTCATGCTTCGTTCTCCAGGTGGGCGCCGGCGTCGTCGCGATGCGTCATGCGCCGGGCGATGGAGAGTTCCGCGTCAAGATCGAAAGCCGGTTCGAAATGCAGCCACTTCATGCGTTGCTCGTAAGCCGGCCGGAATTTGGCGATGGTGTCGCGCAAAGGGTTGGCGGCGCTGGCGCCCAAGCCGCAATGGCTCGCGCTGTGCAGCAGCCGGTCGAGTTCGAACAGGACTTCGATGTCGGCGCCGGAGCCGCGCCCGGCGGCGAGTTTGTCCATGCGCCGTGCCAGGAGTTCGGTGCCGACCCGGCATGGCGTGCAAAAACCGCAGCTCTCGTGTGCAAAGAAGTGGGCAAAGGCACGTGCCACCTCAAACATGTCGCGCGAAGCGTCAAATACCATGAAAGCACCGGCCGTGGGCAGTTCCTCGAAAGCGATGCGACGACCAAAATCAGACCGCGCAAGACAGACGCCGGAGGGGCCGCCCAGTTGCACCGCCTGTGCATCCAGCGCCCCGCAGTCCTGCAGGACCTGCTCGACCGTTGTGCCGAACGGGTATTCGTAGAGGCCCGGTCGCTGGCAGTCCCCCGAGACCGAGTGGATCTTGGTGCCGCTCGACTGCGCCGTGCCCAGCCCTGACCACCAGGCGCCCCCGCGCAGTGCGATCTGGCTGGCTGCGCAGAAAGTCTCGACGTTATTGACCACCGTGGGAAAACCCAGATAGCCCTGTTGTACCGGAAACGGCGGCCGGATGCGCGGTGTGCCGCGCTTGCCTTCGAGCGACTCGATCAGCGCCGATTCTTCTCCGCACACGTAGGCGCCGGCGCCGATGTGGATGTCAATGTCAAAATCAAATCCGCTGCGTCCCAGGATCGCGCTGCCCAACAGTTCCGCCGTGCGCCGGCGCTGCAATACCGTCTGCAGGGCTTCGAGCAGATAGCGATACTCGCCACGCAGGTAGAGCAGGCCGCGGCGCGCGCCGATGACGTAGGCAGCCACTGTCATGCCCTCGAACACGGCGTCGGCAAAGCGGCTCAGCAGCACCCGGTCCTTGAAGGTGCCGGGCTCACCCTCGTCGGCGTTGCAGACCACGAATCGCTGCGCGCCCTGTGCCTGCCGGCACAAATCCCATTTGAGCGCGGTCGCAAAACCGGCGCCGCCACGGCCGCGCAGATTGGAGCGTTTGATCTCACCGAGCGTCGACTCAGCGCCGCGCTCCAGCGCAGCAGCCAGCGCCAGCCCCGGTGCCAGGGGCACGCCCAGCAGCACCTCGGCGCGGTGGATGTTGTCCTGTACCGCAAACCAGTGCGCCGGCCACTGCGCGGGAGGCACGCGCGCGCGGATCAAGGCGGCGAGATGCGCAACACGCTCGCTGTCCAGGCGTGTCACGACCTGGTGGTGATTGATCAGCAGGGCCGGGCCCTGGTCGCACAAACCGGTGCAGGACGTTTTGTCCACACTCACCAGCCCATCCTTGCTGACTTCACCTGGCACAACACCGAGACGCTGGCAAAGCTCCGCCATCAGCGCCTCGCTGCCCAGCATGCGGTCGGTTACGTTGTCGCTGAAAAGAAGCCGGCAGGCGCCAACCGGTCGCGTGTGCAGAAAGCGGTAGAACTCGGCCACGCCTTGCACGTGCGCCAGCGTCAAACCCAAAGCAGCGGCAACCTGGCTTAAGTTCGCTCGCGACAGCCAGCCCAGGGCCGATTGCAACTCGCGCAGAATCTGAAGCAGGGAGTGCGCCTGCCGGCCATGTCGCGACAGCACGAGTTCGACCTTGTCTTGCTCGGTGTTCAACTCTCCACCTTCGGAATAGAACGACTCATGGGCTCAAGGATAAGCCCAGTTCCTCCTTGAGCGCACTATTTCTTCGATGTGACGGCAGCAAGGGGCGTCATTTGTGCCGCGGCACCGTCCTGCACCCTCTTGGCAAACTCGGCACGCAGCGCCTTGAGCTTGGCACGCGGATCTTCCCGTACGGTGTTTTGATCCAAAGCCATCTCAGCGATAAAGCGACTGGGCTGTGCCGCAATCATCTCGCGACCTTTCTTGCGCTTGCGTGTCCAACTCACCGCCAGACTGCGCTGGGCACGCGTGATGCCGACGTACATCAGGCGCCGCTCTTCCTGCAGACGCTCCAGAATGCCTTCACTCATGGCGCCGTCGGTCTGGCCGCCAGGCTTGGCATCATCGCCCAACTTGAAGGGCAGCATGCCTTCAGTGACGCCAACGAGCATCACATGCGGCCACTCAAGTCCCTTCGCAGCGTGCAGGGTCGACAGGGTCAGCAGGTTTTGCTCGGTCTCACGCTCGCTGATGGTCGAAAGCAGGGATACGGTCTGCGCCACTTCAAGCAGCGACTTGACTTCACCGACACTGTCCACGCCTGTCACGTCATCAATCTGACCGCCGCAACGGGCCGACATCCATTCGCAAAAATCCATCACGTTGCTCCAGCGTGCAGCAGCGAGTTTTTCGCTGTCCTCGCCGTCGTGCAAGTGCTGTTCGTAGTTGATTTCCTTCAACCAATCGAGCAGGAATTCGCTGGCCGCCTGCGCGCCCAGGGCGTGGCGGGCACGAAATTCCAGATCGTTCACATAGCGGCCAAACTCGTGCAGACTCCCCAGCGCCTTGCTGCTGAGTGCGCTCCCTAGCGAAGAGGAAAACAGTGCTTCAAACAAGCTCACCCGGTACTTGCTGGCAAAGACACCAAGCTGGGCCAGTGTCTGGTGCCCTATGCCGCGTTTGGGGACCGTCACCGCACGCAGGAAGGCGGGGTCATCATCGTTGTTGATCCACAGGCGAAACCAGGCGCACAGGTCCTTGATCTCGGCGCGGTCAAAGAAGCTGGTACCGCCGGAGACCTTGTACGGAATGGCAGCTTTGCGCAGTGCTTTCTCGAACACTTTGGCCTGATGGTTGGCGCGGTACAGAACGGCGAAGTCCTTGAAATCCAGAGACTGCGGTCCACTGCTGGCATTCTGGCCGGCACGCAGACTTTGCACACGTGCAACCACACGCTCTGCTTCGTGCTCCTCGCTATCAGCGTCGAGCACGCGCACCGGTTCGCCCTCCCCGAGATCGCTCCACAGGTTCTTGACGAACAGCTTCGGATTCGGACCAATCACATTGTTGGCGGCGCGCAGAATGGCGCTGGTGGAGCGGTAGTTCTGCTCCAGCTTGATGACCTTGAGGGTCGGGAAGTCGATCGGCAGCTTCTTCAGGTTATCCAGCGTGGCGCCACGCCAGCCGTAGATCGACTGGTCATCATCACCAACCGCGGTAAAACGCGCCTCGGATGCCGGTGTGCCAGCCACCAGCAGTTTCAGGAATTCATATTGCGTGGCATTGGTGTCCTGGTATTCATCCACAAGCACATGGCCGGCCAGCGCCTGCCATTTTTGACGCACCACTTCGTGCTCCTGCAACAACTTGAGCGGCAGACTGATCAGGTCGTCAAAGTCCACGCTCTGGTAAGCGCTGAGCCGCTCCTCATAGTGAGCCATGACGCGGGCGATGATGCGCTGATTGTCGTCAGCCGCCAGCACAGTGGCGGCTTGCGCGTTCAGACCCTGGTTCTTCCACAAACTGATGGTCCACTGCCAGGTGCGCGCGGTAGCAGCGTCCACCGTACCACCGGCATCTTTCAGGATGCTGGTGACGTCGTCACTGTCCAGAATGGAGAAGTTGGGTTTGAGCCCGAGCGCCACGCCGTCCTGGCGCAACATGCGCACGCCCAGCGCGTGAAACGTGCAGATCACCACATCCCTGGCTGTCTTGCCGATCAGGGACTTGGCACGTTCGCGCATTTCGGCGGCAGCCTTGTTGGTGAAGGTGATCGCGACGATGCGGCCGGGCGCCAGACCGGCCTGGATCAGGCGGCCAATCTTGTGCGTGATGACGCGTGTCTTGCCCGAGCCGGCACCGGCCACCACCAGGCAGGGACCGTGCATGAAGTTGACAGCTTCTTGTTGGGCCAGGTTCAGGCCGGTCGACGCAGGCGCAGACATCAACTCAGAACAAACCGGACGCGATATTGATGGTCAAGGCAAGCAGCGTGGTATTGAAGAAAAAAGCCAGCACACAATGCGCCAGACCGGTGCGGCGCATTGTACGGTTGCTGAAACTGACATCAGCCGTTTGGCCGGAGGTTCCAATGACACAGGAGAAGTAGAGGAAATCACCGTAATCGGGCGCATGCCCACCCGGAAAGTCAAGACCCCCCGATTGACCACGCATCTCGCTGGCGTAATAGTCGTGCGCATAGTGCAGGGCAAACATCACTTGTGTGAAGGCCCAGGAAGTCACAATCGTCAAGAGTGCCAGCGCAATATGCGCCGAGCGAAACATTCCCTTGAGATCCTTCGCCACGGACAGTTCAGC
>CAIYMN010000221.1 GCA_903927295.1 uncultured beta proteobacterium | reverse complement strand
GTCGTACGCCGAACTCGACCCGCGATTGTTCAGTTACAACAGCAAGCACGGCTGGTGTCCGGACTGCGTTGGCACCGGCGTAAAGCTCACCAAGGACCAGCGCAAGGTGTTCGAC
The DNA here is from genome assembly GCA_903927295.1 of uncultured beta proteobacterium. Classification (GTDB taxonomy): domain Bacteria; phylum Pseudomonadota; class Gammaproteobacteria; order Burkholderiales; family Burkholderiaceae_C; genus Rhodoferax. The sequence continues at coordinate 2,000 of CAIYMN010000221.1, read as the reverse complement.
GATTCGGTGCGCGACGATGACAACAAGGGCCGGGAGCAGACCTTCGCCGAGCCCGAGGTGGAGGATCTGCTCGATGCGGCATGTCCGACCTGCCAGGGCACGCGGCTCAATGCAGTAGCCCGCGCCGTGAGCTTCAATGGCGTTGGCATTGCCGAGATCGCCAGTTTAAGTGTGACCGACATCCGGCAGTGGGTTTCAGGGCTGCAGCTTGAAGGGCTTATGAGCCAGCGTGAGACTGACATTGCACGGGATCTGATTCCAGAAATCAAGGGTCGGCTCGAATTCCTGGAACAGGTCGGCCTGGGCTATCTGACGCTGGACCGGGGTGCGCCCACGCTCAGCGGCGGTGAGGCGCAGCGTATTCGGCTTGCGGCGCAACTGGGCAGCAATCTGCAGGGCGTATGCTACGTGCTGGACGAACCGACCATCGGCCTGCATGCGCGCGACAACCAGATTTTGCTGGGCGCTCTGCAGAGTCTGAGTGATAAGGGCAACACGCTGGTGGTGGTGGAGCACGACGAGGACACGATTCGCCACGCCGAGCACATCATCGACATCGGCCCCAGCGCCGGCAAGCGCGGTGGTCGCCTGGTTGCCGAAGGCGGCGTGGCAGACATCGTGAAAGCAGTGGATTCGCAGACCGGTCGCTATCTGCTGCATGCGATGAAGCATCCCCTGCAACCGCGCCGTCTAGTGAATTTGGGGGCGGATTCCAATTTCAGCCCCAAGCCTTCGAAGAAGAAAAAAGTCGCCGAGAAATTGGACTCTGACCCCAATTTTACGGATCAAAATGCACAGCGCTGGTTAACGGTAACTGGCGCCACCCTCCACAACCTGCAAGCCATCACAACGCATATTCCCCTGAGCCGACTGGTCGCTGTCACTGGCGTTTCTGGTTCCGGTAAATCGACGCTGGCGCGCGACGTGCTGCTGGCCAATGTGCAGATGGCCGTGCAGAAGCGCAGCACCAAGGCCGGGCGCGATGCGCTGGCGGCGGGGGAGCAAATCGCGTGGACCGGTTGCGAGGCTGTGAGCGGCTTTGAGAGTATTGACCGGGTTCTCGAAGTCGATCAGACGCCGATCGGCAAGACGCCGCGTAGCTGCCCGGCGACTTACATCGGTTTTTGGGACATCATCCGCAAGCTGTTTGCCGACACGCTGGAAGCCAAGGCGCGTGGCTATGCCGCCAACCGCTTCAGTTTCAACACCGGCGAGGGTCGCTGCGCCGGTTGCGAAGGGCAGGGCATACGCACCATCGCCATGAGTTTTCTGCCGGACGTGAAAGTGCTGTGCGAAACCTGCAAAGGTGCGCGCTTCAATCCCGAGACGCTGGCTGTCAGCTGGCGTGGCAGGAACATCGGCGACGTGCTGCAGATGGAGGTGGATGAAGCCGTGGATTTCTTCGCCGCCATGCCCAACATCAGCCACCCGCTGCAGTTGCTCAAGGATGTGGGCCTGGGTTACCTGACGCTGGGGCAGCCTTCACCCACGCTGAGCGGTGGTGAAGCGCAGCGCATCAAGCTGGTGACCGAACTGAGCAAGGTGCGTGACGACATCACGCGCCGTGGTCAAAAGGCGCCGCACACCCTGTACGTGCTCGACGAGCCGACCGTGGGGCTGCACATGGCCGACGTAGAGAAGCTGATCAAGGTGCTGCACCGTCTGGTCGATGGCGGCCACAGCGTGGTGGTGATCGAGCACGATCTGGACGTGATCGCCGAAGCTGACTGGGTGATCGACCTCGGTCCGGATGGCGGCAAGGCGGGTGGCAAAGTGGTGGCAGCGGCTACGCCGGAAGACGTGGTGAAGTTGGGTACGCATACCGGAGTCGCGTTGCAGCATGTGCTGGCGCGGATTTGACGCAGGGGCGGGCGATGATCACCTTCTACAACCATCTGCACACCCTACACCAGGGCAGGCTCGAAATGTTTCGTGGCCAGTTGGTGCCGTGCTTTGAGGTGCCGGAGCGGGTTGAGCATGTGCTGCCCGAGATTGAGCGG
>CAIYMN010000220.1 GCA_903927295.1 uncultured beta proteobacterium | reverse complement strand
CCTGGCTCGCCTGCCTACGCAGAAAAACAGCCACATCGAAGAATTGCTGCCGCACCGCTGGCAGCAGTCGGAAAAGTCATAACGGCGAATTCTTGCCACCGAGGCGACAGCACCGTCAATGTGTGTTGCCCACCCGCTTACCCTCTATCAGCACCGCGGCTTTCTATCCGGTCTGATCATCGATGAGGCAGAAGGCATGCCCTCCTCTGCCGCCTACATCCACCGCTTTGGCAGTCTGATACGAGCCTACGAAGCCGTAGGTTTCACGCCGGATCGGGATTACCAGTTTCTGGAGGTCAACAAGTTCCTGCGCAAGTTGCATCCGGGAATCGTCAGTCAGACCGAGCGCGAAATCGCCCGTCTCGGCGGCAGCTTGGTGCGCGACCCGGCCACAGACCTGCTTCGAGTGAACCAGGAGTTCAGTATCTCCATCGTGCTGGCGCGATGCCAGACCCATGACAACGGCCGTCACCGGTGGAAAGTGCGCTTCGATACCAGCCTGGCTCCCGACATCACGGTGGCCGTGCGACTGAACCAGTCCAATCAAGCTCCGCTGGACTACTACCTGCTCCCTCGCCTGGACTTCGGACTGCCACGCATCAGCCTGGCAGAGCACAACGGCATCGAGTTCGAGAGTTACCGCTTTGAAAGCCTGGACTACCTCCATGGCATGGCCGAACGCAGCAAGGTCAGGAGGGCCGCATGAGCAAAGAGCACCCCAACAGCGACCTGCAGATGATTCCGATCAACTTGATCGATGTCCTGAACCCGCGCGACCGCAACAGCCGGGTCTTCGATGAAATCATCGGCAACATCAAGACCATTGGTCTGAAGAAGCCAGTCACAGTGACCCCACGTAAAGATGCCGATGGCAACGAGAGGTTTCTGCTGATCTGTGGCGAAGGTCGACTCAAGGCTTTCAAGGCACTGGGTGAGTCCACGATTCCGGCCATGGTGGTGCATGTCAGTGATGAAGACGGCTTCATCATGAGTCTTGCTGAGAACATTGCCCGACGGCAGGGGCGCACCCTGGAACTCTTGGCAGGGATCGAGCAACTGCGTGAACAGGGCTATGACAAGAAAGCCATCGCCCTAAAGACTGGTCTGGGCGTCGATTACGTCTACGGGATCTTGCAGCTTCTCAAGAATGGTGAGGAGCGTTTGCTGATCGCCGTTGAAGGTGGTCGCATTCCTCTCAACGTTGCGTTGACGATTGCAGGCACTGGTAATAATGACAAGGACGTGCAGACTGCGCTGCAAGAAGCCTACGAGAACGGTCAACTGCGTGGCAACCATTTGATTCAAGCTCGCAAGGTGATAGAAAAACGCCGGTCCCTGGGACGCTCCATTGCAAGGGGCGCACCACGAAAAGTGCCAGACGTGACCTCGTCAAGCTTGATCCGGACCTACCAGAACGAGGTCGGGCGTCAAAAGCTGATGGTCAAGAAGGCCGAATTTGCACATCAACGCTTGCTCTTTGTGGTGGAAGCGATGCGCCAACTCCTCGCTGATGAAAACTTCACCAACCTGCTGAGGGCCGAAGGACTCGAAACCTTGCCGAAATACATCGCCGAGCGCGTCTGGTCCCCGGGTCACGCCACATGAGCCAACTGCAACTGGGCTTCATCCCGACGCCCATGACCATTCCCTTCGAAAAGCTACTACCGTCGCGCAAGGCTCCGGACCGACTCCAGCATTCCCGCAAGTTCAAGCAAATCCTGTCCTCCATTGATTCGATCGGATTGATCGAGCCCCTGACGATCAGCAAGGCTGACAAGGCAACCGGCACCCACCTTCTGCTCGATGGTCATATCCGGATGTTCGCGCTCCAGGAGTTGGGCTTTGTTGATGCGCCCTGCCTGATCGCCACGGACGACGAGAGTTACACCTACAACAACCGGATCAATCGGCTATCAACCATCCAGGAACATTTCATGATCCGCCGGGCAGTGGACCGCGGCGTGACACCTGAACGCCTGGCCAAGTCTCTGGATTTGGATCTGGAACACATTACCAAGAAGATCAACCTTCTGGATGGCATTTGCGCTGAGGCGGTGAGCTTACTGAAGGACAAGCACTTTTCGCCCAACCTGAGTCCGGTTCTTCGCAAGATGAAGCCAACCCGACAGGTGGAATGTTTGGAACTGATGGTGGCGACCGACAACATCACTGTGGCCTACGCCCAGGCGCTGCTGGCGGCAACACCGAGCAACATGCTGGTGGGAGAACAAAAGCCAAAGAAGATCAAGGGTGTTACGGCCGACCAGATGGCACTGATGGAGCGCGAAATGTCAAACCTTCAGGGTCAGTTCAAGATGATCGAGCATTCCTACGGTCAGGACGTTCTCAACCTGGTGCTCGCCAGAGGCTATCTCGCGAAGTTACTGAACAACGAGGCAGTGATCCGCTTTTTGACCCAGAGTCATTCAGACCTTTTGACTGAATTTGCCAATATCGTCAATGCGACATCATTGGACAAGTAGATGAATCAGTGGGGAGCGGACCCAAGTGCTACGCCATTGATCAGCACCGCCAATATTTCTCCGGTTGAAGGGGAAGCTTCCGAGACCGATCGCGATGCGCCAATGGCTGCACATCGCAATGCACCACAACCTGATCCTGCGTGCCTGTATGGGTTGGTCGGAGAGGTTGCGAACGCTGGCAGCGACAACACCGAGACCAATCCATACGCAATTGCCGCCAACTTTATGGCTTATCTTTCTTGTGCCATTGGTCGCAGCGCATATCTCCCGGTTGGCAACACCTGGCATCACGTGCGCCTGTTTTGCTTGCACATCGGAAGATCCGGTCGCGGACGTAAAGGCGACGCCTTATCTCTTGTCATGCGACTGGATCAGGCGTTACGGGAACTGCATCCCGGCGTCGCGCCTCAGATTCACCGAGGCGGACTCTCCACCCGAGAGGGTTTGGTGGCTCTGATTCATGACGGCTTCAAGCAGGGAGCGCAAGAAGTGGCGCCGATTGACGACAAACGCCTTTGGGTAGTCGAATCAGAATTTGCCAATGTTCTGCACCAAAGCCGTCGCGGTGGAAACACGCTGTCAGCAGCACTTCGTGACTGCTGGGACGGCGTCAGTCTTAAACCCGCGACAAAAACTAATCGTCTGTCCGCAAGCCAGCCGCATCTGTGTTTGAGCGGAGCTATATCGCCCAGTGAACTTTTGTCATTGATGCGCACACGTGAATTGACGAACGGCTTTGCCAACAGATTCCTGATGATTTGGGCGGAGCGGGAAAGAATTGTGCCGTTTCCACAAGCAACTCCCCAGGAAGCGGTAGATGCCCTGGCTGCCAGAATTCTCAGCATTCTGAAATTTGTCCAGGCCGAGCGAGTCAATGAGCGGGATCACTTGCCAGTAAGCCTGACAGCACAGGCACAAAACATTTACTCCCAACTCTACCGCGGTGAACTGATTGACGATAGCGCGGGCGAACCTGTCACCGCGCTATTGGAGCGTCGTGCGCCCATGTTGCTACGGCTGGCAATGCTTTTTGCACTTTGCGATCTGCAAACACAGATTGACGCCAATCACATACAGGCCGCCATAGGCTGGATTCGCCATGGTGTCGAGTCAGTCAAATTCGTATTCGTCAAAGCCACTGACGCTGCGGACTCGGACCGAATCAACGCAGCGGTCACGAAAATCGTGGACTTTCTGCGCGTCAAAGGACAGTCCACGCGGTGGCAGATCACCAGTGAGTGTTTTCGGGGGCATGCATCGAAGGGCACGATTGACGGCGCGATCGAAAGACTGCTGCTAGCCTCGCCACCTCAAATCACAGTCAAGATCCAACCGCGCGCCCGTGGTGCGCGTGGTCCCCAAACCAACGTCTACGCCTTGTCGGCTGTCCGGCAACTTTCAGCATGAGAAACTTCTTGCAATCGCGTTTTCACTGCTGAAACGCTTCGCGCACTTCGCATCTGGTGCGAAGAGTTATTCAAATGCAAGCTGTTGAATTGCAAAGAGAAAAAACACTTCGCACACTTCGCAAGAAAATTCGAATAGGCGCAAATTTTCTGGCGCTACTGAATCCCAAATCAACCCTCGGTGCCTTCACGCGGAAACGCCTCCTGATTCAGTCCTTTGGTGAGCAATTTAAGCCGTTGCCAAGCCAATACGATTGCAGGATCCTGCTCTTTGTCGAGTTGTGCACAACTGCCGTGGAACGAGTTGGTGAACAGGTGGTCGCGTCGCGCATCACGAATTGCAGGCTCAAGTAGCTCCCAGGGTGGAAGGCAAAGTGCCTCGCGCCGTGGCAATGAGGCTGCCATAGCCAAACCGCGCGGATCAAAATCAAAAAAGGCCAATGTCGGCCGGTGATCGTTCTCGATAAGCCGAGCAGCACCATCGGTTCCAAAGGTGTGGACCATACCTCGGAACAGGCCTAAGGTCGGCCTGCCTTTAATCAGATCCGTGAGCCACAGATACTCCCTGAGCTGCAAAAACGTTTCAAGGTTTTCGCACACCAGCAGAACTTGATATTGCATCGAAATGGCACTCTGCCAGGGCATGGCCAAAAACCCATCTTTAGGGGCGGACACTTCCATTCCGATGGGGAACACCGCCACCAGGTCTTGCGCTACGGCCCTGGCACCACTTTTCTCCGAACCTCCACGCGGAGCCTCGCTTCGGGCAAACCCTCGCGGTGGCGACTTCAGACCGAAACCTCGCGTAATGATCAAACTGGCTGCACGCTCAAAATCCTGGGCACGATAGTTCACCTTGGAACCCAGTACCACCCCGAGCCCCTCATCCCGAGAGAACTGAATTGCCAAATCGCTGCGCCGCTCGGCGGGTCGATCGGCAACAAGTCGGCGCAAAAATTCAACTTCCTTGATCTTCAAACGGCAACTCCTTGCCGGTGCGTGGCCTTAGGAATCACCTTTCTCTTGGGAAATGCACGTGCATCCCTGAATGTGTGTGCAAATCGCTCTCCATCACGCGGCAAATTGTGGACCAAATGAACCTCATGTTGCCCAGCACGTAACGCCGCCAATGCCAATACCAGCCAAATGGATGGAGGCATGGTCTGAGCATCAACATTGCCGTCGCGCCATTCAATGAGGGACAAGCCACCTTCTGCTGTACTGACATCACGCAGCAATCTTCCCAAGGCCTTCATTGCGGGGGTAATCGGCCTTGGTGCAGGTACGTCCACAATCCGTGTGTATCGTTTCGGAGCTTCAGCAGGTATTGGGGGGGCTGCGCTGGAAGGCAACGCACGTGCCAACGTGGCCATCTCATCAACCATCCCGCGGTCGCTCTCCATCGGTTCGCTATGTGCGACCAGAGGCGAAAGGCACGTGGCCAACAAGAAGTCTGGAATTTCGCCAGAAAAATCCACTTCAAATCCGCGCCATCCGGGTTGCTGACGCAGCAGCATGTCAGTTCGGGCGAGCAACTTTAGATCCTGCTCCACCACCCTTAAACGGTAGATCTCATTGCGTAGGAACGTTTGCATGTCCGACAGTCCGTGCTGCCAGGACATCATGTTTGTCAGCAACTGACGCCGGATGAAACGTGCCAGGTCATCTCGACCTCGGATGCTGGCCTCGCGCTCGACCCTTTCAGCCTCACGCGCCAGGCGCTGCACGTCGCCGCTGAGAGCACTGGTCTGTTTTTGGTAGAAGCGGTTTTGACTCTTCTTCGCTTCCAGGGAACGCACGTTGCCATAACGCGTGCTCATGAGAATTTGCAGCTGCAGCATATTGCGATTCATCGTGTCGCCTATGTCGAGCACCGTGGTCTGCAATTCATCAATCATGCCGACAACCGACTCACGATCGCCACGCAGAAGCTCAACCTCATCCCAGAGCGATTTCAAAAGCGTAATCTTGGCGCCAATGTCTGCCAGGCTTTGAAATGCCGGAAATAGCTGAAGGTGGTCCTGCAAGTATTCACGCAACCTGGGATGCAAACGGTATCCGTCGTCGCCTACCGGTCGCAAGGCCCCGACTTGGCGCAAGGCAAGAATCTCAGCGTGTGATACATCGTCGCCAACCGCAACCACACCGGCCAATGCCTGTGCCACTAAGTCGGCATAGCGACTCAATGTCTGCAGGACATCCTTGATCGGCGTGCTCATGGGGATTGCAGCCCACTGCGTTCGCCGTCTGTACCATCCAGCCGGAGCTGGGTATCAATCGAATCAACCACCCCATCATCTGACAGCAGCGGCGTATTCTCATTGATGAAATTGAGTAGCTGGTAAAGATACTGAACCTTTCCCGTCACCTGATATCCCTTGCTGGCGGCATTGGTCTCTACGATATAACCAGCTTTAACCAGCTGCTCTAGTACTCGCCTCACCCTGTCGATGGAAGAGTCAGTCGTTCGAGAACCACTGATCTCCCGCATTTCGTTCAGGGTTCTCTCCAGCCGCGAGTTGGCGCGCACTGCTTCGCTGATTTCTGACTCCCAGATCATGTCCCCAGGGTGAATGTGTGGGTCACGCCCTTGAGTCTCACGCAGTACTTCAAGAAAATGAACGATCGGATCCAGCTTGGTACGGACCGCGCGCATTTCTTCTCGCAAACCGGATCGCATCTCGTTCGTCACGATGGAATGCGCCATAAAAAATGCACCATCCTCGCCAAGGCGGGCCAGTCGATATCCGATTAGCCCCAACCATTCCTCGGCCTGACGCTTTCCACCCGCTTCCTGAAGAGTTTCAAATTCATCGGGGTAGTGATATGCGCAAACAAAGCAGCCCTCAGCAAGACGCTTGAGAGCGGATTCAATTCTCGACATAGAAATCCTCCTCCGCGTTTATACGTGTGGTTGCAATAGCCCCAGTATTCTCGAAATAGCTTAGCCGACTAAATTGCCGAGCAAGTGCTGGATCCACGCTTGGCGAAGCACTGATCACGTCAATCTGATGGTCATTGAGCGTACGCATAAATGACGCTAGATTGCCAGCGTCAAACCGCCCAACCTCGTCAGTCACCCAAGTCAGTCGTACTCCGGAGTCAGTTCCCCGGATCATTTGGACAAAGCCCATCAGGAACATTGCTGTGATTAGAGCCGTATTGCCACTGGACGAAACAGCTTGGAACTCCTCTTGGTTAGTGATGCGGCGAGCCTGACCGTTTTCCACCAGCGAGCACTCAAGCCGAACATGTTCGCTGAGATTTACCTGCACCCGACCATCGACTGGCAAGATGTCCTTGAACTGACGAACCAACATCACGTCATCAACAGTCGGCAACTCCCGTTCCTGAATGGAATGTGTGCGCCAGCTGGAATGTCGACTCAAAGACACATCGCGCATCTTGCGCAGCACATTGAGATATTCAATTTGATTCACACCAGACTTTACGGTGACCGACAAGTCGCGAAAGCGCTCGAATTTGGCGGTATCGGATAGGGCCTTCTGAAGCTGTGTGTTGAAAGTCTGTACGCGCCGGTCAAAAAGGTCCAGATCACCGACAAAGGTGCTGGCCAGATCCATAAATCCGACCATTTCCTTATTGAGCTGATCAACGTACGGTCCATATTCCATGGGCTCGAACCAGTCAATCAGTACACGAGCCTTTTCACAAAACCATTCGTGCTCGTGCAATGTTTGCTCATCAGGTAACTCCTTCTCACGCAACTCAACCCACTGCTGGACGCCGCCAGCTTTATTGAGCATCAGGTTGCGCAGGGCACGCGATTTCGCTTGAAGGTCCAGCGCCTCAACCCGAAGCCTTTCTCGCAGTCCTTCAATTTTTTCCTTGAGCGTTTCAACACTCCAGTCAACATGCAGCTTGGATGGAACATATGCGTCGAACATTGCCAAGGGCCCGTCGCGCAGCGATTTCAAGGATGTGAGTTCCTGCTCCCTCTTCTGAAGGCCTGTATCCATTCGCTGAAACTCCAGGCGTGCGTCGGTCTGCAAATTTGTCAGGGCCTTCACATGAAGCTGACGCGCGCTTTTTTCAGTATCGAGTCGTTCGTTTGTCTCTTGTGCCTCACGCCGCCAGGTGGGCAAACTTGGCTCAGTCTCTAGACGAAACTTGCGCCATAAAGCCACCTCATGACGATTAGATGCTATTGAATTAAGTAGACCGCCCAGGTCACCTATTTCACTTTCCAATGCAGCCACCCGTTGCGGGTCAATCCCAAGCCCCGCTAGTTCACGTGCGATGTCCTCTTCCAATGCCGACTGCTGGTCTTTTCTGCGCTGCACCGCACCCCGTTGCTCTCCATCGAGTCGCAATATGGCTTGGCTGTACTCGTCCCGCAGACGGTCCTTGTGTGCTGTGAACTCGGCTCTAAGACTGTTCAGACGACTTGCGGCTTCGTCGTCCAATTTCCGCCGTTCCTCGGCCAAGTCATCCAGTTGTCGACGAACACTGGCCAGTTGCCTCTCTGCATCGGTCTTACAGGCCAACTGCTCCTGATGTACAACATTTTCGGCTCTAGTAACGTTGGTCTCAGTGTTCCCCATCGCAGCATCAGCCAATGCCAAAGTCGCTTCAGCCTGTTCCCGCCGACTTTTTGCAGCGACAAGAGCCTTCGCTGCTTTCTTAGCGCTGTCTTGCGCTTCGGTCTGCAAGCGCGTTGCCTGAACACGCCCAGCTTGTGCCTTTGCTATTTGCTCTCGCAAATCCTTCATATCAACCCAGGACGGCACGTCCAGTTCGGACACCCGCAATGAAATGCCACCAACGTCGGCATGCTCTGCTTGCGGCAGATCGCCAGAATCATTTGCGACAGTATGCGGAGCAAGATCTTGCCGACTGAGCAATGCGGGATCAATGACTTTGGCTGTGTCTGACCAAAGCTTAGGATCAACGCCTCGGAAAAATGCCAGTAAGGATCCAGGGGCAGGATCCAGTTTTGCGTTCAAATTTTCTATTTCAGCGTCAATAATCTGAATCTTCTGACCATGCGACGTAAGCCTATCGGTGGCCTGGTTGGATTCAAACTGACAAGTACGCTCGGCGGCTTGAGCGGCGAGAAGTTCTTTACCGGCGGCCCCATGTTCTGATCGGATTCTGCCTACCTCGGATCGTGCAGCGCTTAAATCGGCCACCGATTGGCTACTGGCCACAGGGTGCTTAATGGTTGCACCCAGCTCTCCAACCTGAACATTTAGGCCATTAATTTCAACGGGAATTTGAATGAGGCGCGCTGGTTTCTGCAATGACTCTTCGTCATTACTCTGCTGAGTCTCCAGTTTTTTTGACAAGGTCGACAGCTGCTCGACCTCAGACTGGCGCGCCGTACTGATTCGTCCTAGTTCTTTGGTGTATTCAGTCTCAATTTCCTGGTTCCGTGCAATCTTGCGCGTCGCCACGTCCCCGCCAGCTTTGTTCAATTCAGCCAGCTCTGCTTGCTTCGAAACCATTTTTGATTTGTGGCTCGCCTCTGACGCTTCTTGATCTGCAAGGCTCTCCACATTGATCTTGGCGAAATACTCGATACGAGATACAGCGGTAGCGACCGTGGAACTAGCAACTGAAGCAGCCTCTTCAAGTGGAGGAATCGAGCGGTCTAGCTGTGCGATGGCATCCTCTATGCCTTCCGCTTGAGCGGCAACTTCCTCAGTGCGCTGCTCTTTGCGCTTCACCAATTCGTGATGCTCTTGCTCGACCTGACTGATCGCTGACTTTACTGCCAATTTCAGCGCACTGAGTTCTAGATGCAGTCCCTTGACCCGGTCGGCCTTCACCTTGAGCTTTTGCGCGTCCGGTGCTGCCTTGGATACAGCGACCATGTGGTCATTTGCTTCCAGCCACTGAGAGACGTCGTTGCGACTTTTCTTGAGTTCACGCCGACTTTGCACCGGGTTTGCCACGTCGCCCTGCGAATCGGAAACGCGCTCGATCACGATGTTCTGCAGGTCCCGAAAATTGATTTTTTCGTTGGCCATGGCAGCGGCGATTTGTTCCAAGTTTGTCAACGGCTTGGGGCCCAATGAATGTACCGCCGCAAGACGCCGCAAGTCTGCGCCTTCTTTGGTGGATAGACGCTCGTTAAGTATCACACTTCGATACTGATTGAGCATCAGTTTGCGAGTGACCTCGTACCCCATTTCCTCAACGCGCCGAGGATACTCATCGCGCAATACAAACTGATTGTTTTCGTCGTAAAAGAAGTCCTCACGGAATCCAGCATGAATGATCCGGAATTCCGGTGCATCGGCATTGCTTTGACAATGCATCACGGCGCATCGCAGGTCGTCCTCCGTCTCGCGCTCGTATTCATAGACCACGCAGCTGCTCGGATCCGGAAGCAGGTAGGCAATTAGTGAATCACGTCCACTTCCACGCAGAATTTGAGAGGTGGTCGCTCCGTAGAAAACAGGTAGAAGGCGCAAAAAGGTTGTCTTACCGACACCGTTTTCGCCGATAGCCAGCACTCCACCACGTGGATCAAGCTCTGCGACACGACCAGTAGGAAGTCGTGTGATGGAATTTTTGATATTGATGGCGACGATGCGCCGCAATTGATATGGCACGATGCTCCCTGATAGTCATATTCGTTTTTACTGATACTTGCTTCACCAACCGCTTGAGAATTTACTCGGGCTGCTGGCCCATTGCCCCCCGTAGCTTAGGCGGTAGATCTGTGGCGGCAATATCAACCCATCCACGGTCAAAAGTGAATGTCCTTGCACGCGTAACGGGATCTTGTATCCTGAGCACCCGAGTCTTGGCCGGGTCAGTCGCATGTTCGACGACGTACAGCCAATACGCAGCGCCCCGCGCCAGTGCGAAGTCGAACTGCGTACGAGAGAGCCCCACGGCCCGATCTTCCAAACTGCCCGTCATCGATTTCACCTCGACCCAGCGAACTTTCTTACCGTCACCACCTGCCTCGTAGAGATCAAATCCCGGGTTACCTTCCGGCGTGCGACTTAGCGTCGGTTCCAACTCAATGAACCGCTTGATTGCCATCAGAATGTGCGTTTTGACCTCCGTCCAGTCGGGCTGGCACCAGAACAACTACTTCTTCAGCAACTGATCCAGACTATCCACGCCCTCGCGCTTGAGTACAGTGCCCAGATGGGCGTCAGACCGATAGCCCTTGGCGAAGTCTTCGCCATAGGTCTTGCGCAAGGTCTTCACTTCGGTGTCACTACGCTTTTGCCGGATCTCACCGTTCTGATCCCGCATGCGGCCGTCAAGGCCTGTAGGAAAATGCTTTGTTGCCATATCAATGCTCCCTAGGCCACCAAGTCAGGCAGGCCCCTGCCTGAGCAGAGGTCCTGAAAATCGCAGACGGGCCTGGACTGCGGTTTACAAATGTCATTATAATTTACTAAACTGTAAACTGTCAAAGGAGTTGATGTCATGATCGGTCAACGTCTGCACCGAGCCCGAAAAGCGGCTGGATTGTCGCTGCGTGATCTGGGCGCAAAGGTCGGACTCACCCACGCAGCCATCAAAAAATACGAGGACGAGCAATCCGCGCCGACATCAACCACGCTACTTAAGCTGGCTCGGTCGCTCAATGTGCGCACCGAGTATTTCTTTCGTCCGGAAACCATTGTGCTGGACCGAATTGAGTACCGCAAGCGCAGTTCACTGCCCAAAAAACGCCTGGAAGCGATCGAGCACGAAGTTATCGATCAGATTGAGCGCCGGATCGAGTTGGAGAACTTGTTCCCAAAGCCTCCGGTCGTGCCATTTGCTCCAGTTCGTGAATTGCTGGCTGAGATCACCGACTTGGCTCAGATTGAACGCGCCGTCGAGGTGGTTCGTAAAGCTTGGGATCTAGGCTATGACCCGATTCCGGATCTGATTGATGTTCTGGAGACTCATGGCATCCGCGTTTTCATGATCGATGCCAACTCGGACCCGAAGTTCGATGGCTTGGCTGCCACCGTCAACCATATGCCAATCATCGTGGTGGGGAGCAACTGGCCTGGTGACCGTCAACGGTTCACGCTTGCACACGAACTCGGTCATCTGATGTTGGCAGGCCGACTGGGAGCCAATATTGACGAGGAAATTGCCTGCAACCGGTTTGCCGGGGCTTTTCTGATTCCTCGCAAGTCCGTCGAGCAGGAGCTCGGCGCTCACCGCAGCTACATTGAACCCAAGGAGCTGGCGCTACTGAAGGAGGAATTTGGCCTGAGTATGGCTGGCATTCTTTACCGAGCACGCGATCTCGGCATTGTCTCGCCCGCGTGGCGAGACGAGCAGGCGAAGTTGTTCCGGATAAGGGGGTGGCACCTCACCGAGCCAGGAAAGCGATACCCGACCGAGAAGGCGCATATCTTTGAGCAAATGGTTTTTCACGCACTGGCCGAGGACTACATCGGCGAGTCAAAGGCGGCCGAGCTCATGAAGATATCGCTGACTTCTTTCCAGACGATTCGTGCTCTGGAGGGCGGCGATGTTGCTGCTCATCAGTGATGCCAACATCCTGATTGATATCGAGATTGGCGGGCTCATCGCCCCCATGTTCAGTCTCGACTTTCAATTTGTTGTTCCTGACATCCTTTTTTTCGAGGAGTTGGAAGAGCGTCATAGCTATCTACTCGAAATGGGTCTCACAGCAAGCGAACTTGATGAAGCGCTGGTAATGAGAGTGGCCAAATTGGCCGCCCAATATCCGCGACCCAGCCGCAACGATTTGTTTGCGCTGGTTCTCGCAGCCAAGGAAGATTGCGCCCTCCTGACTGGTGACAAAGACTTGAAATTGGCCGCCGATACTGAAAACGTTGAGGTGCGCGGCACACTTTGGCTGGTCAATGAGATGGTGAGGACGGGAAAGATCAGTGTTAATGTGGCGCGCGGTGCATATCAGCGCATGCGGCTCCACGGCAGTAGGCTGCCGTGGGATATTGCGGACAAAATGCTGACTGAGCTGGACGCAGGGATGGCGCCGTCAGAATAGAAACGGAATCGTTCTGAATTTATCGATCGCCCGCAGACCATTCTGACAATCGGTCGATTTCACTTTTTTGAGAAAAAAACAATGGCTGCAATACATGATTTGATCTCGCAAGTTCAGGATCCGCGCCTTCGAGAACGACTGACGGACGAATGGGCTGCTGCATCACAGCACAAGAAATTCGGCTTGGTCTTTGAAGAACATTTGCCAGAACTTCTTCCTCTGTATGGGGCCAAACCACGCAGGGGCGATCTGGTCTGTCGTCGCCAAGGAACCCTGAAAGACGTTTGGCAGGTGAAGAGCGTGCGCGATGGGGTGGCAACTTGTGTCAAACCCCAAGACGACGCTCATCCGTCTGAGCCAACACGTGCAACGGCGGAGCCGGTTAATCTTGAGTTGGACGAGTTGCTGGTCGTACGCGAATTTGGTGAGCCAATCTTTCCGGCGCTAATGCCGGTGGACTCCGTGGCGAATGGCCCCAAAGATGGGCCCTGGCATACCCTGATCGAGGCTGACAACTACCACGCTGTTGATTTCCAAGCAAACTTGACCCCGGTTTTCCATTCAATACTGACCCCACCTGTTGCAGTTTAAAGCCTTGCAATTGGGCTGTTGACAAGTCTTTAGTTTCAGAGAGTTGTTGTT
>CAIYMN010000219.1 GCA_903927295.1 uncultured beta proteobacterium | reverse complement strand
TGCCTTGCCCAATCGTTTTAACCGCATTGTCAGCATGAGCGATGATGAGTCCCGTTACATCGTCTACTCAAGCAACGCCCAGACGCCAGGCGAGTTTTATCTGGGGGACGAGCGCACCAACAGCATGGTGCTCTTTGCGCCAAGACACCCGGGCTTGAACAGCAAAGACATGGTCAGCAAGCAGGGCTTCAAGATCAAGGCACGGGACGGCCTGGAACTGCCAGCATTCCTGAGTTTGCCGCAAGGGATGGAACCCAAGAATCTGCCGACCGTGCTGTTGGTCCACGGTGGCCCGCAAAGCCATGATGACGCCAGCTTCAGTACCTGGGTTCAATTTCTTGTCAACCGCGGATACGCTGTGCTTCAGGTGAACTTTCGCGGCTCCACCGGTTACGGTTCCGAACTGATGCAGGCTGGCTTGCGGCGCTGGGGCATGGAGGTACAGGATGACCTGAGTGATGCGACGCAGTGGGCGGTGGCGCGTGGCATCTCCGATCCGAAGCGCGTGTGCATCGTCGGCGCCAGCTTTGGCGGCTACGCCGCGCTGATGGGCGTGGCGAAAACGCCGGATCTGTACCGCTGCGCAGTCAGCTTTGCTGGGGTCAGCGACCTGGCAGAGACTTTGCAGGACACGGAAATCTATCGTGACCTGCGGGATGTCGCAGAGATTCAGATCGGGTCACGCGAGAAGGACACGAATCAGCTTAGAGCCACATCGCCTCGCTATCTTGCCAGCCAAATCAAGGCCCCGGTCCTTTTGGTGCATGGCACCGAGGATCGCAGTGTTCCCTTTTATCAAGGCGAGTTGATGGATCAGGCGTTGAGCGCTGCCGGCAAGACCTATCGTTTTGTCAAGCAGGAGCGTGGTGACCATCACCTCAGCCGGTACGAACACAGCCTGCAGTTCTTCACCGAGATGGAGAGATTCCTGGCGCAGAACATCGGCGATGGCGCGCTGCCGACAAAGTAGCAGTTTGGCTCAGACGCCAGAGCGTTGAAACAACTTTCGCACCACGCTGCGCAACCAGCTGTGAGCGAGGTCCGGACTGGCGCTCTGGTGCCACAGCATGCTGACCTCATAGCGCGATCCGTGCTCGGGCAGTTTCCAGATCTTGACCTCGTAGCGCGGTGAGAGTGAGTTGGCGTACATCAGGGGCACGATGGCCATCAGGTCGGTGCGCGTCACCAACTCCGGCAGTGCGCCGTAATGGCGAGCCCTGAGCACAATGCGCTCGTTCAGCTTGAGTTCACTGAGCATCAAATCGATGCTGCCGTGAAACGTGGCGGCGGGCGAGGCCACTGCCAGCGACGCACTGGCAAGCTGCGTCGCACTCAACTGGGCGCCGGAGCGCCATTTGGGGGGGCGCCAGTTCATGGCAGTGATGGCGACGAAGTTCTCCTGAAAGAGCAATTCGCTTGCTGTCGAGCCGCGTTTTCCCTGCAGGATGCCGATGGCCAGATCGATGTCATGCGCGTCAAGCGCTGCGCTGACCTCGGGTGCCGCGACGGCGATATTGGAGATATGGCTGTCGGGCGAATGCGTCCGCAGCGCCTGCGCCAGTGCCGGCAGAAACATCATCTCGCCCAGATCCGACAGGGACAAGCGCCAGTGCACATGGCTGTTGGCGGGATCGAAATCCTCCGCGCTGCTGACCGTGCTCTCGAGCAGATGCAACTGTTCGATCACTGCCGGCACAATGCGTTGCGCCTTGCGCGTCGGGTGCAAGCCGCTGGGCGAACGCACAAACAGCTCGTCGTCAAAGATGGTGCGAAGGCGTGACAGCGCGTTGCTGGTAGCCGGCTGCGACAGGGCCAGATGGCGTCCGGCCTCGGTGACGGAACCGAAGCGGTAAACCGCGCACAGGACGCGCAGCAGGTTGAGGTCAAGCTGTCTGAAATTCATATAAGGGTTTATCCTGATTATCTGTTTTATGAATGTAGCTGATTCCAAAAATCAATTAGACGGATGGCGACAAAGCGCCTAAATTCGGTTTCAGACAAATCCCTTACAGGAACACAACCATCTGAAATCTGCTATGCATTTGTTGCAGCCAGAGATCTAAAAGGAGACAACAAGGTGCTTGAGATCATCATCCAGGGTCGGGGTGGCCAGGGTGCTCAGACGGCCGGCAACCTGCTGGCTGGCGCGTTTCATGCGCAGGGTCTGCATGTGCAGTGCTTTGCCAGTTACGGCGGAGCGCGCCGCGGCACACCCGTCAACTCCTACATTCGGGTCGATCAGCGTCCGGTGCGGGTGCGCTGCGACATTGAGCGTGCCGATGCCATTCTGTGTTTTGATGCCAGCCTGCTCGAAGGACGGCTGCTCGCCAGTGCCGACGATCGAACCCTGATTGTGGTGAATTCGGCGCGCAGCGCGGCTGACTTTGCGCAGATCCTGCCTGGTAAACGCGTGATCCCGATTGATGCACTGACCATCTCGCGCCAGCAGGGTTTGGGGCGCATCGTCAACTCGGCTCTGCTTGGAGCGTTGGTGCGCGTCATCGAAGCGCCGTCGCTGGCCGTGCTGACGCAGGCGTTGGTGGACAACGCACCCAAGCACCACGATGAAAACGTGGCCGCCTGCACCGAAGGGTACCGCTGTGCAGACCAGCAACTGCTCGGGAGTGCAGCATGAGCGCCGCGACGGGCGTGGGGGCTCCCGCTCCCATCCCGGCGACCTGGACCACAGGCAGCACGACGGCCATCAAGACCGGCACATGGCGCGCTTCGCTGGCGCGCCACATCAAGGCGCCAGCCCCCTGTCATGGCGCTTGTCCGGTTGACGGCGATATTGCGGAGTGGATCGGCCTGGCCCGCGCACGTGATTTCCGTGGTGCCTGGGAAGTGCTGACGCGGCACAACCCTTTCCCGTCGATTGCCGGGCGCATCTGCCACCACCCCTGTGAAGTGGCCTGTAACCGCGCTGGCTATGACGAGGCCCTCTCCATCTGCAAACTCGAACGGTTTGTTGGTGATGAGGCGCTGGCGCAAGGCTGGGGCTTTGACGTCGTCGCCAGCGCGCAAAACCCTTCTGTGGCGATTGTTGGTGGCGGGCCGTCCGGCTTGTCGGCCGCCTACCATCTGCGCCGCATGGGTTTTGCCGTGACGCTCTATGAGGCGCAGGCAGAACTCGGTGGCCTGATGCGTTACGGCATCCCGGCGTACCGTCTGGCGCGAGATGTGCTCGATGGCGAGATCGCACGCATCGTGGCCATGGGGGTCACCGTGCACTGCGGCCATGCTGTGGGCAGTGCCGAAGAATTCACCAAACTGCGCACGCAGCACGACGCGCTCTACCTGGCACTGGGCGCAACAAGGCACAAACGCCTGCCGACGCTGGACTACACCAAGCCCTGGGTCTGCGATGGCGCGGTCTTTCTGGCTTCGGCCAACGCGGGCAAGCCCCTCGCTTTGGGCAAGCGGCTGCTGGTGATCGGCGGCGGCAGCGCCGCGCTGGACGCCGCGCGCAGTGCGCGCCGCCTGGGTCATGCGGTAACGCTGCTCGCGCTGGAGCAGCGTGCACAGATGCCGGCGCAGGCCGAAGAAGTGGAAGAGGCGCTGGAGGAGGGCATTACTTTGCTCGACGGCGCCCGGCTTGATGCGGTGAGCGATGGCGGCGCCGGCGGCCTGAGCGTGAATTGCAGCAAGGTGATGTTTGTGGCGGGCGCACAACGCGGACAGTTCACGCTGAGCCCGGTGGCGGGCAGCGGCTTTGGCATCACGGTGGACGCGATCGTCACTTCCATTGGCCAGGACCCGGATCTCTCGGTGCTGGGCGAAGGATTTGCTGCGGCCGGTGGACTGCTCAAGACCGATGCGCAACTGAGTACCAGCAGCGCCGGTGTGTATGCCGGCGGCGACATGACCAGCATGGCGCGCTTCGTCACCGAGGCGGTAGGCATGGGGCAACGCGCCGCACACGCGATGGCTGCCGTTTTACTGCAGCGTCAGGGTGCCACAACGGTCGGCGAACCATTGGTGCGCCTGGCTGACATCAGCACTTTCTATCATCCCAGGAAGGAGCGTGCCCACACCGGACTGCTCGATGCGCAGGAGCGGCTGTCGCACGACGTCGAAGTTCAACTCGGGCTGGATATCGAGCAGGCACTGGCCGAGAGCGAGCGCTGCTTCTCCTGCGGCACCTGCATTTTCTGCGACAACTGCGTGGTCTATTGCCCGGACATGGCCGTCAAGCGGGTTGACAAGGGTTACGTGGTCCTGATGGATTTCTGCAAGGGCTGCGGCGTTTGCATCAAGGAGTGTCCGACCGGCTCCATGGCGATGCAGGAGGAATTGAGATGAGTACTTCCACGAACACCATGCTGTTGACCGGCAACCAGGCCGTCGCTTGGGGCGCCCGCCTGGCACGTCCCAAGGTCGTGCCGGTCTATCCGATCACGCCGCAGACGCCGGTGCTGGAGCAACTCACCGAGTTCGCTGCCGAGCGCACGTTCGATGCCGAGATCATCACGCCGGAATCCGAGCATTCGGTGATGTCGGCCTGCATTCCGGCCTCGCTGGTGGGGACGCGCGTCTTCACGGCCACGGCTTCGCAAGGCCTGCTGCTGATGCACGAATTGCTGCACTACGCCAGTGGCGCGCGCGCTCCCATCGTGATGGTCAATGTGAACCGGACCGTCGCGTCGCCCTGGGCTTTCTGGCCAGACCAGACCGACAGTCTGTCGCAGCGTGACACGGGCTGGATTCAGTACTACGTGGAAAGTGCGCAGGAAGCGCTCGATACGGTGCTGCAAGCCTTCCGGGTGGCCGAGCAGGTGCTGTTGCCGACCATGGTGAACCTCGATGCGTTCTATGTCTCGCATGCGTTGGAGCCGGTGGACGTGCCGCAGCAGGCGCTGGTGGACGGCTACCTTCCCGCCTTTGATCCGCCGCACCGGCTTGACACAGACAAGGTCGAATCCTGGGGCAATGTGGCGACGCAGGATATGTATTTCCGGCATCGTCAGGCGCTGGGCGAGGCCATGGCACAGGTGCCCGCACTGGCGGCACAGGCCGACTTCGAGTGGGCCAAGCTGACGGGCCGCAGCCACGGCGTGATCGAGCGTTACCGCTGCGACGGCGCGCACACGGCGATTGTCACCATGGGCAGCATGTGCGGCACGGCGCGCGACGCGGTCGACGCCATGCGCGAGGCTGGCCTGGCGGTCGGTCTGGTCAAGGTAAGGCTATTCAGGCCACTGCCGGCAGCCGGGTTGCGCGAAGCGCTGGCAGGGTTTGATGACGTCATCGTGCTGGACCGCAACTACTCGCCAGGCTATGGCGGCGTGCTGCACCAGGAACTGCGCTCGGCGCTTTATGGCAGCAAGGTGACGCCACGCATCCATGGATTGCTCGCGGGCGTTGGTGGTGTCAACGTCTCGCCGGCAAAGATTGCCGAGTTCGTCGCGCAGGTCGGTCAGAGCGAAGTGCAAAGCGATTCGCAATGGGTGAGGTGAACACATGATCAAAATCGAACAAGCCAATCAGGAAGCGATGCTGTGCTCAGGGCACGCCGCCTGCCCGGGTTGCATTGATGCCCTGTCGGCACGCCACATCCTGACGGCGATGGGTCCCAACACGATGGCGGTGATCCCGCCTTCCTGCATGGCCATCATCGCCGGGCCGCAGCCCTTCAGTTCGCTGCGCATCCCGGTGTACCAGCCCACGCTGGAAGCCAGTGCCGCTGCTGCCACCGGCTTGCGCCGCGCGCTGGACGCCCAAGGCAAGCACGAAACGCAGGTGATTGTGCTGGCCGGCGACGGCGGCACCTACGACATCGGCTTTCAGTGCCTCTCGTCGGCGGCGGAACGCAACGAGGACTTCATCTATTTCTGTCTTGACAACGAGGGCTATATGAACACCGGCGCCCAGAAGTCGTCCTCGACGCCGCATTTTGCGCGCACCGGCTCGACACCCGCCGGCAAGACTTCGCGCAAGAAGAACCTGACCGAAATCATGGCGGCGCACCGTGTTCCCTATGTGGCCACCGCCAGCGCCGGCCACCTGCCGGACCTGCTTCGCAAAATCGAAAAGGCCAAGGGCATGCGTGGCACGCGCATCATCACGCTGCTGATTCCCTGCATGGACGGCTGGGGCGTGGCCGACGACGCAGGTTTGGCCACAGCGCGCTATGCGGTTGAATCCGGCGCCTTCCCCTTGTATGAAGTTGAAGATGGCGACCGCTACACGCTCAATCACACGTCAAAGACAAGGCCGGTCTCGGACTACCTGGGCTTGCAGCGGCGCTACCGCAACCTGAACAGCACCGACATTGAAACCCTGCAGGCCGAAATTGACGACGGCTGGGCTACTTTGCAGGAGCGCGTGGAGCGCAGCCAAAGGAAATACCATGCCTGAACTCAGCAGCGTTGATAGAAACGCCAATCCGCCGCGGGTCGATTTTCCACGCCAGTACAACGCTGCCTATGACCTGATCGGTCGCAACCTCAAGGCCGGGCGCGCTCACAAGATTGCCTTTATCGATGACGCCGGCAGTTATACCTATGGGGAATTGGCGAAGCGGGTCAGGCGCTTTGCCAATGCCATCACCAATTTGGGTGTGCAGCCTGAGCAGCGTGTGCTGCTCTGTATGGTCGATACGATTGACTGGCCGGTGGCGTTCCTGGGCTGCATTCTGGCGGGTGTGGTTCCGGTGGCCGTCAACACGCTGCTGACGACCGACGACTACGAGTACATGCTGCGCGACAGCCGCTCCCGTACGCTGCTCGTATCGGACGTGCTGTGGCCCAAGCTGGAACCCCTGATGGGTAAGATGCCTGCGCTGCAGCATGTGATTGTGTCGGGACAGATGGTTGGCACATCCCAGGTGCAGCGTCTGGGTTTTTCGACGCTGCTGGCGTCGGCCAGTGAGCAGTTCACGCCCGCCGAAACTTCGCCCGATGAAGCCTGCTTCTGGCTCTACTCTTCGGGATCCACGGGCGCCCCCAAGGGGACGGTTCACGTCCATTCGAGCCTGATCAATACGGCGGAGTTGTTTGCTGGTCCGGTACTCGGTCTGCGTGAGGACGATCTCGTGTTCTCAGCCGCCAAGCTGTTTTTTGCTTACGGCCTGGGCAATGGCTTGACCTTCCCGATGGCGGTGGGTGCAACGGCCTTGTTGATGGCCGAACGTTCGATTCCTGATGCGGTCTTCAAGCGTCTTCGTGACCAGCAACCCACCATCTTCTACGGCGTGCCGACCCTGTTTGCGTCGCTGCTGGCGAGTCCGGCGCTGCCGGCTCGGGGCGAACTGCGGATGCGCCTGTGCACTTCAGCCGGGGAGGCCTTGCCGGCAGATATTGGCAAGCGTTGGACGGAGCACTTCGGTGTTGAAATTCTCGACGGCATTGGCTCGACGGAAATGCTTCATGTGTTCCTGAGCAACCGCGCGGGCAGGGTCCGCTATGGCACCACTGGCTTGCCGATCCCTGGATACGACTTGCGTGTTGTGAATGAGCATGGTGATCCCGTGTCGGTCGGCGAGGTGGGCGAGTTGCAGATACGCGGCGCCACGGCTGCCATGGCTTACTGGAACAACCGCGAAAAATCACGGGACACCTTCCAGGGCCCGTGGACACGCAGCGGCGACAAGTACTCGGTTGACGCTGACGGCTACTACACCTACGCTGGCCGCAGCGATGACATGCTCAAGGTGGGTGGCATCTACGTTTCACCCATCGAGGTTGAATCGGCGTTGATTACGCATCCCGCGGTGTTGGAGGCGGCCGTGATCGGACGCGCTGACGACGCGCAACTTGTCAAACCGCAGGCCTTTGTCGTGCTTAATTCCGGCTTTCTCGCCACCGACGCGCTGGCCAGCGAACTGCAGCAGCATGTGAAGAGCAAGCTGGCGCCCTACAAGTACCCGCGCTGGATCGAATTCATCAATGAGTTGCCGAAAACTGCTACCGGCAAGATCCAGCGCTTCAGGCTTAGGGCCCGGTCTGCTGGCGCTCAATGATGCGCAACATGGTCGCCAACGTGATGGAACTCATGGACGCCTTCGCAATTTCGTCAATTTCGGACAAGACCGAAGCCAGAGCCTGCCCGACGGGGGTTTCCTCGCCCTGGCTGTTTTCTGCTGGTAGTACATCTTCGAAGCGCGAGATCACGTCCATCAGTGTGAGCCGGCGCGCGTTGCCTGTAAAACGGTAACCTCCACCCACGCCACGAACTGATTGCACCATGCCGACGCGAGACAATTCTGCAAGTACCTTGGCCAGATGGTGTGAAGACACCTTGTACTTCTGGGCAATTTCCGCAGCCGGGATCTGGCGCTCCGGATCGGCTGCAAATTCGAGCAGACTGAAGAGTGCCAGCCGCGTATTCTGTTGTAGCTTCATGGCTGGCCCATCGGGTTCGGCAGATCAGGGTTCAAGGTCCATCTCCAGCGGAATGAAAGGGCCGATCATCATGCCCTGGCTGCGAAAGAACGACAGAATCAGCGTGTTGTCTCTTGAGAGCAGGGTGCGCACTTTGCTCACACCCGCTTTGCGGAAACCCTGGCAAATGGCTTGCAACAAGCTGGTCGCCGTTCCGCCCAACCGGGCATCCGGCCGCACATCAATGGCAAAAACCCAACCGCAAGGCGGCGAGCCGAATTCCCAGTCGCGCACCTCGCCGATCACGAAGCCGACGACTTCGTCACTGATGGTTGCCACCAGGAAATGCTGTCCTGTGGCAACGGCGTCGGCGTAGCGCCGATAGAGCGAATTCCAGTAGTCCAGTTTTGCTATACCCGTCACCATGGCATCGATCTCAATCACCGCATTCAGGTCACCCCGACGCACCGGGCGAATGCTCAGTGAACCGCTTGCAGCCGCGGTCGGCTTGCTGGGCGGTGCGCTCTGGCGTGCCTTTCTTGGACGTGCCGTGCTGGTGCTTTGCGATGTGATTTTGCTCATGATTTACAGGCTCCCGCGAATTATTGCATGCAAATGCAGGAATATGTAGAATGGAATTTACCGTAACAAATAGGAGGTGTCAAAGCTGCGCCAAGCAGCAGCTGGCACCGTACTCTAACGGAGACAGGCGATTCTCATGAAGCCCCAAGCCAAGGATGTGCGCATCGTCCCGACCTACTGCTACCAGTGCGTGGCCGGCCCCGATCTGCTGACGGTCAAGGTGGAGCAGGGTGTCGCCACCGAGGTCCAACCCAATTTCTGCGCCGCTGATATTCATCCGGGTGGTGGCAAGGTCTGTGTCAAGGCTTATGGTCTGGTGCAAAAGACCTACAACCCGCATCGCGTGCTGACGCCGATGAAGCGCAGCAACCCGAAGAAGGGTCGCGATCAGGACCCGGGCTTTGTGCCGATCAGCTGGGAGGAAGCCTTTGCGCTGATCGCCGACAAGCTCAACGCAGTGCGTGCCGAAGGCATCCTCGACGGCTCCGGCTATCCACGTGTGGCAGCCAGTTTTGGCGGCGCTGGCACACCGCAGTCCTATATGGGCACGCTGCCGGCTTTTCTTTCAGCCTGGGGTCCGGTTGACATGGGTTTTGGCTCCGGCCAGGGCGTCAAGTGCTACCACTCCGAGCATCTGTACGGCGAGTTCTGGCACCGTGCCTTCATCGTCACGCCCGATACACCGCTGTGCAATTACCTGATTTCCTGCGGCTCCAACATCGAGGCATCCGGCGGCGTGATTGGTGTGTGGCGGCACTCTGAAGCGCGCCTGCGCGGCTTGAAGCGCGTGCAGGTCGAGCCGCATCTCTCGGTCACTGGTGCCTGTTCGACTCAGTGGGTTCCGATCAAGCCCAAGACCGACGCCGCTTTTTTGTACGCGCTGATCCATGTGCTCCTGCACGAGGTGGCGCGTGAACGTCTGGATGTGGCTTTTCTGGCGGTCCGCACGGCCTCGCCCTATCTGGTGGGTCCGAATGGTTACTACCTGCGCGATCGCGCCAGCCGCAAGCCACTGGTCTGGGATCTGGCCAGCGCCAGCGCGCGCACGCACGACAGCTTGGATTTGCGCGAAGCTATTGAAGGCAGCTTTGAAGCCGACGCAATCGAGATCGGTCCCGACGACGAGGTAATGGCCGAGGGCTTGCTCAGCGGCAGCACCGGCTTCACGCGCCTGGTCGAACATATGCGACCCTATTCACCTGAATGGGCGCAAACCATTTGCGATGTGCCGGCAACCAATATTCGTCGCATTGCGAACGAGTTCATTGACCACGCCTGCGTCGGCCAGACCATCGAGGTCGACGGTATCACCATGCCTTACCGGCCGGTGGCGGTCACGCTTGGCAAGACCGTCAACAACGGCTGGGGTGGTTTTGAGTGCTGCTGGGCCCGCACGCTGCTGGCTACGTTGGTGGGGGGGCTGGAGGTGCCAGGAGGCACGCTGGGCACCACGATCCGGCTGGCCCGACCGATGTCGCAGCGCCATGAGAGTGTGAAGGCCGGACCGGACGGCTTCATGCACTTCCCGCTCAATCCGACGGACAAGGCGACCTGGTCGCCGAGCCCGAACATTCGCAACGCTTACCGTTCCATGGTGCCGCTGGCGGCCGATGGTCCGTGGAGCCAGGCGCTCGGGCCGACCCACTTTTCATGGCTCTTTCTGGACGAAACCCCCAAGGGCCTGCCGCGTGTCACGCTGCCTGCGGTCTGGTTTCTCTATCGCACGAATCCGGTCATTTCTTACTGGGATACGGGAGAACTGGGCGAGAAAATGGCACGCTTCCCGTTCACCGTGGCCTTTGCCTACACGCACGACGAGACCAACCATTTTGCCGACCTTCTGTTGCCCGATGCGACCGACCTCGAAAGCCTGCAACTGATGCGCATCGGTGGCACGAAGTACCAGGAACAGTATTGGGAGGTCAACGGCTTTGCGTTGCGCCAGCCGGTGGTTGAACGCAGTGGCGAGGCGCGTGACATGACCGAGATCGCCAGCGAACTGGCAGCACGCACTGGCCTGACTGCCAAGTATGTTGCTGCCATCAACAAGGGAGCCGGCAGCGTGCCGCTCAAGGGGGCGCATGGCGACTTCTCGCTGGACACGCAGCAGCGCCACAGTTGCGAGGAAATCTGGGATGCAGTGTGTCGCGCAGCGAGTGCCGAGGTCAGTGATGGCGTGGATGCACATGGTCTGGACTGGTGGAAGGAAAACGGCATCGCCACCAAGCCGCTGTTGCGCAGCACCTGGTATTTGGACCAGACCATGGTCAAGACCGGTTTACGCTATGAATTGCCCTACCAGGAACGGCTGCTGCGGGTCGGCACCGAACTGGGCCGGCGTCTGCATGAACACGATATGCACTGGTGGGACGAGCAACTGAAGGAATACCAGGCCTTGCCCATCTGGAAAGACTTCCCGGCACTGTGGGAAGCAATCATCGGTCAGACCGGCGGCCAGGTTCAGGACTATCCGTTCTGGCTGCTGACAGCGCGCAGCATGCAGTACGCCTGGGGCGCCAACGCCGGCATCCCGCTGATGCATGAAGTGGCCGACAACATCACGGGGCATCGCGGTGTCATCATCAACAGCGGTGCGGCGCAGAAACTCGGCATTGCCGATGGTGACGAGATCGAGATCTCCACACCCAAGCGCAGCGTGCGTGGGCGCGCCGTCGTGCGTCAGGGCATACGGCCGGACACGCTGCTGCTGATCGGCCAGTTTGCTCATTGGGAAACACCAATGGCCAAGGACTTCGGCGTGCCGAGCCTGAACACCCTGGCCACCATGTCGATCTCGCTCACCGATGCCACGGGTTCGGGTGCCGACATCGTTCGCGTCAAGGTCTGCCCAGCGAAGGGGGTGGCAGCATGACGCGCTGGGCAATGACGGCCGATTTGCGGCGCTGCGTTGGCTGTCAGACCTGCACGGCCGCCTGCAAACACACCAATGCAACGCCACCCGAGGTGCAGTGGCGTCGCGTGCTGGACATGGAGTTCGGCGAGTATCCGGACGTGAAGCGCGTCTTTGTGCCGGTGGGCTGTCAGCACTGTGAGGATCCTCCCTGCATGCACGTGTGTCCGACCACGGCCACCAAGCAACGCCCTGACGGCATTGTCACCATCGATTACGACATCTGCATTGGCTGCTCCTATTGCGCGGTTGCCTGCCCCTACCAGGCGCGCTACAAGACCGACAAGGCCAGTTTTGCTTTTGGTGCGCCCAGTCAGAGCGAGAGCCAGCGGCGCGACGATTCACGGCTGGCGGTGGCGACCAAATGTACTTTCTGCGTTGATCGCATTGATAGCGGGCTGGCCGCCGGTCTCAAACCCGGCGTCGATCCGGCAGCCACACCTGCCTGTGTCAATTCCTGCATTGCCGATGCCCTGGCTTTCGGTGATCTGGAAGATCCGAAAAGCAATGTTTCCCAGTTGCTCGCGAACAATCAGAGCTTTCGCATGCACGAAGAATTGGGAACCGGGCCTGGTTTTCATTACCTCTGGGACAAGGTGGACACATGAGCAACAAGCAGGGCGGCGCCAGCGCGTTTGGTCCCAATCCGTGGTTGCAGACCAGTTGGGACTGGCGCGCTGCCGGCAACTTCATGTGTGGCGGTGCCGGCACCGGGCTGCTGATGGCGCGTGCTCTGTTTGGCGGACCGACGCAGGGATCGCTGTGGAGTCCGGACTGGATTGTCTTCATCGGCCTGGCGCTGGTTGGCCTGGGCCTGCTGTGTGTCTGGCTGGAGATCGGGCGACCACTGCGCGCAATCAACGTCTTCTTCAATCCGCGCACTTCCTGGATGTCGCGCGAGGCCTTCGTCGGACTGCTGCTGTTTCCAGCGGGGCTGGCTGCCATGCTGGGTGTGCCTGGCTGGAACCTGGTCATGGCGGCACTGGCACTCGTTTTCTTGTACTGCCAGAGTCGCATGCTGCCGGCGGCACGCGGCATTCCGGCTTGGCGCTCGGGCCTTTTTTCGCCCCTGTTCCTGCTGACAGCGGGCTGTGAGGGACTCGGTATCTTCATGTTGCTCGGTCTGTTTCTCACCCAGGTTTCCGGCGCAGCGTTGATTTCCTTGCTGGCACTGCTGCTGCTACGTCTGATGGTCTGGCGGCGTTATCGCCGCGATGTGGATGCCAGTCTGGTCGCTCGTGCCCGCAGCGCACTGGATCAGGCCGGGCGCACCTTGATGCTGGGAGGCACGCTTCTACCCGGCGTCCTGCTCATCGCCGCCTGGCTGCTGGGTGGTCATGCGGCGTCGCTCCTGCTGGCACTGGCCGGTGCCTGCGCCGCTGCGACTGGTGCCAGCGTCAAGTTCACACTGGTGACGCGAGCCAGCTACAACCAGGGTTTTGCGCTTTTCAAGCTGCCGGTGCGTGGTGTCCGGACCCCTTAGGCAGATGGAGCGAGCGAATTCAAAATAACGACTGAAGACGAGGAGACAAGATGAACGCTACAACGAAGGCGGCGAGCGCTGGCAGCTATTTCGACACAGCAACCGAAACCATGCCGCGCGACGCGCTGCAGGACCTGCAGTTTGATCGCCTGAGAAAGACTTTGCGCAATGCCCATGACAATGTGGAACTGCATCGACGGCGTCTGGACAAGGTCGGCATTGTTCCGGAAGAAGTGCGCACCCTCGATGATCTGCGGCGCATTCCCTTCACCTACAAAGCCGACCTGCGCGATACCTATCCCTTTGGCATGTTCGCCCGTCCCTTGAAGGATGTTGCGCGAATTCATGCATCCAGCGGCACGACCGGCAAAGCCACCGTGGTGGGCTACACCAGCACCGACATTGAGAACTGGGCGGGCCTGATGGCGCGCTCCATGCATGCCGCCGGCGCACGCCGTGGCGACATCATTCACAATTCCTACGGCTATGGTTTGTTTACTGGCGGCCTGGGCGCGCATTACGGTGCCGAACGTCTGGGTGCTACGGTAGTGCCGATGTCGGGCGGGTCGACCGAACGCCAGATCGCCTTGATCATGGACCTGGGTGCCAATATCCTTTGCGCAACCCCTTCCTACACATTGGCCATGGCCGAAGTGGCGGAGCAGCAGGGCGTTGATTTGCGCAAGAGCCAACTACGGGTCGGCATTTTTGGTGCTGAACCCTGGAGCAATGCCATGCGTGTTGAAATCGAGGAGCGCCTGGCAGTCAAGGCGATCGACATCTACGGCTTGTCCGAAATCATGGGACCCGGCGTGGCCTGCGAATGTCCGGCCCAGGCCGGTCTGCACGGGTGGGAGGACCACTTCCTTTTTGAAGTGCTGGACCCGGAAACACAAGCGCCGGTGCCCGAGGGGCATGCGGGCGAGCTGGTCATTACCACGCTGACCAAGGAGGCCTTGCCCATGTTGCGCTACCGTACGCGCGACATCACCCGCGTCACCAGCGAGCGCTGCGACTGTGGTCGCACGCACCTGCGCATCCTGCGCATCACGGGTCGCAGCGATGACATGCTGATCATCCGCGGGGTCAATGTCTACCCGTCGCAGATCGAGTCCGTGCTTGTGGGGCGCGCCATGATTGCGCCGCATTACCAATTGGTGGTTGAGCGTCAGGGTACGCTCGACCACGTTACCATCGAGGTGGAGGTGCAGTGCGGCGTCGACACCGAAGCTTTCCCGTCGATTGCGCGAGACGTCGCCCGCCATGTCAAGTCGATGGTGGGCATCAGCACCGATGTTGTCGTCAAAATGCCGGGTGAAATTCCGAGGTCACAGGGCAAGGCGGTGCGTGTGCGTGATCTGCGGCCCAAGGAGTAATCAGTGAGCAAGCGACTTGTCAAACTCAGCGTCAATGGCCGCGAGCGCGAAGATGCAATTTCCGAGCACACGCTGCTGCTGGACTACCTGCGCGAGCAACTCGGCCTGACCGGCACCAAGCGCGGCTGTGACGGCGGCGAGTGCGGCGCCTGCACCGTGTTGGTGGACGGCAAGCCGCAGCTCTCCTGCATCACGCTGGCCTGCCGCTGCGAAGGCAGCGAGGTCAGTACCATCGAATCGCTGGCGCA
Organism: uncultured beta proteobacterium; assembly: GCA_903927295.1. Classification (GTDB taxonomy): domain Bacteria; phylum Pseudomonadota; class Gammaproteobacteria; order Burkholderiales; family Burkholderiaceae_C; genus Rhodoferax. The sequence goes on along the minus strand of CAIYMN010000219.1, from coordinate 2,813 downwards.
GCAGGGTCGCCTGAGTGCACTGCAGACAGCCTTCAACGAGAAGCTCGGAACGCAGTGCGGTTTCTGCACTCCGGGCATGATCATGGCGGCGCAAGCGCTGCTGATGCGCGAGCCCGACCCGAGCGAGGCGCAGATACGCGAAGCCTTGTCGGGAAATATCTGCCGCTGTACTGGCTACGTCAAGATCATCGAATCCGTTCAGGCGGCAGCCACGGCGATGGCCCAGGCCGCAGGAGTAGCAGCATAGATACCGTTCTTGACCCTCAACTTCCACGCCTGGCCGTGGGCGTGCGCCAGCCGCTGATCGACGGTGTCGAAAAAGTGTCGGGACAGGCGCTCTACACCGCTGACCTGCCGGCGCGCGAGGCCCTGGTGGGAGCCATTTTGCGCAGCCCGGTGCCGCACGCCAGAATTCGTTCGATTGACGTCAGCCGGGCGCGCGCGATGCCGGGTGTGCGCGCCATCATCACCGGGGACGAGTGTGACGTGCCCTATGGCGTGATTCCGATTGCGCAGAATGAGTTTGCCCTGGCGCGGGGCCGTGTGCGCTATTGCGGCGAGCCCATTGCGGCGGTGGCCGCTGTGGACCAGGTAACAGCCCGCGCAGCGCTGGATGCCATCGTGCTGGATCTGGAAGAACTGCCCACCTGCTTTGATGCCTCCAGCGCGCGTGCCGCCGACGCTTTCCAGCTGCATGACGATCAACCCGGCAATATTGCGCGTGATGTGGACCACACGTTCGGCGATGTCGAAGGTGGCTTCGCGGCGTCGGACCTGGTGCTGGAAGAGCGCTTTCATTACGCCGAAGTAACCCACGCCATGATGGAGCCCAACGCCTCGCTGGCCAGTTGGGACGCCGAGCGGGGCCGCCTGACGCTGCACACGGTGTCGCAGGTGCCCTATTACGTGCATCTGATTCTGGCGCAGTGCATGCACCTGGACGCTTCCCAGATTCGTGTCATCAAACCCTTTGTCGGTGGTGGCTTCGGGCACCGCACAGAGACCCTCAATTTTGAAATCATTGCCTCCCTGCTGGCGCGTGCTGCACAGGGCACGGTCAAGCTGGAGCTCTCGCGTGAGGAGTCCTTCATCACGCACCGTGGCCGGCCCGAGACCGATGTGCGACTGAAGATCGGGCTCACAAGCAGCGGTGTTATCAAGGCGGTGGATTGCGAAGTGGTACAGCGCGGCGGTGCCTACGCCGGCTATGGCCTGGTGACGATTCTGTACGCAGGCTCCTTGCTGCACGCGATGTACCAGTTGCCGGCCTGCCGCTACTACGGTTTGCGCGTCTACACCAACACACCACCGAACGGCGCCATGCGCGGTCATGGTTCGGTCGATGTGCGCCATGCCTTCGAGTCCATGCTCGACACCATGGCGCAGACGCTGGGTCTCGACCCGTTTGCCCTGCGTCGGGCCAATCTGCTCTCGATTCCGCACCGAACCATCAACGATCTGCAGGTCAACTCCTGTGGCCTGGGTGAATGCCTGGACAAGGTGCAGGCGGCCTCCGGATGGCACGAGCGGCGTGCCAGCATGCCCAAGGGTCGCGGCCTGGGGCTGGCCTGCTCGCACTACGCCAGCGGCTCCGCCAAACCCGTGCACTGGAGTGGCGAGCCGCACGCAGTGGTCAATCTGAAACTCGATTTTGACGGCGGCATCACGGTGCTGACCGGCGCTGCCGACATCGGCCAGGGCTCATCAACGCTGCTGGCGCAGATGGTGGCCGAAGTCATGGGATTGTCTATGGACCGTCTGCGTGTGTTCGCCAACGACAGCGCGGTCACGCCGAAGGACAACGGGTCCTATTCGTCGCGCGTCTCCTTCATGGTTGGCAACGCTGCGATCAATGCCGCCAAGGCCTTGTTGCAGATCCTGCTGGAGGCGGCAGCGACCAAGTTCGCCGTGCCGCTGGAGCAGGTCGAGTGTCACGGTGAAAGCTATGGCGTCAGCGGCAGCGACAAATCGCTGAGCTACAAGGAGGTGGTGACGCTGGCGCTGCAGGCGGGTGGCACCGTCACGGCGCGCGGCCACTGGTCAACACCGCGTGAAACGCAAGGCGGCAAGTTCCGCGGTGCAGCGGTAGGAACGAGCGCTGGTTATTCGTACGCGGCGCAGGTGGTGGAAGTCGAGGTGGACGAAGACACCGGCATGGTGCGGGTGGTCAAGGTCTGGGTCGCACATGACTGTGGACGTGCCATCAACCCGCTGGCGGTGGAGGGTCAGGTGCAGGGCTCGGTCTGGATGGGCATGGGACAGGCGCTGTGCGAGGAAACACAGTACCACCAGGGTCTGCACATGCGCGCCAATTTTCTGGACTACCGCATTCCCACCATCGTCGAATCGCCACCGATCGAAACCTACATTGTCGAAGCTCCCGATCCGAACGGGCCGTTTGGTGCCAAGGAAGCGGGCGAGGGGTCTCTCTCGGGCTTCTTGCCAGCCCTGACCAACGCCATCGCGCACGCTACCGGGTTGCGCCTGCATGAGCTGCCCGCCACACCGGACCGCATGCTTGACGCCTTGGTGGCGCGCAAACGTGCGCTCAAACTCAGCGCAGCCAAGAGCGCCGCCCTGAAGAAAGAGCAGGCCTGAAGTGGACGCCATGACGCCTTTTGTTCTGCGCTCGCCAAAATCCACCAGTGAAGTGCTGGTCTTGCTCAGCGCCAACCCGCAGGCGCGCCTGATCGCCGGCGGTACCGATCTGATGCCCAATCTGCGTCGCGGCATCGGCGCACCGGACATGTTGATTGACCTCAGTGCCATTGAATCATTGAAGCAGGTGCGTCGCGACGGCAAGGCCTGGTTGA
>CAIYMN010000218.1 GCA_903927295.1 uncultured beta proteobacterium | reverse complement strand
TGAACCACTGCCGTCGCCAGCGTCGCAGCGTCGGCCGCCCAAACCGAAGGCGTTGCTGAAAGACCCGTCAACAGCAGGGCGGTAAGAAGAGAGGTTTTCAACATTCAGTACTCCTGAGCCACTGCAGCCAGCGGCATTGATAAAAATATTGCTTAACTATTTGACTAATTGCGTAATTAGGCAAATAATACATCAGAACAAGGAAGCTGACAACCGGCAGGTCAAATCTGCCAGGTCATGTCGATATGATGAGCACCGATCTCTTGAAGGAATGTCCGTTAATGGAAAACCTACCGCCCGAGGCCATGATGGAAGTTGCGGCCTATTTCCAGGCGCTGTCGGAGCCGACACGTCTGAAGATTCTGAATCTGCTGCGTGAAGGCGAGCGCAATGTGGGCGAACTGGCGCAGTTGTGCGGCTTTACCGCCGCCAACATATCGCGCCACCTGACACTGCTGACCAAGCACGGCCTGGTGGCGCGCGAAAGCCGGGGCACCAGCGTTTACTACCGCATCGCTGACGAATCCGTCTACGCGCTGTGTGACCTGGTCTGCGGCAACATCTCGCGGCAGATGGAGCGCACCAGCCAAAAACGCCTGGCCTTTGTGCAGGGCGCTTGAGCCTGCTCAGACCGGAGCGAAAATCCGCTGCTCAGTCCGTCTGCCAAACGACTTTTTCACCCGATTTTGCCCATGGCTCGTAGTGCGCCGCGTAGAGGTCCTCGATGCGGTTGCGCTTGACCTTGAAGGTGGGCGTGATGATGTCGTTCTCCACAGACCAGGGCGTTGCGACCACCACCAGACAGGCCAGTTGCTCGTGCGGGTCCAGTGTTGAATTGATGGCCTGCAGGTGTGCCGCGAGGGACGCTTGCAGCGTCGCCTTGCCCCCCGGACTGCCGATCTGGGCCACCGCGTTGGCATTGAGCAGCACGATGCCCAGAGGTTGACTCAGGTTGGCGCCGGTCACCACGCAGGCTTCCAGTGATTCATGCATTACCAGGCGATCCTCGATCGGTGCCGGTGCAACGTACTTGCCCTTGCTGGTCTTGAACAAATCCTTCAGGCGGCCGGTGATATGCAGACAGTTCTGCGCGTCAACAAAGCCCTTGTCACCGGTACGAAGCCAGCCATCGTCGGTGAGGACATCACGGCTCAGATCCGGCTCCTTGTAGTAGCCCATCAGCAAGGCTTCGCTGCACATCTGGACTTCACCCGTCTGGGCATCAATGCGAGCCTGGACACCAGCGTAGGCCGGACCGACGCTGCCTTCCTGATTTTTGCCTGGCAGTGTCAGGTGCGACAGCGCCAGGTTCTCGGTCATGCCATAACCTTCGTTGATCGGCAGACCCAGGTTGCGGTACCAGGCCAGCAGGGCCACCGGCATGGGAGCCGCGCCACCGGCGGCGAGGCGGCACTGCTCCAGGCCCAGGGCCTGGAGCAGTTTGCGCCGCAACAAGCCGCCCAGCAACGGGATCTTCAGCAAAAACTGAAGTTTGGCCGGCGGCAATTTCTGGTGCACGCCCTGCTGAAACTTGACCCACAAGCGCGGCACCGAGAAGAAGACGGTGGGCCGTGCGCGCTGCACGTCGGCCGTGAAGGTGTCGAGCGACTCGGCGAAATAGACATGCATCGCGGTACGAAGCCAGCCGTGCTCCACCAACACCCGCTCAACCACATGCGCCAGTGGCAGGTAAGACAGCATGCGGTCCTGCGCCGCCATCGGAATGCGCGCAATGCCCTGATCCAGCGCCCAGGAAAAATTGCCAAAGCTGTGCATCACGCCTTTGGGAAGGCCGGTCGTTCCCGAGGTGTAGATCAACGTGGCCAGTTCCTCGTCGCTGCGCAGTGGCGTTCCCTGGAGCGGTGGCGTGCGAGCGCAGATCGCGTCCCAACTGTCAAAGCGTTCGCGTGCATCGGCTGGCGACAAGGCATAGCTGATGCAGGGCAAGTCGTCGGGCATACCGGCTTTCATGCTGTCCCAATCGTCGAGCTTGCCGACAAAGCAGGCGCGGGCCTCACTGTGCGTCAGGATCTGGCGCACGGTGGCCGATGCCAGTGTCGGGTAGAGCGGAACAGAAACATAACCTGCCATCCAGATGGCCAGATCACTCATCAACCACCAGGCGCAGTTTTTTGACAGGATGGCAATCTTGGAGCCAGGTTCCCAGCCCTGCGACTTCAGGTGCGCAGCCATGCGCCGTACCTGATCTGCCACCTGAGCCCAGGTGAAGTCCTGCGTCAAGCCCTTGCCCATTGGCTGCGTCAGTGTGATGCTCGCGGGCGTCGTCTGCTCCCAGTGATAGAGACGTTGAAGTGCCAGGAATTCAGCGGGTACGGTGTTCATGATGGTTGGCTCCGTTGTCACGGTATTGTTGGGCCGATTGTTTTGCCGTTCATTGATATGGAGCAATTTGTCGTATATTCACACTCACAAGAAGTGATTGACTGAGTTCAAACCGGAGGCCTATTTCAAATGACAAAGCGTTCAGTCAAGAAGATTCATTCCGAGCTGGACCGGCCTGACGAAGTTTTTGAGTTGGCCGCCGAGTTGTTCAAGATCATGTCGGCGCCCATGCGGCTCAAGATCATCGGTTGCCTGTGCGATGGCGAGCAGAACGTGAGCTATCTGCTCAGCCATATCAATACGACCCAGCCCAATATGTCGCAGCACCTCAATGTGCTCTACAAGACGGGCGTGCTGGGACGGCGTCGCGATGGCGTTCAGATCCTTTACCGGATCATTGACGAGCGCGTGCCGGCGCTTTGCCGGGCTGTCTGCACCCAAGTGGAAACCAAGGACAAGCCTTAACACGGCAGGAGGGTAGCCAACACTCTGATTAGATGCGCTCCTCTGTTTAATATTAGTACGTAACGATATGTTGATATAAATCAGTAAGAATATTCGCAGATGGCAATAGGATAAACCCGTAGTGCTGCTGAGCGCATGTGCGCCAAGGCACCGAGGTTTGTCTT
>CAIYMN010000217.1 GCA_903927295.1 uncultured beta proteobacterium | reverse complement strand
GCTGCTGACGTTTTCAATGGTGAAGGCTTGCCCCGAGGTGCTGGCATTGATGGTGCCGGCGTTGATGATGGGCGTCGTCTGGTTTTGGGTCAGGTAGGCGGAGCCCTGCAACGTGACCCCGCTGTCAATTTGCAGCGTCTGTCCGCTAACGGCGTAGCCTGCATAAAGATTCCCTCCAGCACTGTTCAGAGTGGCCGTTCCCGTACCCGACAGGGCAATGTGCTGTGTGATTCCGCCGGAGCGAAAGCGCCACTCGTTGCTGTCTTTGCTCACCGTCAGGCCGGCTGTCAGAGTCAGGTTGTTCAGAATGTTGAAATAGCCCGTGGTATTCAGGCTTGTGCCACCCAGTGTCACGTTGTCGAGCCAGCCGTCACTGCTGTCCAGGGCGCCCCCACCACTGCTGATCACCGTGCCGTTCCTGATGGTGCCACCGCGCACACTCAACCCGCCTGTACCAAACAGCCCGGAGCTGCCTATGTCCAGCGATGCGCCTGTGTTATCCAGCGTCCCGGTAAGGTTCACACTGCCGCCGGTGCGAGCGAAATGCCCAGCGCTGCCCAGATTGGCGGTTGTAAACGTGCTGCCCAGATTGAGCGTGCCGCTGTTGATGTTGATCTGACCGGGGTTGCTCCAGGTCCCAGCGTTGAGGCTCAGCGTACCGCCGCTGACATTTGCCGTGCCACTGTTAGTGAAAGTGGTTGAAGAAATACCCAGCCCACCACCAGCTGAGGCGGTCAGCGTGCCACTGTTGGTAAAGGAAGAATTGTTAAAGGTGATCGCTTGCCCTGACGTGTTGGCGTTGATCGTACCGGAATTGATGATGGGCGCCACACTGGATTGGCCGAAGTTGCCATAACCCTGCAGTGTCACACCGCTGTCAATCTGAAGTGTCTGGCCCGAAACAGCGTAGCCCGCGTAATAGTTTCCGCCGGTGCTGTTGATCGTGGCTGTGCCCGCCGTGGCGAAGTGCTGAAGTCCGGTGCTTCGGAAATACCAATCGCTGGCATCCTTGTTGACAGTCAGTCCGCTCGCCAGCGTGATGCTGTTGTAGATGTGGAAACTGCCGCTGGTGCTCAGGCTGGTACCGCCCAGGGTTACGCCGTCCAGCGTGGCGTTGCCGCTGCCAGTGATCGTTGAGGTACTGCTGATCGTGCCGTTTCTGATCGTGCCGCTGAGTGTGCTGGCTCCGGTCAGCGTTGTCACGCCGCCAAAGTTGTCAATCGTGCCAGCAATGGTATTGCCGCCCTGCGCACTGAGATTGAGGTCGAGCGCATTGCCAGCAGACCCGCTGATGCTGGCACCGGTATGGATATTGATCGTGCCATCGGTCAGGAGAGTGAGGCTGTGGGTGCCACCGCTGGCGTTGGTGATGCTTACCGCACCGCCAGTATCGGCCGAACCATTGACGACAATGGCGCCCGTGCCGCTGTTACCGGCGGAGGTCTGAATGATGACATCGCTGGTGTTCAGGGCCGCACTCAGGGCGGCACCGGTCATGTCGCCACCGCTGCTGGCAATGGTGAAGCCAGTCGGGTCGATCAGCCAGCTGCCGCTCTTGCCGTGAGCGGCCCGGGTATCGATAAAAGCGTGACTGCCGATCACTACCTGAGCGGCCGACGTTTCAACCGACCCGCCGTCGCCACCCGTAGCACCGCCCCGGGCGCTAATACTGCCGTCAATTTCGGTGCGACTGCTTGTATTGGCGAGGTTGGCCATCAGGCTCACGCTCCCTCCGAGGCCAGTGCCACTCACCGCCGCATCGGCATTGATGCTGCCGGTATGGATGATGCGGTCCGAGGCTTCCAGAATCACCCGGCCGCCCTCATGGACCAGACCGCTGGCCTCCAGACTGCCGCTGTTCATCACCACGCCACCCATCAGGCGATCCAGTGCCTGCGCCGAGAGGATGATCTGACCACCCGGTGCCTGCACTGCCCACCGGTTGTCCACCAGCGCCTTGATTTGGGACGGGGTGACCACCAGGCCAGCGAGGGAATTGTTGCCAGAGAACTGCAGGCTGATGGACTCACCGGACGCCAGTGCCACACTGCCCATTTGCGCCACGATGACGCCCTGGTTGCGCACCTCAGGCGCGAGCAGTGCAATGTAGCCGCCCGTCGCTGCAGTCAAGTGACCTTCATTGATCACGCTGCCGGTGGCACCAATGCGGTTGAAGACATTCCCGCCGGCCATAAAGTCAGCGTCGGAAATCGCGTGGGTCGTAGCGACCAGACCGCCCACGTCAACGCTTGAGTCCTTGCCGAAATACACGCCATTCGGGTTGACCAGAAAGACCTGGCCGTTGGCTGTGATGCGCCCGGCAATCTGACTGGCCTGGGTATCGAGCACGCGGTTGAGCATCACCGCGCTGGCGCCAGGTTGATTGAAATTCACCCACGCTTGCGTGCCGACGTTGAACGTATCCCAATTGATAGCAGCACGCAAACTGCTCTGGTTCACTTCCATGCGCGCACCCGTCTGGCTGATGGCCGCACTGCCAGCAGCAACGCGGCCGCCGGTCGGCAACTGGGTCGCAATTGGTGGTGCAGTCTGAGCTAATGCATTGACCAGTCCCAGCGCGGCCATGGCACAGACAATGCGTTTGCTGGCAGACGATCCGCCGCCACTGCCACGGCCCAACTCGGAGACAGCCACCCACGCGTTGCGGACCTTGCTCCAGACCAGGCGATAGACGCGGTTGATGGATGCGTGTTCACTCATGGATGGCACGAATGACTGTTGTATCGGATCAAAATGCCAGACTGGCCTGGAGCCAGAAGCGGTTTTGAACCAGGGTTCCGTCCTGATCCTGCCCAGTGGCAGAAGGATTTGGGTTGTCGCCAATGCGTCGGGCCCAAGTGGCCTTGAGGTTGATGCCCGTCGTGGTCTGCCAGGCCAGAGAAATGCCGGCACCACGCAGGCTCAGGTCATTCAAGGCGGCAGCGCCAGCAAAACTATTGTCGTGATTGACAGTCACCTTGCCCCAGTCATAAAACCCGGTCAGGCTGATGTTCCCGGAAAATACCTGACGCAGTTCCAGATTCAACATCATGCCGTCGCTCCCCCCGGCTTCACTGGAGGGATAGGCCCGCACGCCACTGGAGCCGCCCAGGTAAAACTTTTCACCGGCGTCCAGGTTCTTGCTGGCCCGCTGCCCGGACAAGGCGATTGAAGCAGTCAAGTCGGGCCGGAGCATCTGCTGGCGGCTGAGGCCATAGCGCAGCTTGCTGAAGCTCCCGGCGGTCTGCGTTGTTGCAGCGTCGTCATCCTGATTGGGGGAACCGCTCAAATCCACCTTGCCGCTGACCAGCGTCAGATTGGCGCTGTTGTTACCGCCACCGCCCAGTGCATCGATCAGGTTTGCGCTCAAACCCATGGAGACTCCGGCAACGCGATAGTGCGTCGTCACAAGGCCGCCAGCGTTGTTGTCAAAATTTTTCTGGTCGTAATTGATGTTCAGGCTCAGGTTCTTGAGCGGCGAACGGATGATCGGATAGCTGGCTTCCAGCCCTTGGGTTGCCGAAGTCCCGTGTGCATCGAGTGCACTCATCTCGGCAGTAACAACACGGTAGCGCAGCCAGGAGGCACTGGCACCGGCACGCCAGCCATCGGCGCCGATCGGCAACGTGTAGCCAAGTCGGGCATAGTCGCTGCCGTCGGTATGAATGACGGTGAGCAAGGCCTGATCTCCAAAGCCGGCCGGGCTGGCAAGAGACAAATTGCCCATCAAGCGCTGCGGCCCGGTGGCACGTCCGCCGCCATTGTCCGCACTGAATTCACCGCTTGCCAGCGGCTTGTCAACGACTTTGAGCAAGAGTGACGTTTCCCCTTCCGTCGGACCTGCCTGGAAATTGCCTGTGGCGTGGATCCCCGGCAAATCGTCCAGAAAAAGCAAAGCGCGATCAACCGATGCCGCGTTGAGTGGCTGGCCTTTTCCCTGTGCTGCGTCGACCCACCGCAGCAGACGATCCAGGGCGATGCGGGTGGGTGGATTTCCTTCGAGCACGGTGCCACCAAACACGGCCTCGACTACTTGAATCGTCAGTACGCCGTCGATGATTTCCTGGCGCGGCAGGTAGGCACGAACAATCCAGCCGGCTTCCCGATACGCTTGGGCAACGGCCACGGCCGCCTGTTGCAGATCGGAAAAACTGACGGGTCGATCCAGGTAGCTATGTACCACCTTGACCAGTTGATCCTGGCTCAGGAGGCGATTGCCGACGAAGCGAATGGCCTTGACGGTCACGGTCGAACCGGGCAGCACCGTCATCTCTGGGGGTGCTGGAGTCTTTGAAATGGGTGGAACCACAGGCAGTGGTTCATTGCGTCGCTGCTCCATTTGCTGAAGCAAGGAGCCTGCACTCGGCACTTGTTGCGCCAGCGCAGCTGCCGACCACAGAGAAGTGAAGACCCAGCACCATACAAGTCGGTTGCCGGGAAAAAATTTGTTATTCATACGTCCCTTGCATCGACACCTTGTGTCGCTGATTGGGGGAGCAGAGTCCAGAACAGACTCAGGACTCCCCGTCAGTTTCAGTCAGTCATGATGACTGCTCCCGGATTCGACTTATAGCTTGGCGAGAACCTGGGTGTAGCCAGCGGACAATGCGGCTTCACCCTTGGCGCCAGCTCCAATCGATATGGATATCCCGGGAACGATGGCGCTTGGATCCGGAATGGCCGTTGGAATACCCCAGGACACGCCGACTTCCAGACCTTCGTCAAGGACGACGCCCAGGGCCAGACCGATGGAAGCGCCGTTGTTGTCGTCAATACCGCCCGGACCCCAGAACAGACCAAAGGTTTGCTCGGCGCCGATATCCGACGGATAAGGGCTGGCCGCGACACCGAAGGAGCGCGCCAGGCCAACCTTGAATTGACCGTTTTCAAGATAGGTCTGCATGATCATCATGTAGCAGGTCTCGCCGCCCACGTTGCCGGCGCCAACGCTGTCGCAGAACTGGATACCGAAGCTGGAGTGGGTGACGGCGCTGCCAATGTTGTTGCCCCCGTAGACGATCGCTTTCACCAGGGTTTGCATGTCGGCACGTGCTTGCTCGTCGATGTGTTTGGCACCGATAGCGCGCTTGACGCGATTCAGCGCGGCCTGGCCATTGGCATCCAGACTTTGCGCTCTGTGTTTCATGTCAAGAATCATCTTGGCGTTACTCGCAACAAATTTCTTTCCAGCAGCGCGCCAGATGGCGTCAAGCGCCGCGTTGAGCAAGGCCTTGAACTTGCTTACCGCTGCGTTGTAGCCGTTGGTCATGGCACCGGTGGAATCTGCATACACATTCTTCGCCTGGCTGACGATGGTCTTCATCTCCGTGGAAGAAATGGCTGCGCCTTTCTGCGCCAGGGCCTGGGCAGCGGCGGCTTCGGCGGCAGCAGCAGCAGCGGCAGCCGCTGCAAGGCGATCCGCTTCCTGCTTGGCGGCCGCAGCGGCGGCATCGGCCGCTTGTTTGGCCTTGTTGGCGGCGTCTTCCGCCGCTTTTTTGGCCTTGTTGGCGGCGTCCCGGATCTTGCAGGGAATGTCGTAGCTGTGGCAGGCCGCAGCGTCGAAAGCCAGGGTTCCAACGGACAATGCCAGCAACAGTTTGACCAGCATCTTGGGGGGGAGGTTGAATTTGTTCATGATGATAGGTTGGGTTCGGTATGAATGCTTTTCAAATCGGGACTACCCGGCCAAGGCTTTTTGCAGGTTCTGCAGGGCAGCCATATCCTTGGGAGCAAGTGGCAACTTGCTCAAGCGCAGCAGTTCAGCATCCAGCGCCTGACCTTTGGTGGTAAGCGTGGCACCATGGGCGGTTTCAACCTTCTCCATCTCTGAAGTCTTTTTACCGATGAGGTGATGCGCGGCGATCTGCTCCAGTTGCGTGTCGAACTCCTGAAGCAACTTCTGGTGCTGCGGCCACATCTGCATGATTTTGGCCAGGGCCGGGCCAACGTCGGCTGGCGTTTTTGCAGCTGCGGCAGCAGCGTGCATATGCTCAACGACGGCGATCAGTTGCGGACCCACCTGCGGGTTGAATGGCGCCGCCAACAGCGGATGCGGTATTGGCACCGGGTTCTTGGCCTTTTCAAGTGCCAGCTCATGAGCAGCCTTGGCCTTGTCTGCGGCCGCCTTGGCAATGGACGCTGCCGAAGCAGGCGGACTCTGAGCAAAGGCAGATCCGGCAAACGCCAACATGGTTGCTGCGGCGAGAGCACTGAGTGCTGGCGCACTCAAAAATCCCGACTTTGAACGAGTCCGAAGCGGTCGAATTGATCCTGGCGCCACGACCAGTCCAGTCGCTTCATGGCCAAATTTGGGCGAACTATTCATATGATTTCCTCAGTAAAAAATAAGAACGACGATCCGGCTGGCGCAAAAAAAGCGAAATCCGGCGATTCAAGTGCGATGGAAGTCACGCTTTGACTTTCGGAACTCGCTTTTCTTCATGCTAGTGATTGGCCCGCAGGCGAAGCTCTCAAATGCTCTCAGTTTTGAGAGGATTCGCCAGTTCAGCACCAAGACCGCCCCCAGGCGCAACTCCTGGGGCAGACTCTCATTAGCCCTTACTTCCCAGTGGCCTGATGGTGGAGTCTTCCCGCGAACAGCTTGCGCGTGTGTTCCTGGCTCATCACGTAGGCCATGGATTCCAGGCCTTTCGTATAGGCCGCTTCGTTGGCCATCAACGCCTTGGCGGTGTCCGGTGTTATTGCTTGAGGGTTTTGCCCGAGCACGGGCAGCCACGGATTGATTTGTTGTTGCCTGGCCTGCAAGGCGCTCGCGCACAGATTCAATTGCTTGCCAACGGCCGTGGCATGGTCATACATTTGCTTGTCATTGGCGGCAAGTTTGGCAACGTCTTTCTGACCAATCACGGCAGCGACGACCCCCGCCGGAATCACCACACCTTTGTACGCATTTGCCGCCGTTGCGGCAGCCGGACAATTCGCCAACTGGGCCGTCACGGCCTGGAGGGTAGCCAGATCCTTGGCGCTGACGAGTCCCGCCGAACCAAGTAAAGCTACGCCGATCAGCCATGCTTTTGAATTCGTAATCATTGGGTGTCCTTTGCCTTTTCAAAAAATAGAGCCGGAACCGGTCCCGAAACCGATCCCGGAACCGGGCATGTCTGTGTGCTGAGTGCAAGTCGGCTGCTTGAAGGCCGAGATCGTTCCGAGGATCCCGGTGAAGTCCATGGTCGTGATGATCAGCGTTTCCAATTGCAGTTGCAGATCCGACATGAAGGCCGCCATCTGCATCGCAGCCCAATTGCGGGCAATGGCCCTGTAGTTGGCGGTGCCTCTTCCATACCTTGCCGCGATCTGAGCCTCGACCGCCCTTGTTGAAAGCCCCGCCAGGTTGGTCTCGGCCACGTTCACGAAGAGGGTGATCGCGCCCACGACCTGATTTATCTCTGAATACTTACTGTTGAGATCTCCAGCCAGGTCAATTGCTTCCTGGGCTCTCTTGATGCGGGCGGCCAGGACGGCGGCTTTGGCCGATTGAGCGCCCGCCTTGGCCCCCTCGACGGCCGGTGTCGCCGCACCCAGGGTGACGGCTTCGGCGCCGATGGCTGCAAGCATCGAGGCCGTGCTGACTACCATGTCGGTGATGTTGGATGCGCAATTGGCTGGGGTGTTGGCGCAGGCAGCAACACCACAAGCTGAACTGCCCGCCGCGCAATTCTGAGTGCAAGCTGTCACGGTACAACCGTAGCCAGACCGCGGTACGAGGTAGCAGAGGCCCGCCTGCAATTCGCGGTCCGATTTGCAGACGGTGGGCATCGTCCCGACGCCGCGGCCGTAGGAATCTTTCATGGGGTCGGCTGCGGACCCGCTCATGCCGGGGGGCACATGAAGATCTGCCCAACACACACCAGCTACGCTGGTGTAACCATCCCTACAGGATTCATATCCGTATTTATCGCAATAACTCCCTACATACGGCACGCTTTGCCTATGCTCACAAACTGTCTTTTGCATGTAGGAAAGTGTGCCTGCAAAGTGACAGATCGCCCCCATGTCCGAATAGCCGGAGGGACAACTTTGCCAGCACACAGGGCCTGCGCCGCCATAACCTGCGCGACAGCTGTCGTAGCACAAGCCACCATCGTACTGCTTGCCGTTCGCGCACTCGGTCGGCGCAATGCCGATACCACGGTCATATCCCGGTTTCTTGTAGCAGAACGGTGTAGTGCTAATGGAGGTTTCGCCTTGAATCCAATTGATGAGAGTCGACATCTGGGCACCTGTCAAGGTCGTACCTGGCACGGCCGTGTTCACGGGCGGCACAAGGGTCACTGGGGTGATCACGGTTAGATAGCCCGCGATACCTTCGCTTGTCCACCCGGCCGTTCCGGTTGCCCCCGGGGTTGTCGTCCCGACTTCCGCGCTACTGGTGGTGTAAAAGTGGAATGCCCCATTGACGTAGCGATAAAACGGCACCACATTTGCCGCCGCGGCCGTCATGAGATAGCCGGCAATTCCTTCATAGGTCCAGCCATTCACAGTCCCACCGACTGTCGTGATGCCGATTTCATTGGCATTGGTCGTGTAAAGATGTCCAGGAGCTTTGTAATAGCGATACAAAGGCGTCGTACCTGGCTGCGCGCTTGGATACACGTAGCCGGCGATTCCTTCCGACTTGAAGTTGTATTTTCCTATCTGTCCGGCAGTGGTCGTGCCAATCTCAGCAGCATTGGTCGTATAGAAGTGATCATTGTTGGTCGCATAGACATAACGATACAAAGGGACCAGTCCCGACTGCGCCGACGCCGGAGCGGCCGTCAACAGCAGGAAAAACAAACCGATAACGTTGACTACCCAACTTTTCGTTTTCACTAGAGTTCTCCTTTCGTTGCTTTCGATTTGCCTTGAAAGGACCGCATTACCGGCTGAGAACGCGGTCGTGAGGATTGGGCGGAACTTTCTGAGCGTCGTGTACTCAATGTAGGACTTCGTGCGAATTGTTTGCTCTCAAATGCTCTCGGTTTTGTGAGGATTTGCCGGTTCAGGTCGGGTTCAGATCCCAAGCGGAGTCACCTTCCACTCTGCGACTCTGCCGGTCGGGACCGCCAAGTTGCGGTTCAATGAAAACGCCCGCGCAAGGCGGGCGTTGGGGGGAAGAGCTTTGCGAAGTTTGAGTCACTCTGACCCGGATTAACTGATTTCGCTCGCATCGACACGTGGTGAGCTGATTCGGGGAGCAGAGTCCAGAACAGACTCAGGACTCCCCGTTGGGTTCAGCCAGTGATGATGACAACTCCGGGATTCGATTTATAGCTTGACGAGCACCTGCGTGTAGCCAGCGGTCAAAGAGTATTGACCCTTGAGTCCGCCCCCAATCGATATGGAGACACCGGGAACGATGGCGCTTGGGTCCGGAATGGCCGTTGGAATACCCCAGGACACGCCGACTTCCAGGCCTTCATCAAGGACGACGCCCAGGGCCATACCGATCGAAGCGCCATTGTTATCGTCAATGCCGCCAGGTCCCCAGAAAATACCATAGGTTTGGTCAATACCGACGTCCGACGGATAAGGGCTGGCCGCGGCACCGAAGGAGCGAGCCAAGCCAACCTTGAATTGACCGTTTTCCAGATAGGTCTGCATGATCATCATGTAGCAGGTTTCGCCGCCCGCATAGCCGGCGCCAACGGTGTCGCAGTACTGAATACCAAAGCTGGAATGGGTGACGGCGCTGCCGATGTTGTTGCCGCCGTAGACGATCGCCTGCACCAGGGTTTGCATGTCAGCGCGTGCCTGCTCGTCGATGCGTTTCGCACCGATAGCGCGTTTGACGCGGTTCAGCGCGGCCTGACCATTCGCATCCAGACTTTGTGCCCGGTGCTTCATGTCAAGAATCATCTGGCCGTTACTCGCGACAAATTTCTTTGCAGCAGAGCGCCAGATGGCGTCGAGCGCGGCGGTGAGCAAGCCCTGGAACTTGTTCACCGATGCGTTGTAGCCGTTGGTCATGGCACCGGTGGAATCGGCATACACATTCTTCGCCTGGCTGACAAGGGTATTCATCTCGGTCGAAGAAATGGCTGCACCTTGCTGCGCCAGGGCGTTGGCTGCAGCAGTTACAGCGTCAGCTGCGGCAGCTGCTGCTGCCGCAGCTGCGTCCGCCTGTTGTTGTGCCAGCCTGGCGGCATCGTCCGCCTGTTGTTGTGCCAGCCTGGCGGCATCGTCCGCCGCTTGTTTGGCTCTGTTGTAAGCGTCCCTGGCCTTGCAGGGAATATCCCAGCTGTGGCAGGCCGCCGCGTCGAAAGCCATGGTGCCAACGGACAATGCCAGCAGCAGTTTGACCAGCATCTTGGAGGAAAGGTTTAATTTGTTCATGATGATAGGTTGGGTTCGGTATGAATGCTTGTCAAATCGGGACTACCCGGCCAAGGCTTTTTGCAGATTCTGCAGGGCCGATATGTCCTTGGGAGAAAGTGGCAGCTTGCTCAAACGCAGCAGTTCGGCATTCATTGCCTGAGCTCGTGTGGCCAGCGCGGACCCAACCGCAGCTTCAACGTTCTTCATCTCAGGGGTCTTCTTGCCAGCCAGGTCATGTGCGGCGATCTGCTCGAGTTGTGTATCCATTTGCTGGACCAAATTTTGGTGCTGTGGCCAAATTTGCGCGATTTTGGCCAGAGCCGGGCCAACGTCGGCTGGCGTTTTTGCAGCTGCGACTACAGCATGCATCTGATCAGCATGTGCAATTAGCTGCGGACCCACCTGCGGATTGAATGGCGCCGCCAACAGCGGATGCGGTTTGGCCACCGGGTGCTTGGCATTTGCAAGTGCCAGTTGCAACGCAGCCTTGGCCTTGTCTGAAGCGGCTTTGGCTGCGACAGAAGCGGCCCTGGCGGTGGATGCAGCCATTGCGGGTGTAGGGGCGGCCTTGACCTGTGCAGAGACAGATCCGGCTAACGCCAACATGGTTGCTGCGGCGAGAGCACTGAGTGCTGGCGCGTTCAAGAATCTCAACTTTGAACGAGTCCGAAGCAGGCGAGTTGCTCCTGGCGCTACGACCAGTCCATTCGCTGCAGGACCAAATTTTGGCGAACTATTCATATGATTTCCTCAGTTGAGATTAAGAACAACGATCCGGGTGGCACAAAAAAAGCGAAGTCCGACGATTTGAGTGCGATGGAAGTCACGCTTAGACTTTCGGAACTCACTTTTCTTCATAGTAGTGATTCGCCCACAGGCGAGGCTCTCAAATACTCTCAGCTTTGAGAGCATTCATGACGAGGCGATCAGATTGGCAAACTCAGCACCAGCATGACCCCATGCGGATGTACGTCACGCAACACGGCAAGCCCGCCATGTGCCTGTGCGATGTCTTGCACGATTGACAAACCCAGGCCGCTGCTGGTGCTCGTCATGCCATTGGTGTCAGCGAAGTCGCGATAAGGGCCGGCATGGTAACGCTCGAACACCCACTCTTTCTTGCTGTCCGGAATGCCAGGGCCGTTGTCGGCCACCTGGAACTCCACACGATCGTTCTGAACTTGCAGCGAGACACGGATCAACTGGCGCTCGGGCGCGGCGGGTTGGCCATGGCGCAGCGCGTTGTCAATCAGGTTGTGCAGTGCAATGCCCAGAAGGGCGGCGTCGCCCGTGATCTGCAGCACCCCGGTGCCCAGGTCAGCCAGCACCTCGGGGTTGGCGTCATAGCGCGCCATCACCTCAGAGGCCAACTGGCGCAGGTCCAGTGCCGCCATATGCGGCTTGAGGGACAGTTCGTGCAAGCGGTCCTCGTTGATCAGGTCGTTGGCCAGGCCGATCATGCGCAAACTGGCGTGGCGCATGTTGGTGAGGCGCTTTGCAATCTCGGGTGGAATCTGGTCCTTCAGAATCACCAAAGAATCGAGCGAGGACTTGATCCAGGCCGCAGGTGTGCGGAACTCGTGCGAGGCCATCGAGAGCAACTGGCGCTGCGCCGACTCGGCTTGTTGCACATCTTGCAGGGCCTTGGACAGGCTTGCAGTGCGACGCTCCACGCGCGCTTCGAGTTCCTGGTTTTGCTCGGTCAACTGGGTCAACAGTTGGGCACGTTCCTGTGCGTGCTTGCGTTGGGCCTCCAGAGCCCGTGAGAACATCGCGACCTGCAGTGACAGCAGGTTGCAAAAGTTGGCGATCTGCCAGGCAGAAGCGGTCAGCTCCGAAAATGGTAACCAGGTGCTGCCGACAGCAAGCATGGTGACCGCCCCAACCAGGAAAAGGAGCAGGAACATGGGGCCGTAGCGCAGGCTTGTCGGGTGGCGCCGCACCATCTGCAGCACGATGCAGATGAACGAGACGACCATCATCAAGATGAAGGTCAGTACCAGAAATCGAGCGAACATCGGAAGGGCCAGCGCAAACCCAGCACTGAAAGTGATCAGAACAAGCACTGCCCAACTGATGAACAGGGTATGCAGCCAGCGGTGTAATGATTTGAATTCGAACAGCACCTTGGCGAACAGCGTGGTCACCACAATGGCGCCAACCGTGAAGCCGTTGGTGAATCTGTTGACGTTGTAAAGGTTGTCCCAGTGCAGGTAGAAGTAACCCATACCGCTCGCCATGAAGGCCTGGCCCGCCGCGCTCAGGATCGCTGTGAGCCAGAGCAGGTAGATCCTTTCCCGTAAAACCCAGAACATGCCAAGCGCCACGACGCTCATCATCAGGAATGCGGCAGACTCAAGGCCCAGCAGCAGGCTTTCTGTCGCCTGTACAGAAGGAAAACGCGTGGCACGATAGAGCTTGACGATGGCCACCTGCGCGCTGTCGGTTTGAATGCGCAAGAGTACGGTGCTGCTAGCGCCACCCGCAAGCTGCAAGGCAAAGCTGGGCTTGAGGGCTGGTATATCGACCTGCTTCAGCGGTACCTGGTCGCCGGCCCGGCCCAGCAAGTCAAGGTGGCCCGCCGCATCAGCCCGCCAGGCGCTGACGTGATCAAGATAGGCAGGACCGACCTGAACGACCAGAAACCTCAGTTCGCTCTGTGCGGCAGGCACATCAAAAGCCAGCCAGACGGCATCCCTTTGGTAGCCGCGCCCCAGGTAGCCCGGCAGTTTTTGAAACCGGCCACTGCGGTAGGCGGCCAATGCATCTTCGGGACCGGCGAAGTGGGTTTGGGGTGGGCTGGCCCACAGGTGGCCCGCGACTTCAAAGCTCGCGCCACTGGTATCGAGTTCAACCGGCTGCGCTTGCAGCAGACAGCTCGCGCCGCACAGGGACAAGAATAAGACAAGTCGTAGCCACATGGTTACATCTTCAGTAGCGCGATGATGAAACCCGATTCAATAGCACCTCAAAGCCTGAGTAAATAGGACTTTCCCGCGTCCAACGGCGTTCTCAAATCGGCAGGCTCAGCACCAGCATCGCCCCGTGCGGCTGGTTGTGGCACACCAGTGCCTGGCCGCCATGGGCATGGGCGATGTCTTGCACGATAGACAGACCCAGGCCACTGCTGGTGCTCACCTTGCCCTCGTTGTCGTTGAAGTCACGGTAAGGGCCGGCATGGTAGCGTTCGAACACGCTCTCCCTCTGGCTCTCAGGAATGCCGGGCCCGTTGTCGGCGACCTGCAATTCGACCTGGCCCGGCAGAACCTTGAGCGACACGCTGACCCTCTGGTGTTCGGGCTCATGGGGTCGACCATGGCGCAGGGCGTTGTCAATCAGGTTGTGTAACGCTATTGCGAGCAGGGCGGGGTCTCCCGTGACGTACAGCGGCCCCTCTGGCAAGTTGGCCACTACCTCGGGGTTGGCGCTATAGCGTGCCATCACCTCAACGGCCAACTGGCGCAGGTCCAGTGCCGCCCTATGGGGTTTGAGGGACAGTTCGTGCAAGCGATCCTCGTTGATCAGGTTGTTGGCAAGGTCGATCATGCGCACACTGGCCTGGCGCATGTTGGTGAGGCGCTTCGCGATCTCCGGCGGCACCTGGGCTTTCAAAATGTCCATGGAATCAAGCGATGCCTTGATCCACGCTGCAGGTGTTCGGAATTCGTGCGAGGCCATCGATAGCAAATGGCGCTGCGCCGACGCGGCTTGCTGCACTTCGTGCAAGGCCCTGGAAAGACTGACGGTACGGTGCTCCACTCGCGCCTCAAGTTCCTGGTTCTGCTGCGTCAGCTGGGTCAGCAATCGGGCACGTTCCTGTGCGTGCTTGCGTCGCGTGTCCATGGCGCGGGAGAACATCGCGACCTGCAGTGACAGCAGGTTGCAAATGCCAGCAACCTGCGCTCCGGAACTGGTCCATTCTGAAAGCGGCAAGCCCATGCCGTTGGCGGCAAGCATCGATGCGGCTACGTTCGCAAGATAGAGCACAAAGAAGGGACCGTAGCGCAAGCTTTCCGGGTGGCGCCGGACCATCTGCAGCACGATGCCGGTGACCGCGACGATCGTCATCAGGAACAGGCTTGACAGGATCAGTGCAGCCAGCGCCGGCGAGGATAGCAAAATGCCGAAAATGCCAAGCAGTGGAGCCAACACAGCCCAACTGGTGAACAGACGGTGCAGCCAGCGATGCAAGGATTTGAAATTGAAGAGCAGGTTGACGAAAACCAGGTTCGTCACAAAGGCGGCTATGAGGAAGGCGTTGGTGAGTTTGTTGATGTTGGAAAGGTCGTCCCAGTGCAGGTACCTGTAACCCATACCCGTAGACATGAAAGCATAGCTCGCCATGACGAGGATCATGACCAGCCACAGCAGGTAGATTCTTTCTCGCAGAACCCAGAACATGCCGAGCGCCACGATGCCCATTATCAGGTAGGCGGTCAAGGCCGAGCCGAGCAGCAGGCCCTCCGTTGCTTGAACCGAAGGGAAGTGCTCCGCGCGGTAGAGTTTGACAATGGCGGTGTTCGTGCCGGTGGTTTGAATCCGCAGCAGCACCGTGTTTATGGCACCGCCTGCAAGCCGCAATGCAAAGCTGGGTTTGAAGCCAGGTACTGCCACCTGATTCAGGGGTGCCTGGTCGCCGGCGCTGCCGATCAAGCTGAGTCGGCCCGCTGCATCCGCCTGCCAGACGGCCACGTGATCAAGGACGGCGGGACCCACCTGGACGACCAAAGACTCGTCCAGGGTTCTGGCGCCATGCATGTCAAAGGCCAGCCAGACTGCATCCTTTTGCATGCCCCGCCCCATAAACGCCGGCAGCTTTTCGAACTGACCGCTGCGGTAAGCGGACAGTGCATCCTCTGGGCTGGCAAACTGAGTTTGCAGCGGACTGACCGACAGATGGCCCGAGACCTCAAAGCTGCTGCTGCTGGCGTCAACTTCAAGTGGCTGGGCTCCCGCTGCGCCGCCGAGGCCGCACAGCGACAAAAACAAGATAAGCTGTCGCCACATCGTTACGCCTCAAGTTGCCCCATTATGAAACCCGAAGTTAAAGACCTTTCAAAACCCAGTGAATCGGACTACACCGTGTCCGTTGTTGAAGACGAACCCGTGTTGCGCCAGGAAATGGA
The DNA here is from genome assembly GCA_903927295.1 of uncultured beta proteobacterium. GTDB lineage: Bacteria > Pseudomonadota > Gammaproteobacteria > Burkholderiales > Burkholderiaceae_C > Rhodoferax. Next base: position 9,666 of record CAIYMN010000217.1, on the reverse strand, counting down.
ATTCCAGCTCAGACATCACGGTTTTGCAGTGGAGAGTTTTGCCACCGCCGCGCAGTTCTACCGCTATCTGGCCGTGCAGAAAGCCACCATTGCGGTGCTCGATATTGGTCTTCGTGGTGAAGATGGCTTGTCAATTTGCCAGCACCTTCGCGAGTTTGACCAGAATATGGGTATTGTGTTCGTGACGGCGCGCAGCCTGCGTACCGACCGCTTGACCGGCCTGTCGGCAGGGGCAGATGCCTATCTGGTCAAGCCTGTGGATATGGATGAATTGGTGCTTACTTTGAAACGCCTGGGGCGGCGCTTTGCATCGCAAGTGGAAACCGTAGTGACTACGGGCGCCGCGCCTCTCGGTGGTATGTGGCAGTACGAGCCAGGTGGCGGCTTTATCGTCGCCCCCAATGGCGTTCGTGTTCGCCTGTCAGTGAGCGAAGGCCAGTTGTTGCGGGCCCTGACTGCGAAAGGGGGTGCCCCTTGTGTTGACGCCGAACTGGCTGTTGCTCTAGGACTTTTTCCCCAGGAATATGACAAACACCGTGTCGAGGTGATCATCAGCCGCCTGCGCGCCAAGGTGGAGCGCGAAAGCGGTTTGAGCCTGCCACTGCGCTCCGTGCGCGGTGTCGGTTACAGCCTGGAGCTGTGAAGTGCATTGACATGGGTATCAGCGCCGGAACCTGATCAGATTGGCTGACAGCGCAGTGCCGCAGACGATGATGGCGGCGCAAAACAGCATCCACAGCGAAATCGTTTCCTGCAGGAAGACCGTACCATAGATCAGCGCAAAAACAGGAACCACAAAGGTGACCGTTAACGATCGCGCCGGGCCGACGTTTTCAATCAACCAGAAGAACAGGATGTAGGCGATGCCGGTGCACAGCACGCCCAATGCCAGCAGGGCGAGCCAGGCGCCACTGCCCGGCATGCGCTGGGGCCACAGCCACCAGGTCGGCACGGCCAGTCCGATGGCGGCACCGATCTGGCTGCCGGTGGCGGTAACGAGCGATGGCAAACCGCCGAGGTGCCGTTTGGCAAAACTGGCCGATATGCCATAGCTCAGGCAGGCCAGCAGACAAGCCATGATGGCCCAGGCGCTTGAAAGACCGTTGGCGTCGGGCTTGAAACTGGCTTTGTCCCAAGTCAACAGTGCGACACCTGCAAAACCGAGCAGCAGACCCGCGATGCGCAAGCCGTGCGGCCTGTCCTTCAACCAGACCCACGCCACCAGCGCGCCAAACAGGGGAACGGTGGCGTTCAGAATCGCCGACAGTCCTGTGCTGATGGACAGCAGGGCATACGAAAAGCAGGCGAAGGGAAAGGCTGAGTTGAACAAGCCGATAAAGAAGACCTTTTTCCAGTGCGCGGTCAGTTGTGACCCCAGACCGCGCCACAGCAACAGGGGCAGCAGGAAAAGTGCGGCGATCGCCACGCGCACGCCTGCAGTTGGCACGGCGCCAAATTCCTGGCCAGCCAGGCGCATGAACAGGAAGGAAGCTCCCCAGAGCGCCGCCAGCGATACGAATTTTCCCAACCAGGGTTTCGCGGACCCGACCGTGTTCAAAGCACGCCTTCGAGTTGCAGCAGGGCTGTCTTTCGATCGAGCCCACCTGCGTATCCGGTCAGGGAACCCTGGCTGCCGATCACGCGGTGGCACGGCACGACGATGCTGAAGGGATTGCGCCCCACGGCGCCACCGAGGGCGCGCACGGCACGGGGTTTGCCGATGGCAGTGCTGAGAGCGCCGTAGCTCGTGCTGCTGCCATAGGGTATGGCCAGCATTGCACGCCACACGGTTTGTTGAAATGCGGTGCCGCACTCCATGTCGAGTGGCAGATCGAACGAGTGGCGCTGGCCCGCGAAGTACTCGTCGATCTCCGTCTTGACGCGCTGCAGGAGCGGATCGTGCTCGTCACGTGCCCAGTGCGATGTGTCGGGCTGATGGCGCTGGCCGGCAAACCAGATGCCCACCACTTGTTTCTTGCTGGCGGCCAGAATGATCGGACCCAGCGGGCTGTCGTGCAGGGTTTGAACGATCGATACAGCGAATTTCATGTTGTTAACTCCTTCCAGGCTCGAATCACGGCGTAACTGCGCCACGGTTGCCAGGCTCTTGATTTCAGTTCTGCCTCTTTGGCGGGATGCTTGCTGCCTTGCAATCCCAAAGCTCGATGCAAGGCCACGTCGCCGGCGGGAAAGGCATCGGGCCAGCGCAGTGCACGCATGGCAATGTATTGCGCGGTCCAGTCGCCAATGCCAGGGAGATCTTTCAATGTGGTCATGGTGTTTGCAACATCGGCGCCAGCGTGCAGTTGCAAGCGCTGCGCGAGCACTGCGCGTGCCAGCGCGTGTATTGCCGTCTGGCGCTGCTTGACGATGCCCAGGCGTCCCAATGCATCAGGGCTGGCGTCGGCCAGCGTGGCCGGCCGCGGGAACAATCGGTTCAAACCATTGATGGGTGTCTCGATCGGCTCGCCAAAAGCTTGCACCAGGCGAGTCGCCAGTGTGCGTGCGGCGGCAACGCTTATCTGCTGTCCCAGCACTGCGCGCACGGCGAGTTCGAACCCGTCCAGACTGCCGGGTACACGCAAACCATCACCCCGCGGAAAGCTGGCGTGCAACACGGCATTGATGGCCAGCGGATCGGCGTCCAGGTCCAGCATGGATCGCGCGCGCGCCAGCATGGCGGGTAGCACCGGCCGTAGCGAGTCGCTCAGGCGAAGCTCAAGGCGCTGGCCGACGGCATCAAAGCGCGCCACCAGCCAGCCCGAGTAATGCTGGTGGCCGATGTCGACGCTGACGGTCCGGCTGATGCTCATGTGCGACGGCAGGAGCGAAATCTGCTCCGTGCCCGCGACGCTGCGGCTGGCGAAGAATTGCAGCATGGCGTTGACGTCATAAGGCGGCCGGTAGGCAAGTTTCAGGAGGACGCCTGCCTCGACCCGGCTTGAACCGCCGTCGCATGCGCTGCGGCGCAACTGACTCGGGTTCAAGGCGTAGTGTTGGGCAAAGGCGGTGTTGAAGCTGCGCACGCTGGCAAAGCCGCTCAAGCGTGCCACCTCACTGACCGGTAGCTTGGTGTCGGTGAGGAAATGCTTGGCCGACAGCAGGCGCCTGGTTTGCAGGTATTGCAATGGCGAGACACCAAAGCGTGCCTCGAAGATTCGCCGCAGGTGGCGGTCGCTGACGCCCAGCCGCTGCGCCAGCAACTGCATGCTGGGGGTCGTGTCACCCCAGCGTTCAGGTGTGTCGATCAATTCGGCGGCTTGCCCGGCAAGAATACTGGAGGCGTCCTGCATCGACCAGACACGCGCTTCGGCACCATGGCTGCCAGCACCAGCGCGCGGTGCGAGTTCCGGCCGACAGCGCAGGCAGGGTCGAAAGCCCGCATGTTCGGCTTGCGCTGCCTGACTGAAAAACCGACAGTTTTCGCGCCTCGGCGTGCGCACCCGGCAGACCGGCCGGCAGTAGATTCCAGTTGACGTCACGCCGGTAAAAAATAGTCCGTCAAAGCGCGAATCCCTGGCCTTCAAAGCGAGGTAGTGCTGCTCGGTCATCGACTCGTTTTCAGGGCTTGTCATGATGTGGATGATACGCGGACCGTGCTGTCGGATCGAGCTCATTCCAGCCGTTTTCGGACATGCCCATGAGGCGCCCGGCGCCCTACAATCCGGTGCAGCCGCGATGCGGCATCTTTCAGGAATTTCACCATGCAGTTATCAGCGTCCATCTTTAAAGCCTACGACATCCGCGGCATCGTGCCGGGCACGATCAACGAGGCAGTGGCAGAGGCGCTGGGTCGCGCCTTTGGCACGGTGGCACGCGCCGAGGGCGAAACGGCGGTCGCAGTCGGACGCGACGGCCGGCTCAGCGGCGCCCTGTTGAGTGCTGCGTTGATGCGGGGTTTGGTCGCGGCGGGCATGGAAGTAATAGACATTGGCATGGCAACAACGCCAATGCTCTACTTTGCCGCCAGTACCGAGTGTCGCAGCGGCATTCAGGTGACCGGCAGCCACAACCCCAAGGATTACAACGGCTTCAAGATGGTGCTGGCCGGGCGCGCCATTTACGGTGAGGAAATTCAATCGCTGCGGCGCATGATGGAGGCTGAGTCCTGGACCTTGCAAGCGGGCGGAAGCTTGCGTGCCGTGAATGTACATGATGACTACCGCGCACGCATCGTTGGCGATATCAAGCTGGCGCGTCCGATGAAGATCGTGGTCGACTGCGGCAACGGTATTGCCGGTGCCTCCGCGCCCGGCATCCTGCGTGCCATTGGCTGTGAAGTGACCGAGTTGTACAGCGAGGTGGACGGCAACTTTCCGAATCACCACCCGGATCCAAGCAAACCGGAGAATTTGCGTGACCTGATCGCGGCGCTGGCCGCAGGTGATGCGGAAATCGGCCTGGCTTTTGATGGCGATGGTGACCGCCTTGGGATCGTCACCAGTGCGGGCAACAACATCTACCCGGACCGCCAGCTGATGTTGTTCGCGCGGGATGTCTTGAGCCGCGTTCCCGGTGGCACGATTCTGTTTGACGTCAAGTGCTCGCAGCGCCTGGCGCCGGCGATTGAAGCCGCTGGCGGCAAGCCCTTGATGTTCAAGACCGGCCATTCGCTGATCAAGGCCAAGATGAAGGAGATCAATTCTCCGCTTGGCGGCGAGATGAGTGGCCACATCTTCTTCAAGGAGCGCTGGTTTGGCTTTGACGATGGCACGTACGCGGGCTGCCGCCTGCTGGAGATCCTGAGCCGCTCGCCCGACGGCAATGCGGTGCTTGACGCATTGCCGAGCAGTTTTTCGACGCCTGAACTTAACGTCAAGTGTGCGGAGGGCGAGCCGCACATGCTGGTGGACCAACTGCTGGCCGCAGCGAACTTTGCCGCGCCGGCGGTGGTCAACCCGATCGACGGCCTGCGCGTCGACTGGCCGGATGGTTTCGGCCTGATTCGCGCCTCAAACACCACACCGGTGCTGGTGCTGCGATTTGAAGGGCAAACCGATGCCGCGCTCAAGCGCATCGAGGCCGACATGCTGACCCTGCTGCGCTCGGTCAAGCCTGGCGCCAAACTGGACGAGGCAGCGCATTGAGCCGTAGCGCCGGGCCGCCCCAAGCAAGGCGCGCCCCCACGGGGGGCAGCGCAGTACACGCAGTGACAAGCGTGGGGGCTCAGTCTTGAAAATCCTTTTCGTCAAGCTGTCTTCGCTTGGCGACATTGTGCATGCCATGGCCGCGCTGCAGGATATCCGGAGCGCCTTGCCGCAGGCACAGATCGACTGGGTGGTCGAGCGCAGCTTTGGCGCGTTGGTGCGGCGTTGTGGCGGCGTTCATCGTGTCATTGAGTGCGAACTGCGGCGCTGGCGAAAGAACCCTTTTGCCGGCGAAACAAGGCGCGCGTGGCGCAGTTTCAGATTTGAATTGCAGCGTGAACAGTACGACGCGGTGATCGACCTGCAGGGATTGAGCAAGTCGGCCCTGATTTCCTGGCTGGCACAACTCTCGCCACAGGGCCGGCGCTACGGGCTCGCGACACAGAGTGAGGGATCGAGCTTTGAAGCACCGGCGCGTTGGGTTGCCGATGTTGCCATTGAGTTGCCAACGCACATTCACGCGGTCGATCGGTCGCGCTGTTTGTGCGCCAGGGCGCTCGGTTATGAAGTCACTCGACCGGCCGAATTCGGCTTGAAGGTAGCCACGCCCTCCGGGCCGCCTGCGCGACCGCTCGTGGCCCTGGTTCATGGCACTTCGCGTGCTGACAAGCAGTGGCCAGTGGCCTCCTGGCAGAAGCTTGGGCAGTGCTTGATTGAGCAGGGATACGACATCGCTTTGCCTTGCGGCAGCGACGCCGAGGAGCAGGTGGCACGCCAAATTGCCGATGGCCTGACACAGGCGCAGGTCTGGCCCCGCGTTGAACTGGACGCACTGGCCGATGCATTGGGCGGTTGCGCGGGTGTCATCGGTGTTGACAGCGGCCTGAGCCACATTGCTGTTGCGTTGCATTTGCGCCACGTCCAGATCTACAACTTTGACACCGCCTGGCGTACCGGGCCGTCTGGCACTTGCCTTCAGTGCAGTGTGTTTGCCAGCCCGACACCATCGGTTGATGCCGTTTGGCAGGCGTGGCTGACGACTGGTGAAGAGCGGGTCGTGCCATGATGCGCAGTCTCTACAGTCTGTTCATGTGGCTGGTACAGCCACTGTTGCGTCTCAAACTGGCACGTCGTGGTGAGCAGGAGCCAGGCTACCTTGAGTCGATGGACGAACGTTTCGGTCACTACGACCAGCTTGCGTCTGCTGCCGATGGCAACACGGTTTGGCTGCACGCTGTCTCGCTGGGCGAGACACGCGCCGCGATGGGGCTGGTGGCAGCCCTGCGCTCACGCTTGCCTGGCATGCGTTTGCTGCTGACGCATGGCACGGCGACTGGCCGCGCTGAGGGCCAGAAATTGCTACAACCGGGTGATTTACAGTGCTGGCAGCCTTGGGACACCAAGGCGACTGCAACTCGCTTCATCGATCATTTCCAGCCGCGTGTCGGCATCCTGATGGAGACGGAGATCTGGCCGAATCTGGCTGCCGCTTGTGCGCAGGCTCGCGTTCCGCTGGTGCTCGTGAATGCCCGTCTGAGCGAGAAGTCCTTGCGCTGGTCACAACGACTGGGCTGGCTGGCACGACCCGCCTACCGCAGTTTGCGCTCGGTCTGGGCGCAGACGCAGGATGATGCGACACGGCTGATCGCGATGGGCGCCCCGGTACAGGGTGTCCTGGGCAACCTCAAGTTCGACGCCATGCCGGATACTGCTCAGTTGGCTCTGGGGCGATCCTGGCATGCGAGGGCTATGCGCCCGGTCATCATGTTTGCCAGTTCCAGGGATGGCGAAGAAGCGGCATTGCTGCAAGCGCTTGCCGCTCCCAATCTGGCAAAGGCGGCAAGCGCGGTTCAATGGCTGCTGGTTCCGCGCCATCCTCAGCGATTTGACGAGGTCGCGGCGCTGCTGGTCGAGCAGGGCTTTGTCGTTTCCCGGCGCAGTCAGTGGGATGACAAGTCACCACCTGCCAGCGGGGACAAGCCAACACTCTGGCTTGGTGACACGCTCGGTGAAATGGCGCTGTATTACGCACTGGCCGATGTTGCCCTTTTGGGTGGCAGCTTCGAGCCACTGGGCGGGCAGAACCTGATTGAAGCCGCGGCCTGCGCCTGTCCGGTGGTGATGGGCCCACACACTTTCAATTTTGCCGAAGCGGCGGAACTGGCTTGTGCGGCCGGCGCAGCACAGCGAGTAGACAATCTGCAGCAAGCGGTGTTGGCAGCCTCGGGATTGGCGCAGGATGCGAAGGGACTGATTGCGGCCCGCCAGGCCGCTGACGCTTTTGCTCAGGCGCACCGAGGGGCGCTAGAGCGGACACTGGCAGGTATCTTGTCGTCTTTGCAAGGAGCGTCTTGACTACCTGGGCATCAGGAGTGCGTTGACGCTTTGCAGGTCATCGGCTTTGAGTGTGCCGTTGGCCTGACGCAGCTTCAGGCCACCGAGCAGCACGTCATAGCGCGCCTTGGCCAGTTTGGCCTTGGTGTCAAACAACTGGCTCTGTGAGTTCAAAACATCAATGTTGATCCGCACGCCGACCTGATAGCCGAGCTTGTTTGCGTCCAATGCGCTCTGGCTTGAGGCCTCTGCAGCCTCCAGCGCTGCGACCTGACCCTGACCCGAGAGCACACCAAAGAAGGCAGTGCGTGTGCCTTGAGCAACGGCACGTTTGGCGCCCTCCAGATCATTTCGTGCCTTCTCTTCCAGGGCAATGGTTTCCTTGATCCGGTTTTGGGTCGCAAAGCCGGCAAACAGCGGCAGGTTGAACGACAGGCCGATGGTGCCGACATTGACGTGCGTACCGATGCCGGCAGTGCTGCTGCCTTCCAGATTGTTGATGGCGCTGTAATTGACGTTGAGGTCCAGTGTTGGTTTGTGGCCGGCCTTGGCCTTTTGCGTTTCGAGCAGTGCCACGTCAAGTGCGATCTGGCTTTGACCGATCGCCGGGTGTACTGTTTCGGACTGTTGAACCCAGACATTGACGTCGCCTGGTTGCAATGCAGGCAGCTTCAGCGGAAGGGTCAGCGTCAGTGGCTGGGTGTTGTCCTTGCCAACCAGCTGATCAAGAGCAATCTTCTTCACACGCAGATCGTTTTCGGCGGCGATCTCTTGGGCAATCACGAGGTCATAACGGGCCTGCGCTTCGCGGGTGTCGGTGATCGTGGATGTGCCGACCTCGAAATTACGCTTGGCCGACGCGAGTTGCTCGGCCACCGCCGTCTTCTGGGCTTTCACAAACGTCAGGCTGTCCTGCGCGGCCAGCACATCGAAGTACGCCTGGCCAACCCGCACGATCAGGTCTTGATCGGCACTCTGCAATTGCGCCTGTGCCAGATCAAACTGTTTGATGCCTTGTTGGTAGCTGGCCCAGTTGGCAGGGCGGTATAGCGGTTGCGAAGCGCTGAGCGTCGCGGTTTCCGTACCGTAGGACCGGTTGGAACCCAGATCGGGCGTGATCTCCTGATTGGAGCGCGACGCGCCAAGCGCCAGGTTGGCGACCGGGAGAATGGCCGATTTGGCCTGATCGGCCTTTGCCAGCGTTGCGTCGTACTGCGATTTGGCCGATTGATAGGAGGCATCGAAACTGCGCGCCGACTCGTACAAATCGATCAGACTTTGCGCCTGTGCCGGCAGTGCCAGCGCTGCACCGACAGCAACAAAAAGGGGAAGCAGACGAAACGTTTTCATGAGGTCCTTCGCGTGCGATCAGAAACGGAACGGTGAGGGCACCGGAAAGTTCAGCAAGGGCGGGGCAGCGCTGTCCCAGGGCTGGCGCGTAGAAAATTCGGCCTCGCCTGTGCGGCTGATGATGGTGGCGCACATCACTGGATCCTGACCGACGATGGCCAGCAGACGACCGCCGACCTTGAGCTGCGCGAGCAGATTTTGTGGCACTTCGGCAACGCAGCCACCGAGCATGATGACATCAAACGGGCCCTCTGCCGCCAGGCCAGCAGCGCCATCAGCCTGGCGCACTTCGGCGTTGTGGACGCCAGCTTTTTGCAGGTTGGTGCGCGCCATCGCTGCCAGTACGGGCTCGATTTCGAGTGCGATGACACGTTGCGCCTGATGCGCCATCAAAGCGGTCAGGTAGCCTGACCCTGCACCAATTTCCAGCACCTTCTCGTGTCTTTGCACCGCAGCGTCCTGCAGCAGTCGTGCCTCGAGCCGGGGCGCGAGCATGCGTTGTCCGTGGCCCAGCGGAATTTCCATATCGACAAAAGCCAGCGCCTTGTGCGCCAGCGGGACAAAGTCTTCGCGCTTGACCACCGACAACAGGTGCAGGACCTGATCGTTCAGAACGTTCCATGGACGAATCTGCTGTTCGATCATGTTGAAGCGGGCTTGTTCGAAATTCATTTGTTTACTCCGGGGGTCGGTTGGCTGATTTGGCAAAATTTTACCCGCTGGCGCCTGCAGCCGGGGTCCAGCGGCGGCGCAGCCATTGCGCCAGGTCATCCAGATAGCAGTAGACCACGGGCACCACAACCAAAGTCAGCAGCGACGAGGTGATGACACCGCCAATGACCGCCTGGCCCATGGGAGCACGCTGTTCAGAGCCTTCGCTCAGCGCAAACGCCAG
>CAIYMN010000216.1 GCA_903927295.1 uncultured beta proteobacterium | reverse complement strand
TGCACTTCCCAAATTGACCAGGAGAAACAAATGAGCATATTCAAGAAAGTTAGCAAGACCTTCCAATGGGGCCAAAACACGGTGACCATGGAAACCGGTGAAATCGCCCGCCAGGCCAATGGCGCTGTGCTGCTTGACATGGACGGCACCGTCGTATTGGCAACCGTGGTTGGCAAGACCGAGGGTAAAGCCGGGCAGGACTTCTTCCCGCTGACGGTGGATTACCTTGAAAAAACCTATGCGGCTGGCAAAATTCCCGGCAGCTTTTTCAAGCGTGAAGGTCGTCCGAGCGAGTTCGAAACGCTGACCAGTCGCCTGATCGACCGTCCGATTCGCCCGCTGTTTCCGGAAGGCTTCTTCAACGAAGTGCACGTGGTTGTGCACACGCTGTCGCTCAACCCCGAGGTGGACGCAGACATCGCTGCTCTGATTGCCACCAGCGCCGCCCTGTCGGTCAGCGGCATTCCGTTCAGTGGCCCCATCGGCGCGGCCCGTGTCGGTTATATCAATGGCGAGTATGTGCTCAACCCGGGTCAGACCGCACGCAAGGATTCGGTTCTGGATCTGGTGGTTGCTGGTACGGAAGCGGCCGTTCTGATGGTGGAGTCTGAAGCCAAGCAACTCAGCGAAGAGATCATGCTCGGTGCCGTTGTTTTCGGTCATGAGCAGGGCAATATTGCCATCAATGCGATTCATGAACTGGTGCGCGACGCCGGCAAGCCGGTGTGGGACTGGAAGGCTCCAGCCAAGGACGAAGCACTGATCGCCAAGGTCGGCGCACTGGCCAATGACAAGCTGGCAGCGGCGTACCAGATCCGCAACAAGCAGGCGCGCACGCATGCTTGTCGCGCGGCTTATGCCGACGTGATGAGCGCGCTCAAGGCAGAGGGCGCCGCGTTTGACGCAGTGAAGGTCGAAGGCATGCTGTTTGACATCGAAGCTCGTTTGGTGCGTAGCCAGATTCTGGCCGGCGAGCCGCGCATTGATGGTCGCGACACACGCACTGTGCGTCCGATCGAAATTCGCAACTCGGTGCTGCCACGCACGCACGGTTCGGCACTGTTCACGCGGGGTGAAACCCAGGCGTTGGTGGTGACGACGCTGGGTACGGAGCGCGACGCTCAGCGCATTGATGCACTGGCCGGCGAATACGAAGACCGCTTCCTGATGCACTACAACATGCCTCCCTTCGCCACCGGTGAGACGGGTCGCGTCGGCACGCCCAAGCGGCGCGAAATCGGTCATGGCCGTCTGGCCAAGCGGGCGCTGATCGCCGTGCTGCCGAGCAAGGAAGACTTCCCCTACACGATGCGTGTGGTATCGGAAATCACGGAATCGAACGGTTCATCTTCCATGGCTTCGGTCTGCGGTGGTTGCCTTTCTCTGATGGATGCGGGGGTGCCGATCAAGGCGCACGTGGCCGGTATCGCCATGGGCCTGATCAAGGAAGAAAACCGCTTTGCAGTCCTGACCGACATTCTGGGCGACGAAGATCACCTGGGTGACATGGACTTCAAGGTGGCAGGTACGACCAACGGTGTTACCGCTTTGCAGATGGACATCAAGATCCAGGGCATCACCAAAGAGATCATGCAAGTGGCTCTGGCACAGGCCAAGGAAGCTCGCATGCACATCCTGGGCAAGATGCAGGAAGCGATGGCCGAAGCCAAGACCGAAGTGTCCAGCTTTGCGCCACGCCTGTTCACCATGAAGATCAATCCAGAGAAGATTCGCGATGTGATTGGCAAGGGCGGTTCAGTCATCCGTGCGCTGACGGAAGAGACGGGCACGCAGATCAATATCGACGAAGATGGCACCATCACGATTGCGTCTTCGGATCCGGCCAAAGCCGAAGAAGCCAAACGCCGCATCGAGCAGATTACGGCAGAAGTCGAAATCGGCAAGATTTATGAAGGCCCGATCACCAAGATTTTGGACTTTGGCGCCCTGGTCAACCTGCTGCCTGGCAAGGATGGTCTGCTGCACATCAGCCAGATCGCCCATGAGCGCGTGGAAAAGGTGAGCGACTACCTGTCGGAGGGCCAGATCGTCAAGGTCAAGGTCATGGAAACGGATGAGAAGGGTCGCATCAAGCTGTCCATGAAGGTCCTGCTCGATCGTCCGAATCAGGCCGGCCCCGAGCAACACGCCTGAGGCCTGCCAAGGCGACGCGACGCTGGCTTGAGATCACCATGAAGGCGATTGAAATCACGACTTTTGGCGCACCTGAAGTGCTGCGCCAGTGCGAGCGCGCCAAGCCTGAGCCGGGCGTCGGCGAATTGCTGATTCGCGTTGTTGCCAGCGGCGTCAATCGGCCTGATGTGCTGCAGCGCACTGGTCTCTATCCCGTGCCGCCGGGAGCGTCCGACATTCCCGGTCTGGAGGTTGCAGGCACCATAGAAGAGGGTGACCCAGCAGCATTGGCCAAGGCTGGTTACCAACTGGGTGACCATGTCTGTGCGCTGGTCGCGGGCGGTGGTTATGCTGAGTATTGCGTGGCGCCCGTGGGTCAGTGTTTGCCGGTACCCCGGGGCTGGAGCGATTTGCAGGCGGCGTCGTTGCCAGAGACCGTTTTCACAGTCTGGAGCAATGTCTTTGACCGGGGGCGCTTGCAAAGCGGCGAAACGCTGCTGGTCCAGGGTGGCTCCAGTGGCATCGGCGTCACCGCCATTCAAATGGCCAAGGCGATGGGTGCTCGGGTGCTGGTGACAGCGGGTAGCGATGAAAAATGCGCTGCCTGTCTGTCGCTGGGTGCTGACCACGCGATCAATTACCGAACTCACGATTTTGCGGTCGAGGTCAAGCGCCTGACGGCAGGGCAGGGGGTAAACGTGGTTCTTGACATGGTGGCGGGCAACTATGTCGCAAAGGAAATCGAGTGTCTGAGTGAGGACGGCCGGCTGGTCATCATTGGCGTGCAAGGCGGTGTCAAGAGTGAAATCAATGCTGGCCTCGTGCTACGTCGTCGCTTGACGGTCACTGGATCCACTTTGCGGCCACGACCCATCGCTTTCAAGGAAGCGATTGCGGCGGCTTGTCTGAAGCATGTCTGGCCCCAGCTTGAAAGCGGCAGCATCAAGCCAGTCATTCACAGCACGTTTGCTGCAGCCGACGCTGCGAAGGCGCATGCCTTGATGGAATCGAATTCGCATATCGGGAAAATTGTTTTGACCTGGGGGGTGGCATGAAGAAGAAGCTGATTGCTGGCAACTGGAAAATGAATGGTGACCTGGTCGCCAACGAAGCATTGATCAGGAATCTCCTGGCCGGACTCGGAACGCCTGCTTGTCAGGTCGCCTTGTGCGTACCAGCAGCCTATCTGGCGCAGTGCCATTCCTTGTTGAGCGGGACCGGTATCGATCTCGGTGCCCAGGATGTCTCGCAACACGAGGTCGGTGCTTTCACTGGTGAAATTTCGTGCGCCATGCTGAAGGAGTTTGGAGCGCGCTACTGTCTGGTCGGCCATTCGGAGCGTCGCCAATACCATTCTGAGACCGACACCGTTGTGGCACTCAAGGCACAGCGTGCATTGGCCAGCGGCATCACACCGATTGTGTGTGTGGGTGAAACACTGGCGGAACGTGAAGCGGGTCGGACAGAGGAAGTGGTCAAGCGCCAACTGGCCGCTGTGATTCACGCCAACGGGCACTGCATCAGCGAAATTGTTCTGGCTTACGAGCCCGTGTGGGCGATTGGCACCGGCAAAACTGCCAGCGCCGAGCAAGCACAGCAAGTGCACGCAGTGCTGCGCGCACAATTGAAAGCCGCTTCCAGCCAAGCCGATCGAATTCTTCTGCTTTACGGCGGCAGCATGAATGCAGCCAATGCGGCGCAACTGCTGGCACAACCTGATATTGATGGCGGCCTGATTGGCGGCGCATCCTTGAAGGCACCCGATTTCTTGTCCATTATTGCCTCGGTCAACTGACTGGACCCTGGCTGCTACTTATTCAGGAGTGTTAAATGAGCATTTTTCTATCCATTCTTCTTGCTGTCCAGATGATTGCGGCGGTCGCCATGATCGGGCTGATTCTGGTGCAACATGGCAAGGGAGCCGACATGGGGGCTGCTTTCGGCAGCGGTGGTTCAGGCAGTCTGTTCGGCGCCAGCGGCAGTGCCAACTTTCTCTCACGTACCACGGCTGTACTTGCGACCGTGTTCTTTATCTGCACCCTGGCTTTGGCGTATTTTGGCTCCGTGCGTCCGGCAGCAAGTTCTGGCAGCGTGCTGGAAAACGCGGCTGTCACCGCACCGGCGCCAGCAGTCGCTGCACCGGTTGTCGCCGCTTCCGGCGCAGCACAAATTCCGTCCAAATAGTCGGCATCTGATTGCAGCGTCAAGTTCCGGAAACGAGCAAATTTCGGGGTAAACTCTGCCCTGTCTTGAAAGCCAAAACCGCAAGGTGCCTCACGCAATCCAGACAGCAAAAACCGCCTTCGTGGTGAAATTGGTAGACACGCTATCTTGAGGGGGTAGTGGCGAAAGCTGTGCGAGTTCGAGTCTCGCCGAAGGCACCAGTCAGACATGCTTGATGTGGATCAAAGCACCAAGCAAAAACTTGGATCAAAATCGTCCGATGAATCTTGATCAGTATCTGCCAATTCTCCTGTTCATTCTGGTCGGCTTGGGAGTTGGCATCGCCCCTCAGGTGATTGGTTACATCCTCGGCCCGAACCGACCTTACCCCGCAAAGAATTCTCCGTACGAATGCGGCTTCGAAGCTTTCGAAGATGCCCGCATGAAGTTCGATGTGCGCTACTACCTGGTAGCCATTCTGTTCATCCTCTTTGACCTCGAAATCGCTTTCCTCTTTCCGTGGGCGGTGTCGCTCAAGGACATCGGCGCGCTTGGATTTTGGGCCATCATGGAGTTTGTCGCCATTCTTGTCGTCGGCTTTGTGTACATGTGGAAAAAAGGGGCCCTTGACTGGGAATGATGCGATGATTGAAGGCGTATTGAAAGAGGGCTTCGTCACCACCAGTTTCGACTCGGTGGTGAACTGGGCCAAGACCGGTTCGATCTGGCCCATGACTTTCGGGCTGGCATGTTGCGCGGTAGAAATGATGCATTCGGCTGCGGCGCGCTATGACATCAGTCGCTTTGGTGCCGAAGTGTTCCGCGCCAGTCCACGCCAGGCCGACCTGATCATCGTGGCCGGCACGCTGTGCAACAAGATGGCGCCCGCCTTTCGCAAGGTTTATGACCAGATGAGCGAACCGCGCTGGGTGCTGTCGATGGGGTCTTGCGCCAATGGTGGCGGCTACTATCACTACAGCTACTCTGTGGTGCGGGGTTGTGACCGCATCGTCCCGGTTGATATTTATGTGCCCGGTTGTCCGCCGACGGCAGAAGCATTGCTGTACGGCATCATTCAGTTGCAGTACAAGATTCGCCGCACGCAAACCATTGCACGCACCTGAAGGGATGGCGATGACAACCTACGCTGTAAATCCGCAGACGACCAAAACCAGTATTGAAGCAGCCTTGGGCGATTTGCTCAAGAGCAGTGGGATTCGACTTGGTGAACTCACTATCGTGGTTGATGCTGCTGACTATTTGCAAGCCGCAAAGATTCTGCGTGATGACCCGAACTGCCGATTTGAGCAGTTGATGGATCTGTGCGGAGTCGATTACTCCACCTACAAGGACGAACCCCAGAGTGGCCTGCGTTTCTGCATCGTGTCGCATCTGCTGTCGATCAGCCTGAATCAGCGAGTGCGGCTCAAGGTGTTTGCGCCTGACGACGGTTTTCCGGTTGTCCAGTCGCTATGCGATGTCTGGAATTCTGCCAACTGGTTCGAGCGTGAAGCCTTTGACCTGTTTGGCATTGTCTTTGAAGGTCATTCCGATTTGCGTCGAATCCTGACGGACTATGGCTTTATTGGCCACCCATTCCGCAAGGATTTCCCGATTTCGGGTCACGTCGAGATGCGTTACGACGCAGAGCAGAAGCGCGTTGTGTACCAACCGGTCACGATCGAGCCGCGCGAGATTACGCCGCGTGTC
>CAIYMN010000215.1 GCA_903927295.1 uncultured beta proteobacterium | reverse complement strand
TGTTGATCGGCTGTTTGAGGAGTGGGCAGCGTGAGGACGAGCTTGTCGCCTGGTGAAGGTCTACGTCGAGTGACACAGGTCGTCACAACCTTGGATCCACGATCAGTGCTTTGAGCTGAACGGCTCAAAATTCAAGCAGCCATCGGCAATGGTGCGATCTCTCTTGAAATGACCTTGGCGCTTAACTTCTCTGCCAGTCGCAAGTCATAGGCAGTTTGAAGATTCAGCCAGCCCTGAGCGTCGCTTCCAAAATACCGCTCCAGTCTGAGTGCCGTATCGGCGGAAACGCCACGATTGCCATCGACGATCTCGCGAAGTCGAGAATATGGAACATGCAGCGCCAGTGCCAACGCCCGAACACTGATTCCCATGGGCTTGATGTAGTCCTCCAGCAGGATTTCACCAGGGTGGACGGGACGCATGCCATTTTTGAACATGATGCACTCCATTACTCTTACAAAACTCAAAACCTAGCCGCGATCAATGCGGATCTTCAATCAATACGTCATAGGGTCCACTGCCACCCCACTTAAACGTCAGACGCCACTGGTCATTGATTCGTACATGCCATGATCCGTCGTACTCCTTCAAATCATTGTCGGGTGGGGCTTTCATAAAGTTCAGCGTCGGTGCAGCGTCAAGTTGTGCCAGCTTTCGTTCGGCGACTTTCTTTATGTTGGCGAATCGGGCGCTCTTTCCGGTCGTGAACAGGTTCTGCGTTTCTGCACACAAAAAGGATTGAATCGCCATGACTTCATATTACCTGTTAACCGGATAACGGTCAATGCATACATTGTATTGGTCTAATTCACTATGTTTACTACGCCTGAAACGGCGAATTTCCTCCGGTTGGAGCCGCCTAACAGTGATTCAGGCCAAAGAAAGTGAAATCGCAGCGCCGAGCTGACTTCTCGCTTGATGAGACAAGTCAACGGAGATCGGCGGCCCAGGTCAATTAAGTTCAGCGCCAATGGAGACTTAGGCGACGAGCGCGCGCGCACGTTCGGCAACGCCCGTTTGCAGTTCTGTTGCAAGTTTTCGGCGATCCTTGATACTGATCAGCGACCCGTGAAAGGCGCACCCGCGGGCATTCAGCGTGACGTCGAATGTTGCGTGGATACTGATGGGCCAACCCAGTGAAGCGCCTTGCCCAAGCAGGAATAGATTGTCTGCATCGTGTACTTTCAGGCTGAGCATGTGTTGACCCAAGTCTTCAGTTTTGAAGAGATCGGTCGGCCCATCGCAGGCAAGCAGCCGTGCCTGGACAGCGTATTCACTGAGATCAATTCCCAGAATTTGAATTTGCACCTTGTGGACGGCTTGCCCACGCAGTCGGATCGAGCCCAGCACAGGCGCACCGTCATTCGCAACCACTACTTCGTTTCCGTCAACGACGGTTGCCGGCGTTTTCAAGTGTGCAATAAGGACGCGTCGAGCCTTGTTTGGATCGGCTTGTCGATTGATTTGGGCCATCGCTTGCTCTGCGGTGGCTTTATCCTGGGCGACATCTTTGGCCAGTGGCTTCAAAGCAAGTGCCAGTTCCCGTGTGAGCTCAGTTTCCTGTCGCGCAGTATCTTCCACCGTATCCGCGTCAACACGGAGCTGTTTTCCCTGCTTGCGCACAAGCATGAGGCGTAGACCTTGCAGTGTGGAAGTCTCAATGCAGATGAGTGACTGGTCGACTGGGTGGTGACTCAGACTGGTCATAGAGCGGTCGATCTCCAGCAGACTTTGGATTGTGGGACGTAACGGTGTCACGTGCATGGTGTCTTCAAGTTCGATAGACGTGCATGAATCCACTTGGTTCCGGTCAACCAATATTCCGTCCGGTAAGGTCGGTAAGGCTTTGAGAGTCACACTGTGCTCTCCAAGCAGGGCGCTGTAAAAAATAGTCATCTCGATTTTCCTTGGTTGCTTTGAAAATATTGGGTGCACAGGAGTAACACTCTCGCGACGGAGGTCACGCGGCTTTGCAGAACCCGGTTGTTCACGTCCTTTGGGATGATGGTCACAACAGGTCTGGCGCCAAGGTCGCGGGCGGCCTTGAAAACGACACGAGCGAATTTGTGTCGATTAGCGATTTCCTCTTCGCTCATGTGTGCTGATCCGCGCTGCACCTGAAGTGACATGCCCAGGGGAAGTTCTTTGGCCAATTCGCCCCAGAAGTTCAAGTGCTGCACCGCAGAATCGAGTGTTGTTTCTCGAATAAACACTTGGACTCCAAATCGCAGGACCTCCTCGGACAGTCCCAGAGCCCAATTGATGAGGTGCCGACCAGGGTCAGAGGAAACTAAAGCAAGGTTGGCGTTTTCGCCACGGGCCTGTGGGCCACCTCGTGCACGCCGGATACTCGAAGCTGTCAGTTGTTCTGGCGGGAGAAACTTGTCAAGCATGAAAGCTGCAGACTGGGCAAGTTTGCAGTCATTAATGGCCTCCTCCGTCTTCATGCCAAGGCAGCGCAAGCTCATGTATTGCACTGCAGCCTGCAGTGTGAATTGAGCTGCACTTGATCGCACCTCTATCGCTGTGCCGGATTGTTTCGGGACGGAGCGACTTGGAGTGCTTGGACTGAGTTCAGACTCTGCCGGGGGACTGTCGCTATGGCTGGATAACAAGCGGCGCGAAAGTTGATCTTCATACCAATCCCAAACGCTGAATCTGTCCTCCGTGACGCCCGCACGTAGTGCTCTTGATCGTGCCTGGCGCAGTGCCGCATCGCTTAGACCGAGAGCAGTGGTGTAGTGTCTTGATACAGGATGCGAACTGACCATCGCGTAGGTGCGCAGCGCATGCACCAATGGCCAGCCTGCAAGGTAATTGCTGAGCGCCGAACCTATTCCTGAATGGCCGGCCGCTGCGCAAGCGCGCGCCACACCAATCCATTCTGAATCGCAATCGTTAGCCCACGAGGTGGCACTGGTTGTCGGCAAATTTCTGTTGAGAAACGCTTTCGCCACTGCTTGCCAGTTCGGCCAGGCCCGGTCTTGCAGCGCTGCGGCTCGCAAGCTGTGGGGCCGTGCTCGGGAATCTCCGCTTGCCGCCTTTAGAGCCGCATTCAGGCAATCGGCTGCGCGCAGATCTTCCTGCACCTCGGCGTCAGTGCCAAAGCCGCGCAGCAGCAGGTCACCATGAGGCGTGTAACGTGCAAGTTCCGCGGCGAGCTTCTTGAATTCACGAAGGACTTCAGGATCAATCTTCCACAACCGAACAGTGAGCTCTGTTTTGATGTTGTTGAAGCCGGACCGTTCAATGACGAGACCACCAGCAGCCGTCAAGCAATTACGTTTAAGGTTGCCGAAGTCGGCGCTTCGCATGGGGTGATGCGCGCCCAGGTCTAGGCGAATGCGAACCCGTAATAAAGTGCTTGGCTCCTCGCTCAGCCACTCGCGGGCAAGACGCTCTGTTTGTGCGTGAACACCTGACGTAATCAAGACAGATGAAGCAGAGTCCCCCGGTTTCAGCTTTTCATGGGCTTCCTGAAGGCGGCTCCAGACTGCGGATGGAACAAATTCATTGCGCCTTGCAAGGCTGCGCGCAACTGCCAAAAGGGCGTGCTTGGCACGGTCACAGATCACGGTTTTCATGCCAGGCATATCGCCTGTGCAGCCCAGTTCGACTTCACTGATGAAACTTTCCCATTCCTCCTCATCCCAGTCTCCTGGGTCTGACTGTTGCAGGCTTCGGCGTGCCAAGATCAGTGTCGAAAAATAGGTTGCAACAGACGAAACTCGGTAACAATTCTTGGCGGCGTCTCGCGATCTGCGAAGTTCGTCCAGAGCCCAGTCACGCAACCACAATCCACCCGGGCTCCAGTTAGCCGTAATTTCCTGAATCGAGGACAGGGCCTTGATCGCGCGCAGCCTGCGTTCGCCGAGTCGCTGATCGGTGTCACCGTACTTATTGAGAACGGTGCCGAGCGCGGTGATGTCTCCAGACTTGGCGCGCTGCGCTGAATGGTTCCTGGCAAGTCGGGGCGGACGTGGACTCGTGTCGATGTATTGATGCCCAGTGAGCCGCGCAATCGAAGCACCATTGAGACTTGGCGCCGGGACCGATGGATGGGATGCGGCAAGCAGTGACGGCGGCAAGTGCAGGCGGCGAAACGATTGACTCCAAAAGCTCAGGCTGTCCCAGCAGGACGTGCTGTTGAGCGCTGCATGTTTTGCCAAGGGCGATAGGTTCAGTGCAGCAGTTGTCTCATGCAAGAGCTCGTCGAAAGACATTGCAGAGAGTCCGCGCCGCTCAAGCAAAAACGCGGTCCCTGCGTTAAGGGGTAGCCAGACGGGATGCACAAAATGTGCGCGGCTCCACTTGAGGGCAGGGCGTGGGCCTCTGAGATCAAAGGACTCTTCGGGGTGAAGTACTGCCTTTAGCGCAACCTGCGGGTCGGGGACAAGGTCAAGAAAGAGCAAGTGCAGCAGCAACAATGTCGCTGGGTGTGATTCGATGGCTCCATCAAATATGCATTGCAACGCGCAGAGGGCGAGCTCGGCGCCCATCAGAACGTCAGCGTCGATGGGCGACAGTATGTTGGCTGGAGCAGGGACGAGTCTGATTGACCTCGCCTCCATCATGGGGTGTGGGGAGGGTGGCAGCGGAGGGCGCGGTGTCACCTTCTTTGCGTGGGCCGGAATTTCGTGACCGAACAGGCTCGCCGTTTGCGCTTCCATTGATGCGCCAAGTCTTTCAGCCACTGTAGCGACAGGGATGTCAAAGAATGGTCCCGATGTCCGAGTGACGTCCCTTACATGACCGCTCAGGGACCGGATCAGCCAGCGGTCGCAACCACATGCATCCAGTTCCGTTATCCAGGTTGACCTGGCGAAGTTAATCGGTGCTCCAGAAAATGATTCGCTTATGGCGTTCGCGACACTGCTCACGGCAACCGGATTGCGCTTGGTGCTGCCACATGATTCAAACAAAGCAAACACCGGGAGGTCTGATTCGAAATGTGGGGCGGCCTGCAGTCCAGCAGCCTTTGCGACGATGTGGTGGCACTCTATGGCAGACTCAACGATGACCCCGATCAATCCTGTTTTCGGCAGCAAACGCGGCTGCGCACGTTCGATTAAATCGTCCACATTCTTGTCATGCACAACCATGAATCTGTCGGACGACGCAATGGCCCCAAAGGTAAGCTGGTCCTGGCGAAATCCGCGGTGTGCACTCTGCACGATGAACGCAGCGCACAGTCGGGCCATCCAATTATTGGCTTCCTGCACGACCTGTTCAGGATTTGCAGCCGCGAGCGTTTTTGTGCGTGCGTCGTTGATTTTTTGGACCAGGTCTTGCCAGCCCTGGCGCAGAATATTGGCTTCGGGGATGTGGTGTCCTCCAGCCCTTGTACTCTCGGGTAATGGCGTGGTGCATTGGCCCAGGCCAAGCCGTGTGTACACAGCATTTAGTGATGAATAGATCGTCTTGTAGGTCGGCCCAAAATAGTAAAGTGCCGCTGGGGCAGTGGCTGCAAATTGGGCCGTGAGCAATGCACAAAGCATGTCACTGCCGGTGACCTCCAGAATTGCTGATGCAAGGCTATTTGCCAGTCGGGCGCGATAGGGGCGATGTGCTCTGTCTCCAATGCTACGCAGGTACTCTCTGAACGTCTTGACATCTACCGTCTCAACCCCCTGGATGCAGCGA
Organism: uncultured beta proteobacterium; assembly: GCA_903927295.1. Taxonomy (GTDB): domain Bacteria; phylum Pseudomonadota; class Gammaproteobacteria; order Burkholderiales; family Burkholderiaceae_C; genus Rhodoferax. The sequence continues at coordinate 2,115 of CAIYMN010000215.1, read as the reverse complement.
ATCACATCATTCACTGTCTTGAACCCGCTCGTCGGTGGCTGCAGTTTTTCAAGCATGTGGGCCAGCACCGAGGGGATAGGGATTACCACTGGGGAGCAGTTCGCGTGTTGTTCAGCGGCAGCTTTTTTGGAACGGTAAGAGTTGAAATCCCAGCACCAAGCGCCGTTTGCGAGGTCTAACCACAGGTGTCCGGCGCGTGGCTCGAGTGTGATGCTGAGCGCGAAGGTGTCGCTAGTGGCAGTGACAAAGCTGACCAAACCCAACGCGGCAAAACCTTGCACATGTTTGTCCAGCGAGGAGATGTTGTCCACGAGCGCGGCAGTCACCTTGGCAAGATCTTCAATCAGAAGGTGGTCACGGAACGGGATTCCCAACTTGGCAACGGCCGGCGTGTAATCGGCTGTGGCCAGGCGAGCCGCAATTCGTGTGGTGTCCAGCTCTGCGCGGTCATCCTCGTCAGATGTATCTTCACGACCGTTCGACTCGGCGTGATCATGGTCTCGGTGATGAGCCGATTTTGATGAACCAGTTTCGCCTTCGACTACATCTTCTGCTTTGATCGCAACAGGTCGTGCGACCAGGTCGGCGTGCATGACCCCGGTGCTTAATACTGTCAACAGCGTTTCAAGAAATTTGATGCACGGGCTGTTGGGGCCAAGGCTCGACCTGAGGTTTTTGACTGCAGTGATGTCGAGGATTTGTGTGCGTGCGACAAGTGTCCAATCAGGCGATCTGGCACCGCGGCCTTCGATCGCGTTGCGCAAGGATCTCAGACCCGTTATGAACTGGCCTGGGACCAGAGAATTGGCTTGTGCAAAGATCACAAAGGCACGGCCCAGTGCCGCGTCCAGGTGTTGAAGGCGGGGGTTCAAGGCGCCTGATTGCCACTTCGAGATTTCGACAAAAACGATAGGCGCGCTTTGCGGTGTTTGGTGGCAAACGGCTGCATTTTCCGGGCTGGTAGCTGACAGGCGAACAATCGCGCCGTGGATTGCATTTATCGATCCTAGCCAGGAAGCGAAATCACTGTTGGGCCAAGCTTTTTCGGCTTGACGAATGCACGTAGTCAGCGGACCTGGGGTGCGGGCACCACCATGTAGAGTCTCTGGAACCCCAGTCGCACGCAGCAGACGGTAACTTGACGGACTAAGACCCAAAGTGTCATCGCTTGATTGCATGACCTAGTAATTTAGCCATTTGGAAGTCCAAAAAGTCAAAGAAACCCATCGGATTTCGATGCCTAAAAAAACATTTTTCGATATTTGGGCCGTTTTCTGAGGTTTTTGGAGGGCTGCAGTGAGTTTTGAAGCCGTTAGTGTGGGAGATGGAATTGAAATGTCTATCCGGATTTGTCACAGGTGTGCTACGATAAGACATACCTGAATATAATGATGTCATGGTTAAGAAACCCAGTGAAACCTTGCTTGAGCAGGAGCGCTTTGAGCTCAGACCGAAGTCGGGCGGGGGCATTCTGAGTTTCGAGGTTTGGGGCTACCTGCAGAAGGGTGTGACGGTTGTGACCCGCTACAACCTGGCCTACATAAACCACTCGATTTACGAAATGGACAACGGTCGAGTGCTTGGTTTTGACAATGCCCATGACTACCACCACCGGCATTACATGGGCAATGTCCAAGCGGTTGAATTTATAAGTTACGAAGCAACCTTGGAGAGGTTCCAGCAGGAATGGCTGGCCATAGTCAAGGCAACTGGAGCAAAGAGATCATGAGCAAAGTCGTTATTCGCACCGACGATGTAAGCGGATTTTTTGAGCGCGCGAAAGACGCTGCGCGCAGAGCAGATCGAGGCGAACCCTTTGATGACAAGGTCACCCTGTCATTTGAAGACCCGCAACGGATGTTCACGGTTTTGTCCGAGGAGCGCCGCCGACTGATGAGTGAGGTCATGCATGAACCCAAGACCATCAACGAGTTGACGAGTCGTTTGCGACGCAATCGTTCTGCCATCACCAAGGATGTCGGTTTACTGGAAAAGTTGGGACTCATCGTTTCTAGTCGGCAATCCAACCCTGGCCACGGTATCCAGAAGCTTGTTCAATCTGTGGCGCCAAAGATTGAAATGGTTGCCACGTTGGGTTAGGCAATGTGCAATGGG
>CAIYMN010000214.1 GCA_903927295.1 uncultured beta proteobacterium | reverse complement strand
GCTGGCCAACAACAATGTTGACCTGCAAGTTCGCTCCGGCGAAATCCATGCCCTGATCGGCCCCAATGGCGCCGGCAAGAGCACCTTCTTCAACATGATTTCCGGCGTTGATGATCCCACGTCGGGCTCCGTGCGCCTGCTCGGGCGTGACATGCGTGCACAGGCCTCACGTGCCTTCGCTGCCGTTGGCCTGGCACGCACTTTTCAGCATGTACGCCTGCTGGGTAACCGCAGTGTGCTCGACAACGTTGCGCTGGGTGCGCATCTGCGCGGTCACAGCGGGTGGGTCGCCTCCATGCTGCGTCTGGACCGTACCGAGGAAGCGGCACTCATGCGCGAGGCCACACACCAGATCGAGCGTTGTGGTCTGGCACCACAACTGCACGAAATGGCGGCGTCTCTGGCGCTGGGACAGCAGCGCCTTGTCGAAATCGCGCGGGCACTGGCGGCGCGACCCAGCGTGCTCCTGCTCGATGAGCCGGCCGCCGGCTTGCCCTACATGGAAAAGCAGGCGCTGGCGCGCCTTCTGGGGCAACTTCGGGAGGAGGGCATGGCCATTCTGGTGGTGGAACACGATATGGAATTTGTCATGAACATCGCTGACCGCATCACCGTGCTGGAGTTTGGTCAGGTCATCGCGCGCGGGACGCCAGCGCAGGTGCAAGTCGATCCGAAAGTGCTGGCCGCTTACCTCGGCGGTGCCGACGGAGAAGTCTCACCATGACGCAGCCTTTGCTCGAACTCAGGAAGTTGAGTGTTTGCTACGGGGCGGTCGAGGCCGTGCACCAGGTCGACCTGGTCGTCCATCCCGGCGAAATCGTCACCGTGATCGGTCCGAACGGAGCGGGCAAGTCAACCCTGCTGATGGCTTCCATGGGACTGTTGCCCAGCAAGGGCGAAATCCGGCTTGATGGCAGCGTGATCCGCCGCCCCTCGGTTCATGCGCTGGTGGCGGGCGGCGCGGCGCTGGTGCCGGAGCGGCGCGAACTGTTTGGTGAGATGTCAGTGCAGGACAACCTCTTGATGGGCGGTTTTTCACGCTGGCGCCGCGGACTGCGCGATCAGAACGAATGTCGGGACGAGGTGTATGCCATTTTTCCGCGCCTGGATGAGCGGCGTACCCAGATGGCTTCCACTCTGTCTGGCGGTGAGCGGCAGATGCTGGCGATTGGGCGTGCACTCATGGCCAAGCCGAAGCTGCTGATGCTCGATGAGCCCTCTCTGGGTCTGGCGCCCAACATCGTGCGCGAAGTGCTGCAGGTGGTGGTGAGCCTGCGTCAGCATGGCGTCTCGATCCTGCTGGTCGAGCAAAACGCACGGGCTGCGCTGGCCGTGGCAGACCGCGCCTACGTGCTGGAAATGGGCAGCATTGCCCTGACAGGCAAGTCGAGCGAACTGGCCAGCGATCCGCGCATCATCGAAACCTATCTCGGTATTGGTGGCCGCAAGGCGGCTACTTAGCCGCGCAGGCGCGCCGCCCGCAACCGCGCCTCGGTGTAGCGGACCAGTGCCCGCGTAGCGCGCTCGCTGGAGCGGAAGATGCAGACGCCTTTCTCCATCAACTTGTCGGCCATCGGGTCGAACAATGCGCCGCCGTCGATGAAGGCCACGATGGGTTTGCTACAGGCGGACACCGCCACCGGCAGCGTCTGGACAATGCTCTCGGGGCTGTCGATGTCGTAGCCCGGTCGCGCACTTTTCTGGAGTGACCTGACCACGGGCGAAGTCGGGTCGAGTCCGGCGACGACCGAGTCGACTTCCAGCGCGTT
>CAIYMN010000213.1 GCA_903927295.1 uncultured beta proteobacterium | reverse complement strand
CCCGTTCGACATCAACCCGGCGGCGGACGACGATGCGCACCTGCTGTGCATCGAGGCCATGGCCAGCGCGCCGGAAGTCGACTCGGTCGTCGCCGGACTCGACCCGACCTCGCCCGTGGTCAGGTCTCTGCAGAAGAGCGCGCGGCCGGGCTACGACATCGACAGCCCCGAGAGCATTGTCCAGACGCTGCCGGTGGCGGTGGCCGCCTGTAGCAAACCCATCGTGGCCTTCATCGACGGCGGCGCACTCTTCGATCCGATGGCCGACAAGCTGATGGAGAAAGGCGTCTGCATCTTCCGCTCCAGCGAGCGCGCCACGCGGGCACTGGTGCGCTATACCGAGGCGCGATTGCGTGCGGCGCGCCTGCGCGGCGAGTCAGCGCCGTGATTTTCGATTTCACCGTGACCGACGCGCTGGATGAGGTTGCGTGGGGCAAGCACATTCGATTCATCGTCTGCCTGGAGAAGACCGCACAGCGCCTTAAGGCCAAACAAGCCAAGATCGGCTAGGTGCTTTTCATTCGATCACAGGCTGATGATTCTCTTTGCCAAAATAAAGGTGGCCTCACCCTCCTTGCGTATCGACCCAACTAAGACGCGAGTATTGTCCAGCCATTCAACCTTGCGCGGAACAGCCAGTGGGTCAGCGGCCTTAATAACAAAGAAGGCTGCTTCGCCATCGCCTTGAAGCGCATGTTCAATCCAGTGCTGCTGGTTGTTAACGCCTGCCTTATTGTCCCATCGCAAATCAGAGATCTGACAGCGCATGACCCCGTCGACTCGCTGAGTGTGGTCTTGCCATCCCGTGAACACCGGCATGCCCAGCCTCCGGGAAAATCCACCCCACTCATTGCGGACATTGATGCTCCGTTGACTACCAGGCTTCCCGGCTGACAACGTGTATGTGTCCAGTTTTTCCCACATTTCCTTAAGCATTTCAGTCCCCAGCGGTCAGAACAGTCTGTTTGAAAAGCGCTCTTGCGCACGGTCAATTTGCAGCGGCGGCCGGGCAAGGCGGCCAAAGTTTCTGAGCAGTTTCGAACAGAGTGATCGCCCGACTCTTTATCTTGGTCTCATCCCATACTTCTTCCTTCTGCAGCCTGAAGTTGAGTTCAAGCTTGCTGTGCTCAGCCAAGCCCTTTCGCTTTGAAATGCCTCTCGGGCTTTCCCATGGCGCATTTGACAATGCAGGGTTAAGCACTCCGCTCAATAGCGTCAGGTTGCCAATTCCATGCAGAAGGGCATCGCGATCTGAAGATACAAATCCCTCAATCAGTGGCCAATATTGCTCGGTCCACTTTTGAGGCAAGATGTGCTCAATCTGAAGCTTGGAAAAGTCGAAATTCAAGAAGGGCTCTGAGTACTTGGCATCTGCCATATAACTCTGCTCAATCGCCTGAAGCAGCATCACTACACGTTCCCGACGCAACATTCCGTAGAAACGCCGGTCGCACCAACTCGATTTGAAAAAGGAATCGTCAGGCCACCAATCTGCCGACCCGGGACTACCCCGCAACATGGCTCGGACGACGGTGACAACATTAGAATCAATCGGTTCGTTTTTGATGGCCTTGAGAAGATTGATGGCCAGACTCCCATATCCCCGCGTTTGATATCCACAAACCATGCGACGAACCAAGTAGCTCTCCAGTGCCACGGCAACCGGTTCAAGGTCATCAGTATCTTGCCCACGCTCATCCCTGAAACGCCCCAGCAATTCCAAGAGCACAGGTTGGAAGACTACGACGTCCAGTGTCTTGAGACGACGGAGAAACGTCTCAAAGCGCGAAGTGCCCGACGGGTTGTCAATTCGCTGATACAGGGAAGCGTTGAACCGAATTGTCTCCATCACTTTCCCGACGTCAAGAATGCCGTCTGTTGCCTCGTCACGCAGTCGGGACACGTGGTGGAGAAATCGATCATAGAGATGCTTGACCGACACTTGCTCCAAGGTTTCCTTCGAGATCCAGTTTTGCAGGAATGTGTCAACCCGAGCCCTGGCTGCATGCCCAACCCCCACTCGCAGGCGCCAGTAAGCGTGATTTCTATCGAACTCCCGCCAATGTCGTTCGTACAACGGACCGGGGCCGATATTCTGTTTGCTTGCTTCCCACAGCAGCCAGTTCTTCATCAGATCCGAAGGTAGCAGAGGGGTTCCATGTGCATTTAAAGTCTCGAATATTGCTTGCGGTTCATCACCAGCGTCAAGGTCCAGAACGATAAGCTTGATGTAATCCCTCAGGCCGGCAGCAATGCCCTTAGCTCGGTCGGCGAGTTCACCTTGCGGGTTATTGAGATGCTCACGAAACTTCTCCCGAAAAAAGGTGTACGCATTCCCTAGCTGCCCGGTGTTTGGGAGTTGCAAGGAACTTCCATCAAACTCCATCACGGCCTTGAATGCCGCACGATCCTCATTAGTCGGCCAGATCTTGAATCGATCATCATCGATAAGCTGGGCCTCGTTCTCGCAGAGCATGGCGATCTGTCGCGCTGCCATTTGAAGCTGTTGCAAATGCTCGCTGTCACAGGAAACGGTCCTCACGTTTAACTCATGCTCTGCCGACTTCAATAGAACCTGAAGAGTCGTCAGCCTTTGTTGACCGTCGATGATTTCTCTTCGCGGAAGCGTGCCGATTGGATTTGGCTTTTGTTCCAAAACCACTGTGCCCAAAAAATGACTGGAAATCTTTTTATTTCCCGAGCTTGTCCGAATTCTTTCCAGCAGGTCGGCAATGTCCTGCCAAAGTGGCAGCCACTGCTCTTCCTTCGTCCACACGTAGGGCCGTTGAAACAGAGGCACAGTCAATCGTCCGGGCACCCCAAATACTTGCCCCACAGAAATGTAATTCGGTTGCATCTAACTGCTTCTTTCCCACGGTGGATTTGTGGCTGATTGTGTCACGCCTAACAACGACGGCGAGGATGGCGTTTAGGCCAAACTCGACTGCGAAGGACCACGTAGTAGATTTGCTTTCACTACACAGTGCGGCCCCCGCCACCGGCACCACGATAAGCCAACGGCGGCTTGACAAACAGCCATACTGCATTGCAGTAGACTAAACGGGCTTCATACAAAGCAGCCAGGAAAATCGGGCAAGTCAGAGCGACCGAGGTAATCGATGGTAAGCGCTCCACGAACCCCAGACTTGTAAACTGAATCTGAATTCGCCATGCTGGG